>JADZBO010000089.1 GCA_020851995.1 Burkholderiaceae bacterium
CAGAAGGCGCAGCTCGACGCAGCCCAGAAGGCGCGCAGCGATATGCGCGCAACCCGGCTCAGCAGCCGTGCCGATCACCAGAAGGCGATAGAGGCGCTCTATGCGACCGATCCGGTTGATCCTCGCGCCATGATGGCGCTCGCCAAGCAGGAACGCGCCAAGAGGGAGGCCAGCATGGACGCAGTTCAGCAAAAATGGCTGGCCTTCTGGGATGGTCTGACGGTTGAGCAGAAGAAAACTGCTTCGGCTTACCTGAAATCGCGCCATGCGGATCATAGGCAACGCATGCAAAAGGCCGGACCGCAAAGCTGATCGAAGAAGGCAAGGTCCGGCTCGACTGACGCTCCGGACCGAGCGCGCCCTTCCGGTCTGCACAGGGGGAAGGCGCCCGACGCACAAGGATGTACAGACCCAAAAAAGCCGCCCGCGTTGATACGCGGGCGGCCTTTTGGTTGTCAGAACGCACCGCATTCAAGGCGGCGCGGTTTGACTGGCGGTTTAAGCGAACACGCGGACCATCAGCGGCACAATCAGCAGCGCCACAATGTTGATGATCTTGATGAGCGGGTTGACGGCGGGGCCGGCCGTATCCTTGTAGGGGTCACCCACGGTGTCGCCGGTCACTGCGGCCTTGTGTGCCTCGGAACCCTTGCCACCGTAATTCCCTTCCTCAATATACTTCTTGGCGTTATCCCACGCGCCACCGCCCGTGCACATCGAAATGGCGACGAACAGGCCCGTGACGATGGTGCCCATCAGCATCCCGCCGAGCGCCGCAGGTCCGAGGATCAGGCCCACGGCGACCGGCACGACGACCGGCAACAGCGAGGGGATGATCATTTCCTTGATGGCCGCGCTGGTCAGCATGGCGACCGCCTTGCCGTACTCGGGCTTGCCCGAACCGTCCATGATGCCCGGGATATCGCGGAACTGACGACGCACTTCCTCGACCACTGCACCCGCGCAGCGGCCAACCGCTTCCATCGCCATGGCGCCGAAGAGGTAGGGGATCAGGCCACCGATGAACAAACCGATGATCACCATGTGGTTCGACAGGTCGAACGTGACCTTCATGTTGGCCGACTCAAGCGCATGGGTGTAATCGGCAAACAGCACCAGCGCGGCGAGGCCTGCCGAACCGATTGCATAGCCCTTGGTGACCGCCTTGGTCGTGTTGCCCACGGCGTCGAGCGGATCGGTGATGTTGCGCACGGATTCGGGCATGCCCGCCATTTCGGCGATACCGCCCGCGTTATCGGTAATGGGACCGTACGCGTCGAGCGCCACCACGATGCCAGCCATCGACAGCATCGACGTCGCGGCGATCGCGATACCGTAAATCCCGGCGAGCCAGTAGGCGAAGTAGATCGCCATGCACACGAAAATCACTGGCCAGGCGGTCGATTTCATCGAGACGCCGAGACCCGCGATGATGTTGGTGCCATGACCCTGGGTCGATGCCTTGGCGATATGCTTGACCGGCGCGTAGTCGGTGCCGGTGTAGTACTCGGTGATCCAGACCAGCAGTGCGGTGAGCACCAGCCCGACGACAGTGGCGCCGAACAGACGCATCTTGGCGCCGGCAGCAAAACCGACGTCCGCCAGTGCGTTGTCGGGAATGATCCAGTTCGTGGCGAAGTAGAACGCCACCAGAGAGATCAGCCCCGCGATGACCAGGCCTTTGTACAGCGCCGGCATCACGTTCTTCATGCCGGGTGTCGCCTTGACAAACGAGCAGCCGATGATCGACCCGATGATCGAAATACCGCCCAGAACCAGTGGGTAAGTGACTGCGACACCAACGGCGCCCTTGATCATGAGCGCGCCGAGCACCATGGTCGCAATCAGCGTCACCGCGTAGGTCTCGAACAGGTCGGCGGCCATACCGGCGCAATCGCCCACGTTGTCGCCCACGTTGTCGGCAATCACCGCCGGGTTGCGCGGGTCATCCTCGGGAATGCCGGCTTCGACCTTGCCGACCAGATCAGCACCCACGTCGGCGCCCTTGGTGAAGATGCCGCCACCCAGCCGCGCGAAAATCGAAATCAGGGAGGAACCAAACGCCAGACCGATCAGCGGGTGAAGAACGGCCGACATATCCTGGCCCTTGCCCACCGACGCGAGGTACATGTAGAAAAGCCCCACGCCAAGCAGCCCGAGCCCAACCACCAGCATGCCGGTGATCGCACCGCCCTTGAAGGCCACGTTGAGTGCCTCGTTCATGCCGATGGTGGCCGCCTGGGCGGTGCGCACGTTGGCGCGCACCGAGACGTTCATGCCGATGAAGCCGCAAGCGCCAGACAGCACTGCGCCGATGACAAACCCGACCGCAGTCGACATATCCAGAAACAGCGCAATGAGCACAGTCAGCACAATGCCGACCACACCGATGGTGGTGTACTGCTTCGAAAGATACGCTGCCGCGCCCTGCTGAATGGCATCGGCAATGGCGATCATCTTGGCATTGCCCGTACTTTGCCCCAGGATCCAGGATCGCACGACGAACCCATAGAGCACTGCGAGCAGGCCGCAGGCCAGGGCAAAATAGAGCCCGATTGTTTCATTAGTCATACTTAAAAACTCCCTAGAAATGATGTTGTCTCACTTTCCGGACTGGCTCTTGCTTTTTGACTTCTGGTTCTGCCAGGCACACCCACATCGATCTACCCGCTGGAAACGGCTGGTGACCGGCGGCAATGTGAAGCGCCACACACCCGCACGACGCGATCTGCGAGTGACAGTATCCACCAAAGCGTCGTAAGGGAAAAGTAAAGATTCCCTGCTAACATCAGGGTATTCACCAATAAACCGGTCATTCGGAGTCCACAATGAGTCTCGACAACGTCAGCGCGGGTAAGAAACTGCCTGAGTCATTCAACGTCATCATCGAAATTTCGATGAACGCCGATCCGATCAAGTACGAGGTCGACAAGGAATCCGGCGCCATCTTCGTCGATCGGTTTATGGGTACTGCGATGCATTACCCGTGCAACTACGGCTACATCCCGAAGACCATTGCCGGTGACGGCGATCCGGTCGATGTTCTGGTTGTCACGCCCTTCCCGGTGATTCCGGGCGTCGTGGTGCGCTGCCGCGCACTGGGCTTGCTGAAGATGCAGGATGAGGCCGGCGACGACGCCAAATTGCTCGCCGTACCCGAGGACAAGATCCTGCCCATCTACAACCACTGGCTCGAAGTCACGGACATCAACCCGATGCGCCTCAATGCGATCCAGCACTTCTTCGAGCACTACAAGGATCTCGAGCCCAACAAATGGGTCAAGGTGCAAGGCTGGGGCGGCAAGGCTGAAGCGCATGCAGAAATCCTCGCGGGGATCAAGCGCTACAACGACGAGCACCCTGCCTGACTTGGTTGCCGCATGCACCGGGGTTGATCCCGGTGGTGGTTCGCTGCTCATCTTTGTGTTCCCCCCCCGTTACGCGCCGCCATTAGAATGCCGGTCAAAGGCATTGCTTCCACGGAGACATCCCAATGGCACGTCGCGGTCACCGTTTCGCATGGGCGCTTGTGCGCGCGTCCCTCGCTGGCGTTCTGCTTGCACCGCTCTTGGCGCGCGCCGCAGACGCCATGGGAGATCCGGGCTTTAAAGTCGTCGAACTCGACAAGAAGGCGCTTTCGGGCCCGCTGACCATTGCGCGCCAGGGCAGCTTCTTCGTGGGCGGACGCGATATCCAGTCGCGAAGTCTCTCGACCCTGCCGGCCTACACCCCCGAAGGCACCATCACCGTCGACCAGATGTACACGCGCTACCAGGTGCCGGCCTCCGCCAGGAACAACTCGGTCGTGCTGATTCATGGTTGCTGCCTCACGGGGAAGACCTGGGAAACCACGCCGGACGGACGAATGGGCTGGGACGAGTATTTTCTGCGCCGCGGATATCCGACCTATGTGGTCGACCAGTCCGGGCGGGGCCGTTCAGCGGTGGACGCAACAGCCATCAACGCCATCAAGACGGGCCGCGCCAAGCCCGAGCAGTTGCCCGTGGTCTTCGCCGCGAGCCACGAATCTGCCTGGAGGATCTTTCGATTCGGCCCTGAATACCCTCAGATCTATGAGGGCATGCAGTTTCCTGTCACCGCGCAGCGAGAACTCTGGCAGCAGATGGTGCCCGATTGGCTCAACGCGATGCCCACGCCGAACCCGACTGTGCCGGCGCTGGCGCAACTTGCGAACCAACTCAAGAAGACGGTGCTGATCAGCCATTCGCAGTCAGGTATCTTTCCATTCCAGACGGCTGCGCTCGACACGACCGGCATCGCTGCAATCATCGCGGTCGAGCCGGGCGCCTGTCCGGCGGCAGACGGCGATCTCAAACCCTACACGGGCATGCCGATCCTGGTGCTGTTTGGCGATTATGTCGACCTTTCCACGCGCTGGGCGCCACGCCTGAAGGCTTGTACGGACTTTGTGGCGAAGACCAACAGCGCTGGCGGGCGCGCCGAGCTGCTGCTGCTTCCCGCCATCGGGATCAAGGGCAACTCGCACATGCTGATGCAGGATGCCAACAACATCCAGATCGCCGATCTTCTGGGATCCTGGATCGAGCAGCGTACGGCAACCAAGCAGGCACCAGCGGTGGAGAAATCCAAGCAGGCACC
>JADZBO010000090.1 GCA_020851995.1 Burkholderiaceae bacterium
CGAATCACCGATCTGCATGTCTGGCGTGTGGGCAAGCAGGTCTACTCATGTGCCATGACGGTGGTTACTCACGACCGCTACCTCACAACGGAATCGTTGCGTGCACAGTTGTCAGTGCATGAGGAGATCGTTCACTCGACGATTGAACTGCATTACTGCGACGATGCAACGGACGAGGCACGATTGGCGGCATGAGCGCTTTCACCCTGAGCGTTATCACTGCAACGGCTGAGGCACCTCACTCCGGAGGGTGAAATCATTCCCAGAGCGCCTGGATGACTTCAACACACGGGTCACTATTGCGCCGAGGCACCCGCATCCCTCACCAACTGAGCTTGCCGCGGAATTTCCTCCGTCAGATACTGAGTCAGCTGCGCCGGCGCACCCGCCCGGATCTGTGCAAGCCGGGCGCGGAGAATGAAATCGCCAAACTAGGCAAAAACGTTGATAATGCCCTGTATTTTAGGCATTTAGCGACTGGATCTGCGCACACCCGCAAAGCCGCATAGATACTTGGTGCCCCCCCCGTGAGTCGAACACGGCACCAACGGATTATGAGTCCGCTGCTCTAACCAGGCATGAGCTAGAGGGGCAATGTAACCCGGCAGGCCGTCAGGCCCGCCGGGAAACGCCGCACATTATAGACCGCGCTTACTGCCCTTCGAGAAAGCTCTTGAGTTTGTCGGCACGGCTGGGGTGACGCAGTTTGCGCAATGCCTTTGCCTCGATCTGGCGAATACGCTCGCGCGTGACGTCAAACTGTTTGCCGACTTCCTCGAGCGTCTGATCGGTGCTCATTTCGATGCCGAACCGCATGCGCAGCACTTTGGCTTCGCGCGGGGTCAGGGAATCGAGCACTTCCTTGACGACGTTGTGCATCGAACTGTGCAGCGCCGCGTCCGAAGGCGCCAGCGTGTGCGTGTCTTCGATGAAATCGCCGAGGTGCGAATCGTCGTCGTCGCCGATCGGGGTTTCCATCGAAATCGGCTCTTTGGCGATCTTCAGGATCTTGCGGATCTTGTCCTCGGGCATGTCCATCTTGGACGCCAGGGTCGCTGGATCGGGTTCGGCGCCGGTTTCCTGCAGGATCTGGCGGCTGATGCGATTCATCTTGTTGATGGTTTCGATCATGTGCACCGGGATCCGGATCGTGCGGGCCTGGTCAGCGATGGACCGGGTGATCGCCTGGCGGATCCACCACGTCGCGTAGGTTGAGAACTTGTAGCCCCGGCGGTATTCGAACTTGTCCACGGCCTTCATCAGACCGATGTTGCCTTCCTGAATGAGGTCAAGGAACTGAAGACCGCGGTTGGTGTACTTCTTGGCGATCGAGATCACCAGGCGCAGGTTGGCTTCCGTCATTTCGCGCTTGGCCTTGCGAGCCTTGGCTTCGCCGGTGGCCATGCGCTTGTTGACTTCTTTCAGGTCCTTGAGGGGCAGGACCACGCGCGACTGCAGGTCGATCAGCTTTTGCTGGAGCTCTTGCACGGCCGGGATGTGACGACGCAAGGTGGCCGAGTAATCGTGATTGCCATCAACCTCAAGCAGAATCCAGTCGAGATTGGTTTCATTGCCAGGGAACACCTTGATGAAGTGACTGCGCGCCATGCCGGCACGATCAACGCAGGTGTGCAGGACGGCGCGCTCGAGCTGGCGAACCTCCTCAACCTGATTGCGCAGCGTATCGGCGAGGCGCTCGACCATCTTGGCAGTGAAACGGATCCCCATGAGTTCGTTCTGGATGGTTTCCTGGGCCGACATGTAGGCCTGGGAACGGTAGCCGTCGTTTTCGTAGGCAGCCCGCATCTTCGCGAAATGCTCGGCCACGATATCAAACTTGGCCAGACCCTTGACGCGCAAATCCTCGAGCTGTTTGCTGCTCATCCCGCCGGCCGGGCCGTCTTCGTCGGCATCGTCGGCCACACCGGCGCCCGCGTATTCGGCACCGTCATCCGGATCGACCAAACCGTCGACGACTTCGTCGATCTGGGCCTGGGCATCGCGCACGCGCTGGACGTGATTGAGGATTTCGTTGACGGTCGTCGGGCAGGCCGAGATCGCCATCACCATATGCTTGAGGCCATCCTCGATGCGCTTGGCGATCTCGATTTCGCCCTCGCGGGTGAGAAGCTCGACCGTGCCCATTTCGCGCATGTACATGCGCACGGGATCGGTCGTGCGACCGAAGTCTGAATCGACCGTGGTCAGCGCCGCTTCGGCCTCATCCTCGACGTCATCGTCGCTTGCGGCAACGGGTGCGTTCTCGCCGAGCAGCAGGGTTTCGGCATCGGGCGCCTGGTCATAGACCGCAATGCCCATGTCGCTGAAAGTGCTGATGATTCCGTCGATCGCCTCGGCGTCGACCAGATCATCTGGCAGGTGGTCATTGATTTCGCCGTAAGTCAGGTAGCCGCGATCCTTGCCCAGCTTGATCAGAAGCTTGAGACGGTTGCGGCGGGCTTCGTACTCTTCGGGGGAGACCGGGCCGCGGGCGATCAGATCCTTGGCATCGCCTTTGCCACGCTTGCCACGCTTGGGCGGCTTGATGTCGGGTATAACCTCGCCCTCGCCCTCAACGCCTGCTGCGTCGTCGAAATCCGAGTCATTGCCATTCGGGTTCTTTGAGGGACGGCCAGGGCGACGGCCGGTGCCAACGGCAGGACGGGACGCTTTGGGCTCGGCCTTGGCAGGTTTTGCTTCGGCTGCGGTTGCCGTAGCGGCATTTTTCCCGGCTTTGTCGGCGTCCTTGACGGCTGCGGACTTGGCCGCGGGCTTGACAGCGTTGGGCTTGACGGCCGGAGTTGCGCCCGCTTTAACGGCAGACTTGACTTCGGGTTTCGGGACCGCGGGTTTCGCTGCCGTTTTGCCAGCCACCTTGGTGGCGAGGGGCTTGACCTCTGCCTTGGGGGCTGCGGGCCTGGTTGCCGGTTTGGTTGCGGATTTTGCAGCAACCTTGTCGGCGGGCTTCGCGACGGCCTTAGCGGCGGGCTTGGCGACGGGTTTGGCTGATTTACTTGCCTGGGATACCGGCTTCATTGCTTCCTTGACTGATTTGACTGCGGGCTTGGCGCTGACCTTGACGGCAGGCGTGGCCGCGGATTTCGTGACACCCTTTCCACCAGCAGGGGCCTTGGTTGCCGGCGTGGCACCGTGGCCATTCGATTTTGCGGCTGATACGCTGGCGCCCTTGGCGGAAGGTTGGGTTGGTTGGACTGCAGAGGATTTTGCGGACTTGGCCGCGGACTTCGAAACGGGTTTGACCGACACCTTGGCGCTGATTGCCGATTTGGCTGTGGGCTTTGCCGATGGTTTCGTGGCAGGCTTGGCGGGTGACTTCGCGGCAGAGGTTGCGGGCGCCGCCCCGCGAGGCGGCGACACTTTGACGGACGTTTTGGGGGTGGATTTAGCGCTCGCCATGGATGGGATGCGCTGGGTACGTTCGCTTGCCTTGCTGCCGGGGGTGGTTTGACCTGCCTTGATGTGCTTGCCAGTCGTTTGGGTCATGATCGCTCGTGATGATTGAGATAAACGTGCGCCCCAACCACCGACAACCCTGGCAGCGCAACCCTCGATTTTAACCGAATTAGCGCGTATTGCCTGACTCGATTGCCCCCATTAGACGGGCTATGCGCTGAGAAAGTTCCCGATAATTTTGCTGAAGTTCCAAATTATTTAATCCTTGCCGGATCAGGAGCTCCTGCTCATGCCTGAGGCTGTCGAGTTCGATGCGTTTCACCGCGTCATCCCATTCAGCCTGAGGCTCTGGCAAGGGTTCCTGAGCCATGAGATCCGCTGCGACCGACGCCAGTAACGCGCCCAGATCCGATCCGGGATCGGCCGCCTGAATCAACGCACCGACATGACGCGCGCCGCTATGCTGCGCCAGCACGATCAGATCCCTGACCATCTCAAGATGGGGGCTGCGCTCCAAAAGTTCAACCTGCTGGTCGCCCATGGCGTCCACGAGTTCAGGATGGGTCAACAACAACCGAAGCAGTCGTCGGGCCAGGGGCGTCACTGCCCGACGGGTACTGCGTTCGATCGGCCGCCGCGGAGCACCACCACGCCCGCCCTGCCCCAATGCCGTGCCGCGAAAATCCGTGGAGCCAGCTTCCTCCTCGAACCAGGGGATGCCTGGCTCGTCCGGGATACCCTCCGGGGGCTCTGCGCCGAATGAACCATACAGAGGATCCGAATCGGACGCCAGGCGGATGGCCGCGGGTGCTCGCGGATCAGCGCCACGCCTGGCGGCAATCGATCCGCCTTGTTGCTTTGCCCCGGTGCGCGACCCACCCGCCTCGGGCCGCAAGCCACCCTGCGCCGAACGTCCTGCACCCTGAGAACCAGTCTGAGCCGCGCGCCCTGGCAACAATCCGCCGGGCATCGGACCGGGATCCTGGGCAAGCATGCGGGCTAGCTCCTCAGGAGTGAACTGAACCAGGCGGGCCAACTCGTTCTGTAACTGGATCTTGAGTGCAATTTCCGGAATAAGCGCCAGCATCGGCCGCGCTTCGTGCACCAGCGCCGCACGGCCCTCAGCCTCGCGCACGGGATGCCGTTCACCCAGCTCATTCAGGAAGAATGTCGAGAGCGCGTCGGATTCGGCGATGCAGGCCCGAAACGCCTCGGCACCGAATTGCCGGATGTAACTGTCGGGATCGTGCTCAGCAGGCAGGAACAGAAAGCGGATGGAAATGTCGTCGCGCAA
>JADZBO010000091.1 GCA_020851995.1 Burkholderiaceae bacterium
CAGCGGGTCTACGCGGTCGTCGACGCGATCCGTTTCGACGGCGCCCAGTTCCGCCGCGACATCGGCTGGCGAGCCCTGGAGGCCCGATAGTGTCCGCTGTCAACGTGCCGGCAGTGCGCGAGTATCTGCTCTCTCTGCAGGCGAACATCGTCGCAACGCTCGAACACGCGGAAGGCGCCCCCTTCCGCTCGGATCAGTGGGATCGTGCCGAAGGCGGGGGAGGCCTCTCGCGCCTGATCGAAAACGGTGCGCTCTTCGAACGCGCCGGCGTGCTGTTCAGCCATGTCAGGGGCAAGACCTTGCCGCCGTCTGCCAGCGCGCATCGCCCCGAACTCGCGGGTCGCCCCTGGGAAGCGATGGGCGTCTCGATGGTGCTCCACCCGCGCAACCCCTACGTGCCCACGACACACATGAACGTGCGTATGTTCGTGGCGCAGGCTCAGCCCGATTCCGATCAGCAGGATGTTTTCTGGTTTGGCGGCGGCATGGACCTCACCCCTTACTATCCGTTCGAGGAAGATGTCCGCCATTTCCACCAGGTCAACCGGGATGCCCTGGCACCCCACGGCGACGAATACTATTCCAACTACAAGAAGTGGTGCGACGAGTACTTTTACCTGAAGCACAGGAACGAAACACGCGGCGTCGGCGGCGTTTTTTTTGACGACCTGAGCGCACCGGGCTTCGACGGTTCATTCGCGATTATCCGTGCGACGGGAGATGCGTTCCTGACGGCCTACATGCCAATTGTCGAAAAGCGGCGTGGCCTGTCGTATGGCGCGCGCGAAAGGGATTTCCAGGCCTATCGCCGCGGGCGCTACGTCGAATTCAATCTGGTTTTCGATCGCGGAACACTCTTCGGCCTGCAGTCGGGCGGCCGCACTGAGTCCATCCTGCTATCGATGCCTCCGATCGCCACCTGGCGCTACGACTGGAAAGCCGAACCCGGCACTCCAGAGTCGGCGCTCTCCGATTACCTTACTGCGCGGCACTGGGTCTGATGCGAATTGGTCTGTTAGGCGGAAGTTTCGATCCCGTTCACAACGCGCACGTCGCGCTAGCCAAGACGGCGCTCAAAAAGCTTGAGCTCGACGAAGTCCAGCTCATCCCGGCCGGCCAGCCATGGCAACGCGCGACGCTTGGCGCATCGCCCGAGCACCGTCTGGCCATGCTCAAGCTTGCAGTCGGCGATTCGCCGGGCTTACGCATCAATCCTATTGAAATTGATCGAAACGGCGCCACATACACGATAGACACGCTCGATGCATTGCCCGCGGGTCATGAATACTTCTGGATTCTCGGTGCAGATCAGCTAGTTAATTTTTGCAGCTGGCGGCGGTGGGACGAGATTGCCGAGCGCGTTCGGATCGTCGTTGCACAGCGACCGGGCACGCATCTTGCCGCTCCGCACGATCTGGACGACTGGCTTCATGCGCATGGACGCGGGCTGGTTCGCCTGCCGTTCGAGCCACGCGACGTGTCAGCCAACGAAATCCGTGCACGGATCGCGCGCGGCGAATCGACTGACGACCTGATACCGCCGCTGGTGGCGCAGTATCTTATTCAACACGGCCTCTACCGCCAGCACGGGGCCTGACCGGACTACAACAAATTGGACATTACCAAACTGCAGCGCGCTGTCGTTGACGCCCTCGAGGACGTCAAGGCGCAGGATATCCAGGTCTTCAACACAACCCACCTGACCAGCCTTTTCGACCGCGTGGTGATCGCCTCGGCGACTTCAAACCGCCAGACCCGGGCGCTCGCATCGAGCGTTTCCGACAAGGCGAAGTCCCTGGGCATCCCGATTGTCGCGCTTGAGGGCGAAGAAACCGGTGAATGGGTTCTGGTCGATATCGGTGATATCGTCGTGCACATCATGCAGCCGGCGATTCGGGCGTATTACAACCTCGAGGAAGTCTGGGGCGGGAGGCCGGTTCGCATGAAATTGCTGCCTGAATCCACCCGACCGGTCGCGGCAGGCAGCGAGAAATTCGATCCGATGGCCGTAAAGCCCGAACCCGCGGGTCGTCGCGCCGCAAGCCGCTCGACTTCACGCAACACGCGCTAACCCCCGCGCGCATCAGTTTTCCGCACAGCAACCGGCAGGCACGCAAATCAGCAAAACATGAAGCTCGTGACCATTGCCGTGGGCGCGCGCATGCCCGACTGGGTTGACATCGCCTGGGCTGATTACGCAAAACGCCTGCCGCCGGATTGGTCCGTCACGCTGCGTGAAATCAAGCCAGAGCCCCGCACATCGGGAAAAACTCCGGCGCAGATGATGGCATCGGAGGCGCGCCGCATCGAAGCGGCCATCGCGCCGAGAGCGATCCGCGTTGCGCTTGACGAGCATGGCCGTGATTATGATTCACACAAGTTCGCGGGTCTCCTCGGGCAATGGCACGAGGGCGGGCATCCGGTCGCATTGCTCGTGGGCGGTCCTGACGGGTTGGATCCCGCACTCAAGGCATCGTGTCAGGTCAGCTTGCGACTGTCCTCGATGACCATGCCGCATCCACTGGTCCGGGTCGTGCTGATCGAGCAGATCTACCGCGGCTGGTCAATCCTGGCCTCGCATCCCTACCACCGCGACTGAGCAGCGCCATGACTGAACAGATTGTCCTGGCGTCCGCCAGTCCCAGACGACGCGAATTACTCAATCAAATCCAGGTTGCGCATTCCGTGTTGATCGTCCCGCCCGCCCCCGGCGAGGACGAGCCACGGATGGCGGGCGAATCGCCGCGCACGTATGTCATGCGGACGGCACAGGAAAAGGCCAGGCAAGCTCTGGACTGGGCAGGTGCGATCAACGATTCCGAAATCGGCAAATCCCGCGTGTTGCTCACGGCCGACACGACGGTCGCACTGGGTGAGGAAATCCTGGCCAAGCCAGTGGACGCTGCCGATGCGGTCAGAATGCTCGCACGGCTCTCGGGCAAAACACATATCGTGCACACCGCGGTCGTGGTGGTCGTGGCTGGAAGGACACTTGAGGCGCTTTCGACCTCGTACGTGACGTTCTCGGCCCTTTCCGACGACGACATCAACGCCTACGTCGCCAGCGGCGAGCCCTTCGGCAAGGCAGGCGCCTACGGAATTCAGGGGTTAGCCGCGCGCTTCATTGCGCGCATTGACGGCAGCTATTCTGGCGTCATGGGATTGCCGCTGTTCGAAACCTCGCAACTGCTGGGCCAGGCCGATGCAATTCTGCGCGAGTGTGGCACGGCCTGAAGCTCTTTGCGAGCGTCGCACGATCGCCGCAGGCAACACGGATTAGCGCCTCAAACTCCCGGTCAGACAACTCCGCGTCGATTGCCGGTGCCGCTAACGACGCACCTGGTTGACGAGCAGGCGCACATGACCCGCGCCGGGGCTGACCGTCTGCGGATCGGAATACAAATCGCCGGGTTCAGGCTGCGCGAATCCCGATTTCGACACACGGGCTTCGACCACCACTTTGGGAAGCATGGAGATACGAGCGTCCGGCGTCATTGCCATCGCATCGGTCAGGGTAAATTTCAGAGGAAGCTCAGACGCCCTCACCCGCATCACCGCGACTGGCATGCGGGAATCCGGCGGACGGGCAAACACAATGACCATGTCGTCCAGTCTGATCTGAGATCCCAGTGCGGGATCGACCTCCACCACGCCAGACACCGATGCTTCCGGTGAAGCAGCAGCGCCCTGGCCTGCAGAGGCTGCAGCCCCGCGGGTCAACGCGCTGGTCTGGGCCGCCTGGCCAAGTTGGCCGCGCGCATCGCGCAGCGCGCCCTGAATCAAGCGGGCATCTTCCGATGCCGGATCGAGAACGCCTGCCAGTCGTTCCCAATAACGAATCGCCAGGTTGAAATCCGAGGCCTGGTAAGCGGCTGTGCCGGCCAGCCAGAGCGCCATGGGATTATCCGGATCGATCTTGAGCGCCTTTGCGATCAGCTGGATCGGTTTGCCAGTGAAGTTACCATTGGCGTTCGTCGCCAGGAGATCGGCGTAATCCGCCAGCATTCCGGCATCGTTCTCGATAAAGGGCTCGGCACGTTCATAGGCGCGCTGGGCCTCGACCGGACGCCCCATGACCTTGTAGGAGCGCGCCAGCATGGCCCAGCCCTTGAGGTTGTCGGGCTCTTGCTCCAGCTTTGCGGCAAGGCTCCTGATCATGTCTTCGACTTGCTTTTGGGCGGCTTGCTGATACCCCTGAGGATCCACCGCGACCTTAGGGTCCGACAGCATGAGGTAGAGGCCCACGGACGCCGCCGGCAAAATAACCAGCAAGGCGGCAATGGTCATGGTCGGCGAGCGCATGCTAAAAACCGCGTCAGGGGCCGCATCATCCTGCACCAGTCGCAACCGCAACTCTTCATAAGCCTGGTCATAGGAAGCTTTGTCGAGCAGGCCGACACGCAGGTCCTCCTGCAGTCGGTTTACTTCTTCGCGGTAAATCGATGTGTTCAGCTGTTTGCGAGACCGGGCTTCGTCACTGGCGCGCCAGATGAATGGCCGGAACAGGATCAGCAAGACGGCGACAACAATGACCGCCAGCGCGGCGATAAAGACGATCATTTGGACTCACCCTTAAGCAGTTCATCAACGCGTCGGGCATCCGCTGCGGAAAGCGCCACCGGGGTGACAGCCTTGGCGCGCCTGCGGACGAACAGAAGCAGTCCGATGATCCCGCCAATGACCAGAACAAAAGGCCCGGCCCACAGCAACCAGGTCGACGGTTTGACCGGGGGACGGTACAGCACAAAATCACCATAACGATCGACCATGAATGTCCGTATCTCGGCATCGGTTTTGCCCTGTCGGATAAGCTCACGCAGTTCGCGACGCAGATCCAGTGCGAGGTCGGCGCGCGACCCCGCCAGGGATTCGTTCTGGCACACGAGGCAGCGCATTTCCTCGGCGATGATGTTCAGGCGTTGCTCGACAGCGGGGTCATCGGCAAGAGGCTTGGCCGCGTTGGCCAGCGCAGTTGCACACAACAGGCAGGACAACAATAAAGCGAATAGTCGCATCACGATTTCTTGAGCTCGTTGATCAGGGGCACGATGGTTTTGTAAAGCGCCTCGCGGGAGATGGGGCCGATATGCTTGTAGCGAATGACGCCTTGCTTATCGATCACGTAGGTTTCAGGCACTCCGTACACACCATAATCGATGCCGACCTTGCCGTTCGAATCGAAGGCGGAGAGCACGTAGGGGTTGCCATCGCGGCGCAGCATCGCAAGTGCGTCATTGCGTGGATCCTTGTAGTTCAGCCCAATCAGCGGAGCAAGCCCCGACTTGCCGAACTCGACCAGAACCGGATGCTCTTCGCGGCATGCGACGCACCACGAAGCCCAGACGTTGAACATCCAGACCTGCCCCCTGAGGTCTTCCGGCGAAAACGTCTTGTCGGCATCTGCAAGCTGAGGCAAACGAAAAGCCGGCGCCGTCTTGTTGACCAGCGGCGAAGGGATTTCGCGCGGATCGCGCGTCAAGCCCACGGCCAGAAAGCCGACCAGCACGACGAACACCAGGAGAGGAATGAGGAACTTGGCTTTCATTTTCGGGAAATCTCCAGGGCTCAGGCGCGCGCCGCGCTGACACGGGCGGCTGCGTCCTGCTTGCGCTTGAGCCGGTAACGCTTATCGGACATGGCCACCAAGCCACCCAGAGCCATGAAGAGACAACCGATCCAGATCCAGTCGACATAGGGCTTGTAATACGCACGCACGGCCCAGGCGTTTCCTTCAAGCGCTTCACCGAGCGATACGTAAACATCGCGGGTCAGCCCGGAATCGATCGCGGCCTCGGTCATGGGCATCGTGCCTTCGCCATAGTTACGCTTTTCGGGGTATAGCGTGGTCGTGACCGCACCAGTCTTGCTCACCACGACCGTGGCGCGGGTCGCCTCGTAGTTTGGGCCAGCGACGCGTGCCACGCCTTCGAGCTTGAACTGGTAACCGCCAACCGTGACAACATCACCGCGCTCCATGCGAACATCTTTTTCTTCCTGGTAGCCACCCACCAGGGTGACCCCGACGATGAATACGCCGATCCCGAAGTGTCCGAGTTGCATCCCCCAGAACGATCGCGGCGGCCAGCCTGACTTCAGACGCTGGACGATCTGGAGAAGGCCAGAACCAAACACCCAGAAAGCCAGCCCCATTCCGAGCGCGACGAGCCAGGTGAATTCACCCATGAGCAGGGGCACGATTACGGCAAACGCGACTGCAACGACTGCGACAACCCAGACGCGGCGCACCAGGTCGGCTGGCCTGGCGTTCTTCCAGTTGGCCCACGGCCCAAGCCCGAGCAGGAACACCACCGGGATCATGATGGGCACGAACACACTATTGAAATATGGCGGGCCGACCGAAATCTTGCCGGCATTCAGTGAATCGAGTATCAGCGGATAAATCGTACCGAGCAGTACAGACGCCGCGGAAACCACCAGAAATACGTTTCCGACCAGGATGAGTGACTCCCGCGAGATCAGATTAAAGCTGCCCCCCGGAGTGCTCTGGGGCGCGCGCCAGGCATACAGGAAGAAGGAAACACCCACGACGATGGCCAGCAGAATCAGGATGAACACGCCACGCCGCGGATCGGTCGCAAAGGCGTGCACTGAGGTCAGCACGCCCGAGCGCACCAGGAAGGTTCCCAACAGCGACAGGGAAAACGCAATGATCGCCAGCAGGACCGTCCAGTTCTTGAACGCGCCACGCTTTTCCGTCACCGCGAGTGAGTGCATCAGCGCAGTACCGATCAGCCAGGGCATGAAGGAGGCGTTTTCGACCGGATCCCAGAACCACCAGCCACCCCAGCCCAACTCGTAGTACGCCCACCAGGAACCCAGCGCGATGCCCAGGGTCAGGAAGACCCAGGCCACTGTCGTCCAGGGCCGCGACCAACGCGCCCATGTAGCATCCAGCTGACCTGAAATCAGCGAGGCCATTGCAAAGGCGTACGCCACCGAAAACCCGACGTATCCCATGTACAGCATTGGCGGATGGAACACCAGACCGGGGTCCTGCAGCAGAGGATTGAGCGTGCGGCCATCCGGTGCCGCCGGGAACATCCGGCTAAACGGGTTCGAGGTCAAGAGGATAAACGCCATGAGACCAGCGGCGACAAGCCCCAGTACACTGATGACACGCGCCACCATGCTTTCATCAAGCGCACGCGAAAGTTGCGCGACCGCAAACGTCCAGAGCGTCAGCAGGAAGACCCACAGAAGCAGCGATCCTTCGTGCCCCCCCCACACAGCAGCCAGCCGGTACATGGTCGGAAGGTTGGAGTTCGAGTGCTGAGCCACGTAAACAACAGAAAAATCCTTGACGTAGAAACTCCAGCTGAGCGCACAGAACGAAAACAGCAGGAGAAGGAAGTTAGCCTGCGCTGCAGGGCGCGCAAGCACGATCCATTCCCGCCGGCCGGTCTGCGCCCCCACCAGCGGCAAGATCCCCTGCACGATTGAAACGCAAAGCGCGAGAACCAGCGCAAAATGTCCGAGTTCAGGAATCATGGCTTGGCTGCACCCTGGGCTTTCTTGGTTTGATCCAGGGCCGACTGGGCCTCTGGCGGCATGTAGTTTTCGTCGTGCTTGGCGAGAACCTCGGATGCCACGAACTTGCCGTCCGCCCCGAATTTGCCCTGTACGACGGCACCCTGCCCCTGTTTGAAGAGATCAGGCAGGATGCCCTGGTAAGTGACCGGCACGTCGTTCGCCAGGTCCGTCATGATAAAGCGCACAGTCATGCCATCGCGTGCGAGCGAACCCTCTTTGACGAGACCGCCGATCCGGAAGGCCTGGGTCTTGGGCGCCTTGCCCTGCACAACTTCAGTCGGCGTGATGTAAAGCGCAATGTTGCTGTTGAGCGCATTGAGGATCAGCGTTGCAGCGACAGCCAGCAACGCCAGCCCCGCAACGATGATGATTGCACGTTTGTGTCTCGGCTTCACTTGATAACCTCTTCTTCAGACTCACGGTCGGCCCGAAACTCTTTCTTCAGACGTTCGACCGCATTTTTCCTGCGCCGCATGGCCAGCCACGGCTCGGCGATCATGAGCACGGCGCATGCGCCGAAACTTCCCCAAACATAGAGGGCGTACCCCCCCATCGCGAAAAACTCTGCGGGCGAATTCCAGTTCATGCCCGAACCTCCCTGAGATCACGCACCCAGTTAGCCTGGGTCTCGCGCTCAAGAATGATAGCCCGCACACGTGTCAGAGCCACCGCGATCGAATACATCCAGAAACACAGCGCCATCAGCAACATACCCCAGAGCATTGTTTGCGCCATGCTGGGCGCCTTGGTGAGCGACACTGAGGCGCCCTGGTGCAGGGTGTTCCACCACTTGACCGAAAAATAAATGATCGGCACGTTGACCACGCCGACCAACGCAAGCACGGCGGCCGCGCGATCGGCCCGCCGCGTATCGTCGATCGAGGCGTGCAACGCCATGAAGCCGAGGTACAGAAACAGCAGTATCAGTTCGGACGTCAGACGCGCATCCCACACCCACCAGGTTCCCCACATCGGCTTGCCCCAGAGTGCACCGGTCCAGAGCGAGAGTAATGCCATCAGCGCACCCGTGGGCGCAAGTGCCTGCGCCATCATCGCCGACAAGCGGGTGTTCAGCGCAAGCCCAATGCCAGCCCACGCGGCCATCACGAGGTAGATGAACATCGACATCCACGATGACGCGACATGGACGAAGATAATCCGATATCCATTGCCCTGGGTGGCATCTGGCGGGGCGACAAAAAAACCGATCCACAGCCCCGCGACGCCAAAAGCCAGGCACAACGCCCAGAAGACCGGGATCATCTTGCCGGACAAAGAATAAAACCGCATCGCGTTGGCGAACATGAAGAAGCTCACCACCCGACCGTGCGTCTGAGTACTCATTCAGTAGCAATCCTTATGGCAATGCTCGCAACCCACGGCGATCCGAGCAATGAAAAAATCAACAAGGCAGCGAGCAGCGACAGATGCCCGTCGATACCCAGCCCGGCATCAAATGCGTAGACCGCACCGGCACCGAAGATCAGCACCGGAATGTACAGCGGCAGAATCAGCAAACTCAGCAATACCCCTCCGCCCCGCACGCCCACCGTCAGCGCCGCCCCGATCGCGCCGATCAGCGAGAGGACCGGCGTTCCCAGAAGCAGCGTCAGCATCAGCACGCCGAGCGCCTGCGCGCTCAGGTCAAACTGGATACCGATCACCGGAGCCAGCAGGATCAGCGGCAAGCCGGATACGACCCAGTGCGCGATGATCTTGCCGCAGACCAGAACGACCAGCGGCGTCGGAGAAAGCGCGATCTGCTCCAGCGTGCCGTCGAGATAATCGTTGGCGAACATCCGTTGCAAGCCGAGCATCGTTGACAGCAATGCCGCCACCCAGAGAACGCCAGGCGCTATTTTACGCAGTAGATTGGGTTCCGCCCCGATTCCCAGGGGAAAAAGGCTGGTCACGATGACAAAGAAAAACAGTGCCGTCAGGACTTCGCTTTTGCGACGCATGACGAGCAGGACGTCACGGTGCACCATGGACCACAAGCTGCTCATAGCTCAAGCACCTTGCCATGATCCATCGGTACAGGCTGATGGCTGGTCAGCACCACCATACCGCCTTCGGCGACGTGTTCCGAAAGAACACCCGCGAGCATGTCGACCGCTGCGGTATCCAGGGCGGTGAAGGGTTCGTCCAGCACCCACAGGGTGGCTGATCGGGACAGGAGACGTGCCATGCCAACACGCCGTTTCTGACCCGCTGAAAGGCTGCGGACCGGAAGCTCTTCACGTCCGCGCAAACCGAAGCGGCGCAGCGTGCGCATGGCACGATCCTCGTCGAGCTCAACGCCATCGAGGCCGGCCGAAAGGCGCAGGTTTTCGAGGGCGGTCAGCTCATCCTTGATACAAGCGTGATGGCCCTGATAGAGCAGATGTTTGTGGTAAAGGGATCGACAGGCGCCGATGGGTTCGTTGTCCCAGAACACCTGCCCGGTTTCAGCATGCGCCAAACCGACGAGAATCCGAAGCAGACTTGTCTTACCGACGCCGTTTTGACCGCGGACGTAGACCCACTCGCCAGGGTTGACGGCAAAATCCACACCAGAGAAAAGACGACGTTCACCGCGAATGCAGCTCAAACCGCGCGCAACAAGCATTTATTATTGAGGATTGCGCCCCATTCACGAAAATTATCATCGCCGGAATCCGAAAAGAATGGCCGGCACCATCACTGGTACAGTCATTTTCCAAGACCCAAGTACTTATGTCAAACCAGCACATCCATTGTGCTCGCGCAAAGGACAAAACCCCCGCGAGCGTGAGCTTGCGGGGGTTTTGAGGGGTAAGAGCCTGACGATGTCCTACTTTCACAGACGTACATCCACTATCATCGGCGCAAAGGCGTTTCACGGTCCTGTTCGGGA
>JADZBO010000092.1 GCA_020851995.1 Burkholderiaceae bacterium
GCGCAGTCAGGCGCGATCCAGATCAAAAAGCGTCAAGCCATCCTCGTCGATGACAAGCCAGCCGCCCCGCGGCGGGTTTGCGTCGTCGGCATGATCGCAATCCCAGTCCGGCAAGACCCAGCGTTCGCAGCGATTGCCGTCCACGGTCATTACGTTGCGCCCCGGACGATGGGTGTGACCATGCACAATCAGCGAGATCCCGGTTTCCCGGATCGTCCGGGCCACGGCATCGGCATTGACGTCCATGATTTCGCTGGATTTCATCTGGTTGGCGACAACGCTTTCGCCGCGGGCCTGCGCAGCCATCGACAGGCGCTCGGGCACGCTGCGGGCCAGAAAACTGGCCTGCCATGCGGGGTTGCGCACCATCGCCCTGAACTGCTGGTAGGCCGTGTCATCCGTACAGTATTCGTCACCGTGGCTCAGCAGGAAAGTGCGCGAGCCGACGGTGATCCGGGCCTGCTCGGGTAACAGACGCGCACCCAAACCGCTGGCGAGCGCCTGTCCCATCAGGAAATCACGGTTGCCACGGCCGAGCCAAACGGGAATCTTCGATGCAACCACCCTGAGCGCCATGAGGTCCTGCGCCAGCCAGGGCGGTGCCATGACGGCGATATCGTCGCCAATCCATGCATCGAAGATGTCCCCGGGCAACAGCAGTGCTTGCGCCTCAGTCGCGGCCAGTTGCAGAAAGTCGCGAAAAGCCTCGGACGTCGCCGGGGTGTTTTGCCCGAGGTGAATGTCCGAAGCCAGCCACACGGGGCCGGCGATCGAGATGTTATTCAATGACGACTGCCTTGGTGATGATCACGTCCTCATTCGGGACGTTCTGATGAAAGCCCTTGTTACCGGTGCGCACGGCCTTGATCTTGTCGACGACATCCTTGCCCTCGGTGATCTTGCCGAATACAGCGTAACCCCAGCCCTGCGACGTGGGCGCAGTGTGATTCAGGAAATCATTGTTCTTGACGTTGATGAAGAACTGGGCCGTGGCGGAGTGCGGATCGCTGGTGCGGGCCATTGCAACCGTGTATTCGTCGTTCTTGAGACCATTGTTGGCCTCGTTTTCGATCTGTGCCTTGGTCGGCTTTTGCTTCATGCCTGGCTCGAAGCCGCCGCCCTGGATCATGAATCCGTCGATGACCCTGTGGAAGATCGTGCCGTCAAAAAAGCCGTCGTTCACGTAAGCCAGGAAATTGGCTGCAGTTTTGGGCGCCTTGACGGCATCCAGCGTGATGACGAAATCGCCGTAGTTGGTCTGGAACTTGACGCGCGGGGAGGTGCTCATGGGTTTAACGCCTTGTGTAGGGGAAGTGGATGCAGTGGGAGGTGCGGCCATGGCCGCAGAGCCAGTGGTGCCAAGCACGCCGGCGAGGATCATGCCGCGCACGAGGCGCCGCCGGGAATCGAGTGATGTCATCGTACGGTGGGCTCCGCGGTGTTGGTGATCTGATTGGGCCTGGCGCCGGGCGAGGACGCCTCAGTGTTCGGCGTGGCGGTATTCGGTGTGGTGGTGTTCGGCGCGCCCGGTTTTTTGACGACCGGCGTTTGCACGGGCGGGCGGGCGGAGGTGTCGGTTGGGCCGGGCTGGGCGACGAGCATTGCATTGATTTCACGGATACGTGAACGAACGCCGCCTGTCACCCCGAGATCCAGGGCGCGCTGATAGGCGCGCAAGGCGAGCTTGAGCTGGATGTCGCCCAGATTGGCGTGCGCGATGGCGTAATCGGGGTAGATCATGATGGCCGTTTCAAGCGCCCGGCGGGCCTGATCCAGATCGTCACGCGACGCATAGATGGCCGCCAGATTGTTCCAGGGTTCGGGCAGTTCGGGGAAGCGCATGGTCATCTGGCGGTAGATGTTTTCAGCTTCGTCGACGCGGTTCAGGGCGACCAGTGCTCTCGCCCGCAGGAACATGAGCTGTACATCCGTGCCCGGCGAACTGCGACCCGCTTCAGCCGCCTCGCGCTTGTCGATTTCCTGCAGGGCCTGGACGGCGCGGCCGGCAGCCAGCAGGCTTTCGATGCGGCGGGCGATGTCAGCGGCCGACGGTGGCACACGCGTATCGACTGAAGGGCTGATTGCCTCAAGCAGATTAGCAAGGCCGTCCCAACCGCGGTCAGGCACTTTGTCGCCGAAGATCGGGGGCTGGCCGCCCGGGCCCATCTGTGTCGGGGTTTGCGCGCCGCTGGTCGCGGCGGCATTGCCCGCCAGCGGGTTGACACCGGACTGTAGCTGCGCCCGGACAAGCCCGGGCGACAGCGCTACCGCGCTCAGCGCGAGCGCGAACGCGAAGAAACGAAGGCTGGGCTGTGGATTCAAGGCGCGGGGTTCCCAATTGCTATACTGGTCGACCTGCATTTTAGCCTTACATTCGCATGTTGCAGATTTACGATTCGCTGTCCAGGGCCAAGCACCCCTTCACGCCCGTGCGCGCCGGTCAAGCCGGCCTGTACGTCTGCGGGATGACCGTCTACGACTACTGTCACCTGGGGCATGCGCGCATGCTGGTGAGCTTTGACATTGTCCAGCGATGGTTGCGTCAGTGTGGCCTGAACGTCACTTACGTGCGCAATATTACCGATATCGACGACAAGATCATCCGCCGGGCGGTCGAGTCAGGCAGGCGCATCGGCGCAGTGACTGCATTTTTCATCGATGCCATGCACGCCGACGAGCGTGCTCTGGGCGTTCAGGCACCCGATCACGAGCCGCGTGCGACCGAATATGTGGGCGAAATGCTCGACATCATCGCCCGCCTGGAGCAGCGCGGCCTGGCCTATCACGCCGATGACGGTGATGTGAATTTCGCGGTGCGCGAGTTCCCTGAGTACGGCAAATTGTCCGGCAAATCGATCGACGATCTGCGCGCCGGCGAGCGCGTCGCGATTGCATCGTCCAAGCGCGACCCGCTCGATTTCGTGCTCTGGAAGTCGGCCAAGGAGCACGAGCCCGCTGACACGCGCTGGGATTCACCCTATGGATGGGGGCGGCCCGGCTGGCATATCGAATGCTCGGCCATGAGCAAATCGCTGCTCGGTACCCCCCTCGATATCCATGGCGGTGGCCCGGATCTGAAATTCCCGCACCACGAGAACGAAATCGCCCAGACCGAGGGCGCATTCGGCGGTACGCTGGCCAACACCTGGATGCATTGTGGTCCGCTGATGGTGGATTCCGACAAGATGTCGAAATCGCTGGGCAACTTCCGCACCATTCGCCAGACGATCGGGCTACCCGGGCAATCCGACGAGAGTCCGACTTATCAGGTGAATCCGCGCGAGGCCGAGATGCTGCGCTTCTTTATCGTGCGCAACCACTACCGCAGCCCCCAGAATTACGCGCCCGATAACCTGGTCGATGCACAGCTTTCGCTTGATCGCCTCTACCAGACCCTGCAGAACGTGCCTCCCGCTGAGGCCGAAATCGATTGGTCGATCCCTGCGGCGGGCGCGTTGCGCGAGGCCATGAACGACGACTTCAACACCGCCGGCGCGGTCGCCGCGCTGTTCGACCTCGCGGGGCAGGCCAATCGGTCCGGCGATCCCGCCATCAGCGGCCAGCTCAAGGCCCTGGCCGGCGTGCTCGGCTTGTTGCGTCAGGATCCGGTTGCCTATTTCCAGAACCCGACCCGCTATTCCCGGCGCGCGATCGAAGAGGCGGCAGCAGGCGCTGCGCCCGCAAGCGCTGCCAGCCTTGTGGCTGAAGCGGAAATCAAACGCTTGATCGACGAGCGCGCATCTGCCAAAAAGGATCGCAATTTTTCCCGTGCGGACGAAATCCGGGGTCAACTCAAGGCCCTGGGCATCGAGCTTGACGACAAGCCCGGTGGCATCACCCAGTGGCGCAGGCACTGAGGCCGGGGAGATATGTCCATCCTCACGCCTTCAGCGGCCAAGCCCGCGTACTGGGATTCCGCCGTGTCGCAGTTGATGCGGCGCGACCGCATCATGAAGAAGCTCATCCCCCAGCATCCGGAGGTCTGGCTGACCACCCGCGGCAACCCCTTTGTGACGCTCGCGCGTTCGATCGTCGGACAGCAGATCTCCGTCAAGGCCGCCGAGTCCGTCTGGCAGCGTTTCCTCGCAACCTGTGGTCGCCGCCCGACCCCGGCGAGCGTCGAGCGGGCCGGTATGGATAACCTGCGCTCAGCGGGCCTTTCGCAGCGTAAGGCCGAATACATCCTTGATTTGTCGACACATTTTCGCCAGAAGCAGGTTCACCCCGGCAACTGGATCGATATGGATGATGAGGCGGTCATCGCCGAACTGACTGCAATTCGCGGCATTGGCCGATGGACTGCGGAAATGTTCCTCATCTTCAACCTTCAACGTCCGGATATCATGCCGCTTGACGACATCGGACTGTTGAAAGCAATCTCGTTACACTACTTCAGTGGCGAGCCGGTCTCCCGCTTTGAGGCGCGTGAGGTGTCCCAGGCCTGGCAGCCCTGGCGCACCGTGGCCACGTGGTATCTGTGGCGAAGCCTTGACCCCCTGCCGGTGGAGTACTAGTCAGTCTGGCGCCCGAGGCGCCGGTTTATCGAGCTGCCCCTGGTGGTTCAACGATTACGGAATGACCCAAGACATGCGCAACACCTTTCTGGAGTTTGAACAGCCGCTTGGCGAGCTCGAAGGCAAGATCGAGCAACTTCGCTATGTTCAGGCCGATTCCGCGGTCGACATTTCCGATGAAATCGGGCGTCTTCAGCAGAAAAGCCAGAACCTGGCCAAGGAAATCTACGCCAAGCTTTCGCCCTGGCAGAC
>JADZBO010000093.1 GCA_020851995.1 Burkholderiaceae bacterium
GCCGTCGCTCGACGGCCGCGCCGAGCAACGCGTGCCCATGAGCCGACTGCGCGCCCGGGTGGCCGAGCGCCTGTTGCAATCGCAACAGGACAACGCGATCCTGACCACCTTCAACGAAGTGAACATGCAGGGCGTGATCGATCTGCGCAACAAGTACAAGGACAAGTTCGAAAAAGAACACGGCGTCCGCCTGGGCTTCATGTCGTTCTTCGTCAAGGCCGCCGTCGCTGCGCTCAAACGCTATCCGTTGCTCAACGCGTCGGTGGACGGCAAGGACATCATTTATCACGGTTACTTTGATATCGGTATCGCCGTGGGCAGCCCGCGCGGCCTGGTCGTGCCGATTCTGCGTAACGCCGAGCAGTTGACGATTGCCGAAATCGAAAAGACCATCGCCGATTTCGGTAAACGCGCAGGCGAAGGCAAACTCGGTATCGAGGAAATGACGGGCGGCACGTTCTCGATTTCGAACGGCGGCGTGTTCGGATCGATGCTGTCGACTCCGATCATCAACCCGCCCCAGTCGGCGATCCTCGGCGTGCACGCCACCAAGGACCGTCCGGTCGTCGAAAACGGTCAGATCGTGATCCGTCCCATCAACTATCTCGCGCTCTCGTACGACCATCGGATCATCGATGGTCGCGAAGCGGTGCTGGGTCTGGTCGCCATGAAAGAGGCGCTTGAAGATCCGCAGCGCCTGCTGCTCGAAGTCTAAGCTGGAATCACATCATGTCGAATCAATTTGATGTTGTTGTCATAGGCGCGGGCCCCGGTGGCTATATCGCGGCTATTCGCGCTGCCCAACTGGGGCTGACTGTTGCCTGCATCGATGCATGGCAGAACGGCAAGGGCGGACCGGCGCCGGGCGGTACCTGCACCAACGTGGGCTGCATTCCGTCGAAGGCCTTGCTGCAGTCGTCCGAGCATTACGAGCAGGCAGGTCACCACTTTGCCGAGCACGGAATCGAGGTCAAGGGATTAGGCCTGAAGCTTGACACCATGATCGGTCGCAAGAACACCGTCGTGAAGCAGAACAACGACGGGATTCTGTATCTTTTCAAGAAGAACAAAATCACGTTCTTTCATGGCACCGGTGCGTTCGCCGGAAAGTCTGATGCAGGCTGGGCGATCAAGGTCAGCGGGACGACCGACGCCGACCTCGTCGCACGCCACGTGGTGATTGCCACGGGTTCCTCGGCGCGCGCGCTGCCGGGCCTGCCCTTCGACGAAAAACAGATCCTGTCGAACGATGGCGCATTGAACATTCCGGCGGTGCCCAAAAAGCTCGGCGTCATCGGTGCCGGCGTCATCGGGCTCGAGATGGGGAGCGTCTGGCGCCGCCTGGGTGCCGAAGTGACCGTGCTTGAAGCCTTGCCTGATTTTCTGGCTGCCGTGGATACGCAGGTTGCCAAGGAAGCGCAAAAGATCTTCGCCAAACAAGGGCTTGAAATCCAGACCGGAATCAAACTCGGCGAAATCAAGGCAACTGCCAAGCAGGTCACGGTCCCTTACACAGACGCCGCGGGCGCTGAGCAAAAGCTCGTGGTCGACAAACTGATCGTGTCGATTGGCCGGGTTCCCTATACCGGCGGGCTGAATGCCGAGGCTGTTGGGCTGGCGATCGATGAACGCGGCTTCGTGGTCGTCGATAGCGACTGCAAGACCAACCTTCCCAACGTCTGGGCGGTGGGCGATGTGGTGCGCGGTCCGATGCTTGCGCACAAGGCAGAGGAAGAGGGCGTCGCGGTCGCCGAACGGATTGGCGGGCAGCATGGTCATGTGAATTTCGACACGATTCCCTGGGTCATTTACACCTCGCCCGAAATCGCCTGGGTTGGTCAGACCGAGCAGCAGCTCAAGGCCTCGGGGCGCGACTACAAGGCAGGCAGTTTCCCGTTTCTGGCCAATGGCCGGGCCCGGGCGCTGGGCGACACGACTGGATTCGTCAAAATTCTGGCCGATGCCGTCACTGACGAAGTGCTGGGCGTCCACATCATCGGCCCGATGGCCTCGGAGCTGATTGCCGAGGCGGTGACAATCATGGAATTCCGTGGTGCCGCCGAAGATATTGCCCGGATCTGTCATGCGCACCCGACCTTGTCCGAGTCGATGAAGGAGGCCGCGCTCGCGGTCGACAAGCGAACGCTCAACTTCTGATTCTGACCGTGTTACGGTGTTATTTCGCGCGCCCGTTCGCCTGTCGGACGCGGCGCGCGTTTAATTGATCGCCCTGAGTCGATCCCAATGGTTTGCATCGCTTCATGAACGTTATTGACTATTACGAGCACACGCTCGCCGAGCGTGGATACAAGCCCGACGCCTCGCAGCGCAGCGCGATCGAAAGACTGCAGCGCTACTACGATGACTGGATGAAGTTCAAGTCCAGGCGCTCCAATGCGGTCAAGCGACTGATCAGCCGGCCGGATGTTCCGCGTGGCGTTTATCTCTGGGGTGACGTCGGTCGCGGCAAAAGCTTCCTGATGGACGCTTTTTACGCAACAGTGCCCGTCAAGCGCAAGACGCGGTTGCATTTCCATGAGTTCATGCGCAGCGTGCATCGCCAGCTTGAAGAGGTCAAGGGGATGCAGGATCCGCTTGACGAGGTCGCGCGGCGCATTGCCCGCCGTTATCGGATGATCTGCTTCGACGAATTTCACGTCTCGGACGTTGCAGACGCGATGATTCTGTATCGCCTGTTACTCAAACTGTTCGAAAACGGCACTTCCTTCGTGATGACGTCCAACTACGAACCGTCCAGGCTCTATCCCGACGGTCTGCACCGCGACCGCATCCTGCCCGCGATCGCGTTGATCAAGGATCGCATGGATATCCTCAACGTCGATGCCGGCGTGGATTACCGCCGGCGTGCGCTCGAGCAGGTTCAGTGCTATCACACGCCATTGGGCCCCGAGACCGACCTTGCGCTCAGGCAGGCGTTCGAGCAACTCTCGGATACGCCGCCGCTCAGCCCGGTATTGCGCATTGAAAATCGTGACATCAAGGCGCTCGCCCTCTCGGGTTGCGTCGCCTGGTTTGATTTTGCGACGCTCTGTGGTGGTCCGCGATCGCAAAACGATTACCTTGAACTGGCCAGCCGATTCCATACGCTGATTCTTTCAGGCGTACCGAAAATGACGGCACGCCATGCGTCGGAAGCCCGTCGATTCACCTGGCTGGTGGATGTCTTTTACGATCATCGCATCAATCTGATCATGTCGGCCGAATGCCCCCCGGAGCAGATCTACACTGAAGGGCCAATGTCCAACGAATTCCACCGGACCGTGTCGCGCATTCTTGAAATGCAGTCGCGCGAATATCTGGAATCCGAACGCCGCGATACCGTGGCGCTTTAGCCCGGGGGCCATCCCCGATCCGTTTCATCCGCAACATCCCTGGCCGATCCAATGAACACCCGCGTCCTGACCGGCATTACCACGTCCGGTACTCCCCACCTCGGCAATTACGTCGGCGCAATTCGCCCCGCGGTCGAGGCCAGTCGGCGAGCCGATGTCGATGCCTTTTACTTTCTCGCGGATTATCACGCGCTGATCAAGTGCGAGGATGCCGACCGTATCGCGCGCTCCCGCCTCGAAATTGCCGCCACCTGGCTTGCGTGTGGTCTGGATCCCGCCAGCGTGACTTTTTATCGCCAGTCAGATGTGCCGGAGATCCCGGAACTCTGCTGGATGCTGACCTGCGTGACGGCCAAGGGTCTGATGAATCGTGCCCACGCCTATAAGGCGTCGGTTGATCAGAACACCGCCAAGGGGGTGGATGACGACGATGGCGTGACGATGGGGTTGTTTTCCTACCCCGTTCTGATGGCTGCCGACATTCTGCTGTTCAATGCGCACAAGGTCCCTGTTGGCCGCGACCAGCTCCAGCATCTTGAAATGGCACGCGATATCGCGCAACGCTTCAATAGTCAGTTCGGCCGGGGGCGCGACTACTTCGTGCTGCCTGAGGCGGTCATTTCTGAAGATGTCGCGGTGCTCCCGGGACTTGACGGACGCAAGATGTCCAAGAGCTACAACAACACGGTTCCGTTGTTCGAGGGCGGTGCCCGTGGGCTCAAGTCGGCGATCGCCCGCATCGTGACCGATTCGCGCGGACCGGGAGAGCCCAAGGATCCCGACAATTCGCATCTTTATCTGATTTATCGCGCTTTTGCGAAGCCGGAGCAGGCTGCGCTGTTTCGCAGCGAACTCATCGCCGGGCTCGGGTGGGGGGATGCCAAGCGTATGCTGTGCGAGTTGGTCGAAGCCGAACTCGAACCGATGCGCGACCACTATGAGGACCTGATCGCACATCCGCCACGCATTGAAGAAATCCTCCAGGCGGGCGCCCACAAGGCGCGCAGTGTCGCCACGCCATTCATTCA
This sequence comes from Burkholderiaceae bacterium, assembly GCA_020851995.1. Classification (GTDB taxonomy): domain Bacteria; phylum Pseudomonadota; class Gammaproteobacteria; order Burkholderiales; family Burkholderiaceae_B; genus Zwartia. Next base: position 4,382 of record JADZBO010000093.1, read on the forward strand.
CGAGTTGCGCGACGCGGTCGGGCTGCGCGCACTGGTCGGTGGTGCGGCGGCGGTGTCCGGCAAAGGGCAGGCGGCAAAGTCGGTGCGCGAAGCGCGTTTTGTGAGTTTTCGCGACGACGCCGGACAATTCCGGTTTCGGTTGCTTTCCCCGGCCGGCGAGGAAATTCTGTGTTCAGTCGGTTTCGCTGATCCCAAAGAGGCCGGCAAAATCATGGGCCGCCTGAAATCGTCGCAAGGCGACGTCGACGACCTGGTGCAGATTCAGGGCGAAACCGGATTTTCCGTCGCCCTCGACGGTGTGGTCATCGCTGTGGGAGCCGCGTGCGACACCGCGCAGGCGCGCGACCGACTGGTGGCGGCCTTGCGCGCTGCACTGACTTAGCGACGTACCGTTCGCAAGACGGCGCGCGGCGGTGATATCCGCCCGCCCTTTAGCGACGTAGTTTCGCAAACGCCTCGGCCATCGCATTATTGGCCATCGGGGCAGCAGCCGCCCCGCGCTTTGGCGCTGAACCCTTGCGCGGGTCAACCGAGCCGGAGGCGCGCCCGCTCGCCGGGGGCGTATCGTCCGACAGGCGCATGGTCAGCGCGACGCGCTTTCGGGCGATGTCCACCTCCTGTACGCGCACCTGAACCGTCTGGCCCACGCGCACCACATCGCGGGGATCTTTCACGAATTTTTCGGCCAACGCCGAAATGTGTACCAGACCATCCTGATGCACCCCGATGTCAACGAAGGCACCGAAGTTTGCGACATTGGTGACCACGCCTTCCAGAATCATCCCGGGCAGGAGATCGGCGAGTTTTTCAACGCCCTCTTTGAACTGCGCAGTGCGAAACTCCGGGCGCGGGTCGCGGCCAGGCTTTTCGAGCTCGCTCAGAATATCCTTCACCGTGGGCAGGCCGAAGCGCTCGTCCACGAATTCGGCAGGGGAGAGACCTTTCAGTTTGTCCGGGTTCCCGATCACCTCTTGCACGCCGGCGGAAATCTTCTTGAGGATTCGCTGCACGACCGGGTAGGCTTCAGGGTGCACTGAGGAGGCATCCAGCGGGTTTTCCCCATCGCGAATCCGCAGAAATCCGGCGGCTTGCTCGAAGGCTTTGTCACCAAAGCGGGATACGCCCATCAACGCGCTGCGGCTTGCGAAGGCGCCATGGCTGTCCCGGTGCGAAACGATATTGCGCGCCATGCTGCTGTTCAGCCCGGACACACGCGCAAGCAGTGCCGCCGAGGCCGTATTGACATCGACGCCGACGGCGTTGACGCAGTCTTCGACCACCGCATCGAGCGATCGCGCCAGTTCGCGCTGGTTCAGATCGTGCTGGTATTGTCCGACGCCGATGGCCTTGGGCTCGATCTTGACCAGCTCGGCCAGTGGATCCTGCAGGCGTCGGGCGATGGACACGGCGCCGCGCAGGCTGACGTCAAGATCCGGAAACTCGTTGGCTGCAAGTTCCGAGGCCGAGTAGACCGAGGCCCCGGCTTCGGAGACGACAACGCGGGTCAACTGCAGATCTGGTTGGGCGGTCATCAGATCGGCGACCAGTTTTTCCGTTTCGCGCGAGGCGGTGCCGTTGCCGATCGCGACCAGGGCAATCTTGTGGCGTCGCGCAATCGTCGCCAGCGTCGCGAGCGAACCCGCGCGATCGCGTCGCGGCTCAAACGGATAGATGGTGGCGGTTTCAACCAGCTTGCCGGTCGCGTCGATCGCGGCAACCTTCACGCCCGTGCGAATGCCGGGATCGAGCCCAAGCACCGCTTTGGGCCCGGCGGGTGCGGCCAGCAGCAAATCCTTGAGGTTGGCGGCAAACACACGGATGGCTTCCTCTTGCGCGCTGTCGCGCAGGCGGCTGATCATTTCCGATTCAAACATTGTGAGCAGTTTGACGCGCCAGGTCCATCGGCACACATCGGCAAGCCATTTGTCGCGCGGTGACGGCGCAAGCGCGAATGGACTGTCGCCCAGCCCCAGGAACTGCGCGATGCGCACGATGCAGGGATGCGGCACCAGGGCGTCGCTTTCGGGATCCAGGCCGATCCGGATATCGAGCGCACCCTGTTGGCGCCCACGCAGCAACGCGAGCACCCGATGCGAGGGAAGGGTGCGCAGCGGCTCATTGAAGTCGAACCAGTCGCGGAAGTTGGCGCCTTCGTCCTGCTTGCCCTCTGCCACCTTTGAATACAGAAAGCCGCGCGCCCAGAGGTGATCGCGCATATGCGCGAGCAGGTCGGCGTTTTCAGCGTAACGCTCGGCCAGGATATCGCGCGCACCGTCAAGCGCCGATTTGGCTTCGTTGATGTCTGCGCCGGGGTTGAGATAGCCGGCTGCCAGCGTGGCCGGGTCGCAGGCGACATCCGCCAGAATCGCGTCTGCCAGGGGCTCGAGACCGGCCTCGCGGGCGATCTGTGCGCGCGTGCGGCGCTTGGGTTTGTATGGCGCGTAGAGGTCTTCGAGCCGCTGTTTGGTCTCAGCCTGATTGATTTCACCGGCCAGCTGTGGCGTGAGCTTTTGCTGTTCGGTAATCGAGGCCAGGATCGCAGCCCGGCGATCCTCGAGTTCGCGCAGATAGAGAAGCCGCGTGTCCAGGTTGCGCAACACCGTGTCGTCAAGGCCGCCTGTGGCCTCCTTGCGATAACGCGCGATGAACGGAATGGTGGCCCCATCGTTGATCAGATCGATGACAGCGGCCACTTGCTGGGGTCTGACGCTGAGCTCAAGGGACAATTGCGCGATGATGCGCGCCTGGGTAGCGGTCGGAAGCTTGCTGCTATTGTTGCTGGTGTGGACAGTCATTGATCAGTGAAATGAAGATAAGGGCTCTGGCAAGCGGAGGATTTTGCCACAACAGCGGATCGTGACGTGACCGAGGCAGTATGATCCCTCAACCGTGACGCTAACCCGAATGTCTGATCCATCCCTCAGCGATATTTTCTCCGCCGATGGCCCTCTGGCCTCGCTGTCCGATGGCTATCGGGTCCGCCCATCCCAGGTCGAGCTGGCCACCGCGGTCCAACAGACGATCGAGTCGGGCGGCACGCTGGTCGCTGAAGCGGGTACCGGCACTGGCAAAACCTGGGCCTATCTCGTGCCGGCTCTTCTGGGGTCGGGAAAGGTGCTGGTGTCCACCGGCACGCGTACGCTGCAGGATCAGCTGTTTGGCCGCGACCTCCCGCGCGTGCGCGAGGCCCTGGGCGTTCCCGCCAGCATCGCGCTGCTCAAGGGGCGCGCCAACTATGTGTGCCACTATCATCTCGACCGACTGCAGGGCGATGATCGCGCGCTCAAGGCACGCGCCGAGATCCAGCAACTGCGGCAGTTGCAGTCCTTCGCACGCGACTCCGCCACCGGCGACAAGGCCGATCTGCCCACGGTTCCCGAAGAAGCCGACATCTGGCAGCGGGTCACGTCCACGCGTGAAAACTGCCTCGGCCAGGATTGCCCCCGGGTGCGCGACTGCTTCGTGCTGAAAGCCCGCAGGCAAGCGCAGGAGGCCGATGTCGTGGTGATCAACCACGCACTCTTCATGGCGGATCTGGTGTTGCGCGAGGAGGGGGTCACCGACCTTCTGCCGGGTGCCGACACCGTGATTTTCGACGAGGCGCACCAACTGCCCGATACAGCCACCCGGTTTCTCGGCACCAGCGTTTCCACGCACCAGTTGCAGGATCTCTCCCGGCAAGTCGAGGCAGCAGGCCTTGCCTACGCACGCGAGGCCGCCCATTGGTCCGACCAGGCCAAGCGGATCGAGCAAGCCGCGCGCGAATTGCGTCTTTCCTGTGCCGCGCTGGAGTCGATTCCCGGCCGGCGTGTCACCTTCGAAGCGTTTCCTCAGCCAGCGGAGTTCGACCTGGCCCGCGAAGCGCTCGCGCTGGCGCTTGATGATGTGGGGCGCATGCTTGCCGCCGTCGAGGAAAAACACCCGGATCTGGCCGCCGCAGCGCGCACTGCGACCGAGTTGGGGCAGCGCGTACATCAGTGGGGCAGGCCTGGTCGTGGCGCGCCAGAGCAGACCGATGGCGTTGCCGCCATCGTTCGCTGGGTAGAGCTTGGGCTCCATCATGTGCGGCTGCACGCGGCGCCGCTCTCGGTCGCCGAGGCCTTTTCCAACTACCGCCAGGGCGGGCAAGCCTGGATCCTGACGTCCGCCACGTTGTCGGTACAAGGAGACTTTTCGCATTTCATTTCCAGACTCGGGCTGGAGGGCGCCCACACCTTGCGCATGGAGTCCCCCTTCGACTACGCCAACCAGGCGTTGCTGTTCGTGCCGCGCGGTTTGCCCGCGCCGCAATCACCGGACTTCCTCCCACAGTTCGTGTCGACGCTCATGCCCCTGATTGAGGCAAACGCAGGCCGTGCGCTGGTTTTGTGCACCACGCTTCGCGCGGTCGAACGCGTCGCGCTCTTGCTGGCAGAGCACTACGACAGTGCCGGCCACAGTTGGCCAATCATGCGTCAGGGCGTCGGGACGCGGCGCGATCTCCTCGAACGGTTTCGCACTTTGCCGCACGCCGTGTTGGTTGGCAGCGCCAGCTTCTGGGAAGGCATTGATATCCCCGGTGACCGGCTTACGTTGGTGGCGATCGACAAACTGCCCTTTGCCCCACCGGATGATCCCGTCATCGAGGCAAGGCTGCGCGCCTGCCGGGAGCGTGGTGGCAATCCGTTCATGGAGTTCCAGTTGCCCGAGGCCGCGATTGCACTCAAACAGGGTGCGGGCCGCCTGATCCGAAGCGAGTCGGATTGGGGTGTCCTGATGGTCGGCGATACGAGACTTGTGGACAAGCCCTACGGCAAGCAACTGTGGCGCGGGCTTCCGCCGTTCGCCCGCAGCCGCGAATTGCAGGCTGCGGTCGACTTTCTGGCCCGAAGATCAGAATAGCCGCAGCACGTTCCAGGCGGCGTATTTGTTCGGGAAACCTTCGGCAATCAGCGTGGTGTTCGGAAAGTTCTTGACCAGCACGCGCTCGGCGTCGTCGCGCATTTCCTTCATTCCGAGTTTTTCATACGACATCATCATGATGTAAAGCGCGGGCTCCGCAGCGGGCACGCCCTCGAAGTCGGTGATGACTCCCTGGGCACGGTTGATGGCCGCGACATAGGCGTACCGGTCATAGTAGTAGCGCGCCACGAACACTTCGTTCATCGCAATGGTGTTCACAAGCCAGGACAACCGCGCACGCGCGTCGGGTGTGTACTTGCTGTCCGGGTATTTTTCGACCAGTTCGTTGAACGCCAGATAGGACTGGCGCAGCGACTTCGGATCACGCTCGCCGGGATCCTGGCCGGTGAAAGTGGCAAATACCGCGCTGGGGGGCGTGAAATTGATCAGACCCTTGAGGTACAGGATGTAGTCCGTGGCCGGATGGTTGGGGTACTGCTGCTGGAAGCGATTGATCGTGGCCAGCGCCAGTTCAGGCTCCTTGTCCTTCCATTGCACATAGGCCAGATCGATCATGGCTTGCTGCGCATAGGCCCCGAACGGGAATCGCGACTCGACCGCGATGAAGCGTTCCTTGGCCGTTTTCCAGTTGGCGGAGTTCATTTCCGTCTTGCCATCCTGGAGCAACTGCTCGGCGCTCCAGTTGGTTGTGGGATCGTATTCCTGCGTTTTAGACCCGCAGCCCGAGAGCGCGAGCAGGCTGAGGGACAGGAGCAGTGCGCCCAGCAGGCTGCCGCCCGTGCGGCTGCGATGAATAAATGAGTTGAGGCGACCCGTCACGAGATGATCCTTGGTGTTAGCATTCCCCGCTGATTATATGACTTCTCCTCATGGCTGAAATATCCTCTCCTGACGACGGGCTGGCCGACGACGATGTGCTGGAGTTTCGCATCGGGTCGCACCTGCCCCTGGACCGGCTGGACAAGGCGCTGGCCGTGTTGATGCCCCACCACTCGCGCAGCCGGCTGCAGGCATGGATCGAGGCCGGGCACGTGCAGGTCAACGGACGGGCGGCCCGGGTGCGGCAGTCGTTGCGCGAGGACGATGTGGTGAGCGTGCGGGAGCAGGCCGCCCCTGAAGACCTTGCCTTCACGCCGGAAGATGTCGATTTCGACGTCGTCGCCGACAGCGCCGAATGGATCGTGGTCAACAAGCCCGTGGGGCTGGTGACCCACCCGGGGGCTGGCAACTGGCAGGGCACGCTGCTCAACGGCCTGCTATTCCGGTATCCGGAGCTGACGCAGGTGCCGCGGGCCGGGATCGTTCACCGTCTGGATAAAGATACCTCCGGCCTGCTGGTTGTCGCCAGAACCGAGGTCGCGCAGACCAGCCTGGTACGCCAGTTGCAGGCGCGCTCGATGGGGCGGCGATACCTTGCCCTTGCCCATGGACGCATGCTCTCAGCGGGTACTGTGGCGCGGGAAATCGGTCGCGACCCCCGGGTACCGGTGCGCATGTCGGTCGACAAACCCGTTGCGCCTAAGCCCGCAGTGACACACTATGCAGTGCAGCGCCACGGAACCGCGGGGGATTCCAACGTGTCCGAGGTCATTTGTCGTCTGGAAACGGGTCGTACGCACCAGATTCGGGTTCATCTGGCCAGTCTGGGCCATCCTCTGCTGGGCGACACACTCTACGGCGGACGTCCGCTCGCGGGTGCGGGCCGTCAGATGCTCCATGCATGGCAGTTGCGCTTCGACGATCCGGCGGGTCAGGGGGAAATCCAGTTCGAAGCCGATCCTCCCGCGGATATGCAGGCCGTGCGCCAGGCGATTCACTGGACCTGGGCGACCCCCGGCGTCGCACCCCCCGATTTGCCCTGACCTCAATGACCCCCCTGACCGCGAAGCTCCCGTGAACTCAAATCCCTTGTTCCATCAGCCCGAGCCGGATTCCTCCGTCCTCGAACTCGTGCGACCGACGCAGGCATGGGTCGGGCTGACGCTGTTTTGCACCACGCGTGCCGGCGGTATCGGATCACCCCCATACGACACACTCAATCTTGGTTTGGGCGCGGGCGACGATCCGCGCGTGGTCGCCGTCAACCGCGCACGCTTGCGCAGTGCGCTTCCCGCTGAGCCATTCTGGTTACGCCAGGTCCATGGCACCGCAGTGGCCGACGCTGATGCCACATCCCCGGCGAATGACCCAGTTCGCTCTGCTGACCCCCCGGACCCGCCACAGGCCGACGCGGCTGTCACGACCGCGCCGCGCCGCGTGCTGGCCGTCCTGACTGCGGATTGCCTGCCGGTGGTGCTTGGCGATATCGACGGCAAGGTCCTCGGGGTCGCGCATGCAGGGTGGCGCGGGCTTGCCGGGGGCGTGCTGGAAACCACCTTCGCGGCCATGCAGCAGCGATTGCCGAATGCCCGCGGCTGGCGGGCCTGGATAGGGCCAGGTATTGGCGCGACCAACTTTCAGGTCGGCGACGAGGTCCGTCAGTCGTTCGCGCATGCCGGTTCTGATGTTCCGGGCATGTTTGTTGCAGATCCCGCAGCGCCCGGCAAGTGGCTTGCCGACCTTGCCGGGCTGGCGCACTGGCGTCTCTTGCGAATGGGCGTGAGCCAGACTGAATCGAGCCGACTGTGCACGGTCACGGATCCCGGTCACCGTTTCTTTTCCTATCGACGGGATGGTCGTTGCGGGCGCATGGCGACCGTGGCGTGGCTTCATGGCGGTTCGACGGGCGACCCGCGACCGTAATTGCTGCAAGGCTCCGGGCCTGGCCTGGCTTTGCGCTTTTGCGCAACGCGGGTCAGGAAAATCCGCGTTTGCAATGACGGTGTAAGTTTTCTCGTATACGCTGCACATCGTTTTGTGTTTACCCTCATTGACAACGCAGTCTGTACAGCGCACGATTGGCTGGAGATTGTGATCAAAAAGGCACTTGATGTGAATGTTCCTCTCCCTACTGGCTGGGTGCCCCCGCCGGGTATTTCCCAAGAACAACTTGCGTCCATTCAGCATGATTTCATGCGGGGGTGGCAGCAGATTTCTCAGCAAGCCGCAGAAGGGCATCTCGCGCCGGTGCAGGATCGGCGGTTCGCCGGCACTGCATGGGAGGCGAGCCCTGCGCACTTGTTGATGGCTCACATGTACTTGCTGTCAGCCCAGACGATGCAGCGGATGGTGGATGCGTCGGATGCCAGGCCCGAGCTCAAGGATCGTCTGCAGTTTTCCATCATGCAGTGGATCGACGCGATGTCGCCCGCCAATTTCTTTGCGACCAATCCCGATGCGCAGCGCGCGCTGGTGGAGTCGGGCGGTGAAACCCTGCGCGCCGGTATTTCGAACTTCCTGGCCGATCTCAAAAAGGGCAGGATTACGCAGACCGACGAGAGCAAGTTCAAAGTGGGCGAGAACCTCGCCCTGACGCCAGGCTCCGTGGTCTACCAGAATCGTTACCTGCAAATCATTCAGTACAAGCCGACGACGTCCACCGTGTACCAGCGGCCCATTCTGCTTGTGCCGCCGTGCATCAACAAGTTTTACATTCTTGACCTCCAGCCTGAAAACTCCTTTGTGCGCAACGCCGTCGCCGAAGGCTTCACCGTTTTTCTGGTGTCGTGGCGCAACCCGGTTCCGGAAGACACGGATGGAATCGACAAGGCCACGTGGGACGACTATATCGAGGGTGGGGTACTCGATGCCATCAAGGTAGTCCGCGCGATCTCGGGCCAGAAGAAGATCAATGCGCTGGGCTTCTGCGTGGGCGGGACGATGCTGGCGACCGCGCTTGCCGTGGCCGCCGGGCGTGGTGAGCAACTCGTGGCCTCGGTCACCATGCTGACGTCGATGGTCGATTTTTCCGACACCGGCGCGCTCAAGGTTTTCGTTGACGAGCCGCACGCGGTGCTTCGTGAGCAGACGCTCGGAGAGGGCGGTCTGATGACCGCCCGGGAACTCGGTGCAACGTTCTCTTTCCTGCGGCCGAACGAACTGGTCTGGAACTACGTGGTTTCCAACTACCTGAAGGGTGAAACCCCGGTTCCGTTCGATCTCCTGTACTGGAACGGCGACAGTACCAATCTGCCCGGGCCGTTCTTCACCTGGTACTTCAGGAACATGTACCTGGAAAACAACCTGCGCATCCCCGGGAAACTGGTGTGTTGCGGTGTGCCTGTGGATCTTGGCAAACTCGACATGCCCTCGTTTGTCTACTCCTCGCGTGAGGATCACATCGTGCCCTGGAAGTCGGGCTATGCGACCACGCAACTCGTCAGCGGGCCATGCAAGTTCGTGCTCGGCGCGTCGGGCCATATTGCCGGGGTCATCAACCCGCCTGCCAAGAGGAAGCGCAATTACTGGATTCTGGATGGCGAGCGCATGCCTGCCGATGCGGAAGACTGGTTGTCCCAGGCCACCGAACATCCAGGGAGCTGGTGGCCCGAGTGGACGCAGTGGCTTGCTTCACAGAGCGGGCGGCGCGTCAGTGCACCGACGGCTCAGGGCAGCGCGCGGTATCCGGTGATCGAGCCTGCGCCTGGCTCCTACGTGAGGGTTCGGGCGGTCTGATTGCAGTACACCCCCTGATTCCTTCGCCGCGCGGGATCAGGGGGCAAATTAAAGCGGACGCTCTGCGGGTTCATTTTTGTTCCGCAGTGGCACGAGGAGA
>JADZBO010000094.1 GCA_020851995.1 Burkholderiaceae bacterium
ATCCTTTGTCAGACGGGGTGCGGAGGGTGAACGCGAACGGGCCATAGGAAACAATCAGAGGGTCTAAGGACTTCGGAAGCCTTCCAGTGTAGTGTTCAACGCTTGAAGGCACGGTTTTAAGGGGATTGCCTTGAACACTGCGCTAGTGTAACGAAATCCCGGAGCCTGGCGCCGTGGCGACAGGCTCCGGGATCATGAAAACGCCCGGGTGCGCGGCGGTTCAGGCCTGCAGCAGTTGCCTCAGTACATAGGGCAGAATTCCGCCGTGTCGGTAGTAATCGACCTCGATGGGGGTGTCGATGCGCAACAACACTGGCAGGCGTTGTGAACGCCCGTCGGAAAAGTGAATGACCAGTGTCACATTTTGCTGCGGTGTGATGCCCTGCTCGAGGCCTTCGATATCGAAAGTCTCCGTTCCTGTGATCCCGAGCGACCCTGCGCTGTCGGCGCCGAGAAATTGCAGCGGCAGCACGCCCATCCCCACCAGGTTACTTCGGTGAATCCGTTCGAAACTGCGGGCAATGACCGCCTTGACACCAAGCAGGTAGGTTCCCTTGGCAGCCCAGTCTCGCGATGATCCGGTGCCGTACTCCTCACCGCCGAAAATCACAGTCGGCACGCCGGCCGCGCTGTAGCGCATGGCGGCGTCATAGATCGACATCTGCTCGCCGCCGGGTTGGTACAGCGTCTCGCCGCCCTCGAATTGCGTGCCGTCGGGTTTAGCGGGAATCATCAGATTCCTGATGCGCACGTTGGCGAACGTGCCCCGCATCATGATCTCGTGGTTGCCCCGACGCGAACCGTAACTGTTGAAGTCACCTTTGGACACGCCACGAGCGATCAACCACTTGCCGGCGGGCGAGGTGTCGCGAATCGAGCCTGCAGGTGAGATATGGTCAGTGGTCACGGAATCGCCGAAGATTCCCAGCACGCGCGCGCCACGGACTTCGGGAATCGGGCCGGGCAGTGCGGCGAAATCATCGAAGAATGGCGGACGCGCGATGTAAGTCGATTTCGGCCAGTCATAGACCGTGCCCACGGCGCCGGCAGTCTGCTCCCAGAGTTTGCCGGGCCTGGATTTGACCTGGTCATAGTTTTGGCGGAAAACGACCGGATCCATCGCGAAGGGCATCAGGGACTGCACCTCTTCGGCGGTTGGCCAGATGTCGCCCAGCCAGACGTCACCCCTGGAACCGCGGCCGATCGGTTCGGTCATCAGGTCGCGCCGGATGTTGCCCGCCAGCGCATAGGCCACCACAAGCGGCGGCGACGCGAGAAAGTTTGCCTTCAGGCTTGGGTGGATGCGGGCTTCGAAATTGCGATTGCCCGAGAGTACTGCGGCACAGATGAGATCGTTGTCGGCAATCGCGCGGTTGTATTCCGGCGCAATGTCGCCGGCGTTGCCGATGCATGTCGTGCAGCCATAGGCCGCGACGCCGAACCCGAGTTTTTCCAGCGAGGAGAGCAGTCCCGCCTTGCGCAGGTATTCGGTGACCACCCGCGAACCCGGCGCGAGCGAGGTTTTGACATGGTTCGGTACTTGCAGCCCGGCCTGAACGGCTTTTTTGGCGAGCAGGCCGGCCGCCAGCATGACACTCGGGTTCGACGTATTCGTGCACGAAGTGATGGCGGCAATGAGGATGTCGCCATTGCGCAGAATGCTGTCGGCCGTCGTGATGAAGTCGCGATCGAGCTTGTCTGCAGGCTGGTTGAATCCGTTTTCCGCAATCGGCTTCGTGAAGAGGTTTGCGAAGGTCGATTTCACCGCTCCGATTTCGATCCTGTCCTGCGGGCGCTTCGGTCCCGCGAGTGACGGTACGACGCTACCGAGGTCGAGCGTCAGCAATCGGGTGTAGGCGATGTCCGATGCCTTGGGTACGCCAAACATGCCCTGAGCCTTGAAGTAGGCTCCGAGCGCGGCGACTTCCTCGTTGCTGCGGCCAGTGCCGCGAAAGTAATCGAGCGTGTGCCCGTCGATCGGGAAAAAACCAACCGTCGCGCCGTATTCCGGGGCCATATTGCCGATCGTGGCACGGTCAGTGACCGACAGGCTGGCTGTGCCCGGGCCGCAGAACTCGACAAATTTGCCCACCACCTTTTCGCGGCGCAGCATCTCGGTGATCGTGAGGACCAGATCGGTGGCGGTGACCCCGCCGCGCAGCTTGCCTTTGAGCTCAACGCCGATCACGTCGGGGGTCAGCAAATAGATCGGCTGTCCAAGCATGCCGGCCTCGGCTTCGATGCCTCCCACCCCCCAGCCCAACACACCGATTCCATTGATCATGGTGTTGTGGCTGTCGGTGCCGACCAGTGTATCGGGGTAGTAGATGTCGTTGCGCGTGTCATGGTGTACACCACGCGCCAGGTATTCGAGGTTGATCTGGTGGACAATGCCAAAGCCGGGGGGCACGACGCGAAACGTGTCGAATGCCTGCATTCCCCACTTCATGAACTGGTAACGTTCCTGGTTGCGCTGAAATTCGAGTTGCATGTTCAGGTCGAGCGCCCTGGTTGTGCCGAAGTGGTCGATCATGACCGAATGGTCAACGACCAGGTCGACTGGCACGAGTGGCTCGATGCACTGCGGATCCTTGCCCTGGCGCATCGCGACGTCGCGCATGGCCGCCAGATCCGCCAGCAATGGAACGCCAGTGAAGTCTTGCAGCACGACCCGTGAGACGACGAAGGGGATTTCGTGATTGCGCTTGCCCTTCGGCTTCCAGTTGGCGAGCTGGCGGACATGTTTCTCGGTGATTTTCTTGCCGTCGCAATGGCGCAGCACCGATTCGAGCAAAATGCGAATGGTCAGTGGCAGGCGCTGGATATCGACACCGAGCGATTTGCCAAGCGCGGGCAAGGAGAAAAACTGACCTGCCTTGTCGGCGACCCTGAACTTCCTGAGTGTGTTGAACGGATTTGCGGGCTTCATGGTGAACCTCCGAATGGGACGCGGATCTGAGTCGGGGCAAATCGGACCCGATTGAATGCTGTCACCAATGCATCCTACACCCGGCAAAAAGCACCGCGCCTTGCAACCACACTCTGTGCGTGGTCGAAGCGAGGTACAGGGCCGGCGCAGACCGTCGGTGCCCCGCGTGGCGGGACGTTCCATGCAACGGGTCGCCAGAGGAGCAGCGTGTCGGGGCCAAACGAAAAGAAACGCCGTGTCGGGGCCAAACGAAAAAAACGCCGTGTCGGGGCTGAACGAAAAGAAACGCCGTGCCCAAACGAAAAAACCGCCGGAGCATTGCGCACCCGGCGGCTGATCAGAACAGTTTGACGATGATCAGGCGTCGATCGTGTCGGCGACGTCTTTGTAATCGGCGATCTTGTCGAAGTTGAGGTACTTGTAGACCTTGCTGCCGTTGTCGTTGATGACACCGATGTCTGCCATGTACTCGGCTTTGGACGGAATCCGGCCGAGTTTGGAGCAGATCGCGGCCAGTTCCGCAGAGCCGAGGTAGACGTTGGTGTTCTTGCCCAGGCGGTTCGGGAAGTTACGGGTGCTGGTGGACATCACCGTTGCACCCTCGCGTACCTGTGCCTGGTTCCCCATGCACAGAGAGCAGCCCGGCATTTCGGTGCGTGCACCAGCCGATCCGAAGACACCGTAGTGGCCTTCTTCGGTGAGTTGGGCGGCATCCATCTTGGTTGGAGGTGCGATCCACAACTTGACCGGGATGTCGCGTTTGCCTTCGAGCAGCAGCGAGGCCGCGCGGAAGTGACCAATGTTGGTCATGCAACTGCCGATGAAGACTTCGTCGATCTTGGCGCCGGCGACCTCGGAAAGCGTCTTGACATCATCGGGGTCGTTCGGGCACGCGACGATCGGTTCGTGAACATCGGACAGATCGATTTCGATCACGGCAGCGTATTCCGCATCCGCGTCTGGTTCGAGCAACTTGGGGTCGGCGAGCCAGGCTTCCATCGCCTTGATACGGCGAACCAGGCTGCGTTCGTCTTCATAGCCGTTGGCGATCATCCACTTGAGCAACACGATGTTGCTGTTGATGTATTCGATGATCGGTTCTTTGTTCAGACGCACCGTGCAGCCGGCAGCCGAGCGTTCGGCCGAGGCGTCGGAGAGCTCGAAGGCTTGCTCGACCTTGAGATCGGGCAGGCCTTCGATTTCCAGGATACGGCCGGAGAAGATGTTCTTCTTGTTCTGCTTTTCGACGGTCAGCAGCCCTGCCTTGATTGCATAGAGCGGGATCGCGTTGACCAGATCGCGCAACGTGACGCCGGGTTGCATCTTGCCCTTGAAGCGGACCAGAACCGACTCGGGCATATCCAGAGGCATGACGCCGGTGGCTGCGGCAAAGGCGACCAGGCCCGAACCAGCCGGGAAGCTGATCCCAATGGGGAAGCGGGTATGCGAATCGCCGCCCGTGCCGACCGTGTCGGGCAGCAGCATGCGGTTAAGCCAGGAGTGAATCACGCCATCGCCCGGCCGCAGCGAGATCCCGCCGCGCGTGCTCATGAATGCGGGCAGCGAGTGATGGGTACGGACGTCGACTGCCTTCGGGTAGGCTGCGGTGTGGCAGAAAGACTGCATCACCAGGTCGGCGGAGAACCCCAGGCAGGCGAGATCCTTGAGTTCGTCGCGGGTCATCGGACCCGTGGTGTCCTGGCTGCCCACCGACATCATGCGTGGTTCGCAATAGGTGTCCGGGCGCACGCCCTTGCCTTCAGGAAGGCCACAGGCGCGACCGACCATTTTCTGGGCCAGCGTGTAGCCCCGGCCGGTATCGGCCGGGTTGTGGGGAAGGCGGAAGAGCGTCGAGGCGGGCAAGCCGAGCGCCTCGCGCGCTTTGGCCGTCAGGCCGCGACCGACGATCAGCGGAATGCGACCACCGGCTCGCACTTCGTCGAACAACACCTCGGACTTGACCTTGAACTCGGCAATCACCTTGCCGTCCTTGAGTGCCTTGCCTTCGTAGGGACGCAGTTCAATCACGTCGCCCATGTTCATCTGCGAAACATCGAGCTCGACCGGCAAGGCGCCGGCGTCTTCCATCGTGTTGTAGAAGATCGGGGCGATTTTGTTACCAAGGCAAACACCGCCAAAGCGTTTGTTGGGCACGAAGGGAATATCCTCCCCCGTAAACCACAGGACCGAATTGGTGGCGGATTTGCGCGAGGAACCCGTGCCGACGACGTCACCGACGTAGGCGACCAGATTGCCCCTGGAGCGAAGCTCTTCGATGAACTTGATCGGGCCGACCTTGCCGGGCTCCTGGGGTTCAATGCCAGGACGAGGGTTCTTCAGCATCGCCAGCGCGTGCAGCGGGATATCGGGGCGGCTCCAGGCATCGGGTGCTGGCGAAAGATCATCGGTATTGGTTTCACCGGTGACTTTGAAAATCGTGATCGTCAGGCTCTGCGGAACTTCCGGGCGGCTTGTAAACCATTCGGCATCGGCCCAGCTTTGCAGCACGGCGCGCGCATTGGCATTCCCCTTGTCGGCCTTTTCCTTGACGTCGTGAAACGCATCGAACATGAGGAGGGTTTTTTTCAGACCATCAGCGGCGACCTTGCCGACCTCTGCGTCGTCGAGCAGTTCGACCAGCGGGCCGATGTTGTAGCCGCCGAGCATCGTGCCCAGCAACTCAGTCGCCTTGGCGCGCGAGATCAGCGCGCACTTTTCCTCGCCAAGAGCGACAGCGGCCAGATACGAGGCCTTGACCTTGGCGGCATCATCGACGCCAGCAGGCACGCGATGGGTGATCAGGTCGACCAGCGCTTCGGCTTCACCCGCGGGAGGGTTCTTGAGCAGATCGATCAGCTCGGCCGTTTGATCTGCGGTCAGGGGAAGAGGGGGGATGCCAAGGGCAGCGCGTTCAGCTGCGTGGCGGCGGTAGGCTTCTAACATGGGATCGCCTTTGAGTAGGGGGAGGGAAATCGGGTACGGAACAATCACTTGATTGTAAAACTAACCGGCAAACACAGCAAGTGTCTTATATCTTATATAAGACCTGTGTTTTGTCTGCCCCGGAACGGATGCAGGCGAGGGGTGATCTGAGCCCGCGCCCGATGACGCTCAGGCCACGAGGGGCTGGTACTCCGGATGACGCTCAATGTAGACGACGGCATAGCTGCAGACCGGCCTGACTTTCCAGCCACGGGTTCGTGCGGTTTCCAGGGCGTGATGCGTGAGCGCCGCTGCGATGCCGCGTCCGCCGACTGCGTTCGGAACGCCCGTATGCGTGATCGTCATGGTGCCGTTCTGCAAAATGTAGTCAAGCACGCAGCGCTGCCCATCGACTTCGATGGAGAATCTGCTGGCGGCATGATCGTTGGTGATGTCGAATTCCATGGCTTGATGATCCTGATCGTCTGACAACGGCTACTTTGACTGGTTGCGCGCTGGCGTCACAAACTGCACTACCTTCCGCCGCTCACCATCAGCAGGATCCAGAGCGTCAGCATGGCAACCATGCCGACCGCGCAGCCCCCCCAGAGCCCGATGATCGGCCATTTTACGTCCGTTGGAATATTGTCGGGATCCACATGCTTGAGCAACTGGTTGGCATTGCCCGCTATCCAGGAGTTTGAGTTGGGAAATGCGAGGCGCAGGAAATAATCCAGCACGATCGTCAGACGCAGGTTGAGCGGGTGTTGCTTGAACGAACGCTGGGCCAGGTAGGGGTGCTTGAATAGCTGATTCGCTTTGTCGATCTTGAACAGCAGCAAGTATGCGCCTGAGATAAAAAACACGAAGCTGCAGGCAATGAACAGGCTGAACGAAAACACAAGTGCAAGCGATAAGGGGTGGGCCATCGGACGGGGTCGAAGAGAGATCAGTCATGCGCAGGGCGCCCGACAACGGGGATGGCCTGGCGAAAGGCGAAGTGAAAAGGCGTAGTGTAGTGGACAACCGGAATCAGGCGCCGCCCAAGGTGCCTGATCCGCCTTCATTCGACTGGAGGTTGTCCGGAGTGCGTGGTCGGGCACCTGTCTTCATGCGACTGGCGGTCTTCCGGAACGGGTCGCCGGGAACCCGCATTCATGCAATTGGGGCTCGGTCAGAATGCGTCGCCGGGAACCCGAACCCATCCTTCCATCAGCACACGAGCGCTGCGGCTCATGATGGCCTTGGTCACGACCCATTCCCCATCGACCTGACTGGCCTGAGCGCCGACGCGCAGGGTGCCGGACGGGTGGCCAAAGCGGACGGCTTCGAGTGTGCCGCCCCCAGCAGCGAGATTCACCAGCGTGCCGGGGATGGCGGCGGCGGTGCCGATGGCAACGGCTGCCGTGCCCATCATGGCGTGATGCAGCTTACCCATCGACATGGCGCGAACCAACAGATCCGTATCATCGGTCGAGACGGGCTTGCCGCTTGACGACACGTAAGCGGCAGGCGCGGAAACGAACGCGACTTTCGGCGTGTGCTGGCGCCTGGCGGCTTCTTCGAGTTGTTTGATCAGACCCATGCGCAATGCGCCATGTGAGCGGATTGTCTCGAACATTTCCAGCGCTTTGGCATCACTGTTGATGTCGTCCTGCAGTTCGGTACCCTTGTAGCCGATGTCGGCGGCATTGACGAAAATGGTCGGAATGCCTGCGTTGATCAGCGTGGCCTTGAGTGTGCCGACGCCGGGCACGACCAGATCATCGACCAGATTCCCGGTTGGGAACATGGATCCGCCCCCGCCGTCCTCGTCGGCTGCCGGATCCATGAATTCAATCTGGACTTCGGCTGCGGGAAAAGTCACGCCGTCGAGTTCGAAATCGCCGGTTTCCTGCACTGCACCGTCGATCATGGGGACGTGCGCAATGATGGTTTTGCCGATATTCGCCTGCCAGATGCGTATCGTCGCGATCCCGTTTTGCGGAACCCGGCTGGGGTCGACCAGGCCGTTGCTGATGCCGAACGGGCCAACCGCGGCGGTCAGGTTGCCGCAGTTGCCGCTCCAGTCGACGAAGGGCTTGTCGATCGACACCTGACCAAACAGGTAATCGATGTCGTGATCCGGCCGACTGCTTTTCGAGAGAATGACGGTCTTACTAGTGCTGGAGGTGGCGCCCCCCATACCATCTGTCTGCTTGCCGTAGGGATCCGGACTGCCGATGACGCGCATCAGCAGCGCGTCGCGCGCGGTACCCGGCACCTGCGCGGCTGCGGGCAAATCCTGCAGGCGAAAGAACACGCCCTTGCTGGTGCCGCCGCGCATGTACGTTGCGGGCACTTTGATCTGGGGTACGTGGCGCATGTCGTGTTTCCTGAAAAATTGTTTCGGTTCGTGTCGCTTCAAGCGCCGGTGGTCGATTCCAGGAAATCCTGGGCGAAGCGCTGCAACACCCCGCCTGCCTCATAGATCGACACCTCTTCGGCGGTATCCAGCCGACAGGTGACGGGAACCTCAAGGCGTTCGCCGTTTTTGCGGTGGATCACCAGCGTCAGCGTTGCAAGTGGTGTGCGCTCGCCCACGACGTCATAGACTTCGGTGCCGTCGATGTTCAGGGTCTTGCGATCGGTGCCAGGCTTGAATTCCAGCGGCAGCACGCCCATGCCCACCAGGTTGGTGCGGTGAATGCGCTCAAAGCCCTCGGCCACGATCGCCTCGACGCCGGCCAGACGCACGCCCTTCGCGGCCCAGTCGCGCGACGAACCCTGGCCGTAGTCGGCGCCTGCCACGATAATCAGTGGCTGCTTGCGTTCCATGTAGGTTTCGATGGCTTCCCACATGCGGGTGACTTTGCCCTCGGGTTCGATACGGGCGAGCGAACCTTGCTTGACTTTGCCGCCCTCGAGCACCATTTCATTGAGGAGCTTCGGGTTCGCGAACGTCGCGCGTTGAGCGGTCAGGTGATCACCCCGGTGTGTGGCGTAAGAGTTGAAATCCTCTTCAGGCAATCCCATCTTCTCCAGATATTCGCCTGCTGCGCTGTCGAGCATGATGGCGTTGGAGGGTGACAGGTGATCGGTCGTGATGTTGTCGCCCAGAACGGCCAGCGGGCGCATGCCGCGCAGGGTGCGTTCGCCTGCCAGGGCACCCTCCCAGTAGGGCGGGCGGCGAATATAGGTGCTTTGCGGCCGCCAGTCGTACAGCGGACTGAGCTTTTCGCCGGATTCGACGCTGGCCGCGAACATGGGCTCGTAGACTTTGCGGAACTGTTCCGGCTTGACACTGGATGCCACGATCGCGTCAATCTCGGCATCGCTTGGCCAGATGTCCCTCAGGTAGACGGGTTTGCCGTCCTTGTCGACGCCCAGCGAGTCTTTTTCGATGTCGAAGCGTATCGTTCCTGCGATCGCATAGGCGACCACCAGCGCGGGCGAGGCGAGAAACGCCTGCTTTGCGTAGGGATGGATGCGGCCGTCAAAATTGCGGTTTCCGGACAGCACCGCGGTTGCGTAGAGATCGCGGTCGATGATTTCCTGCTGGATGGCAGGATCGAGCGCGCCGCTCATGCCGTTGCAGGTGGTGCAGGCGAAGGCCACGATGCCAAAGCCCAGTTTTTCCAGTTCCGGCAGCAGCCTGGCATCTTCGAGATACAACTCCACCGCCTTGGATCCCGGCGCGAGGGAGCTCTTCACCCAGGGCTTGCGGGTCAGGCCGCGTGCGTTGGCATTGCGTGCCAGCAGACCTGCGGAAATCACATTGCGGGGGTTGCTGGTGTTGGTGCAACTGGTGATGGCCGCAATGATCACGGCGCCGTCAGGCATCAGGCCAGGTTCGTTTTCCACCTTGCCCGAGATGCCGCGCGCGGCCAGTTCGGAGGTCGGCACGCGCCGGTGCGGATTCGAGGGGCCGGCGATATTGCGTACGACAGTCGACAGATCGAAGTGAAGCACGCGCTCGTACTGCGCGGTCTTGAGACTGTCCGACCACAGGCCGGTCTGCTTCGCATAGATCTCCACCAGGCGGACCTGTTCGTCGTCGCGTCCGGTCAGTCTGAGGTAATCAATCGTTTGCTGGTCGATGTAGAACATCGCCGCCGTGGCACCGTACTCAGGCGTCATGTTGGAGATCGTCGCACGGTCACCCAGGGTCAGGTGAGCGGCGCCTTCGCCATAGAACTCCAGGTAGGAGGAGACCACCTTTTCCTTACGCAGGAACTCGGTCAGCGCCAGCACCAGATCCGTCGCGGTGATCCCAGGCTGCAGTTTGCCCGTGAGTTCGACGCCGATGATATCGGGCAGGCGCATCCAGGATGCCCGTCCGAGCATCACGCTTTCGGCTTCGAGACCACCCACGCCGATTGCGATGACGCCAAGCGCGTCGACGTGAGGGGTGTGGCTGTCCGTGCCCACCAGCGTGTCCGGAAAGGCCACGCCATCGCGCGCGTGCACGACAGGCGACATGCGCTCCAGGTTGATCTGGTGCATGATGCCGTTGCCGGGCGGGATCACGTCAACGTTCTTGAACGTCTTCTTGGTCCAGTTGATGAAGTGAAAGCGGTCTTCGTTGCGCCGGTCTTCAATCGCACGATTTTTCGCAAAGGCGTCCGGGTCAGCCCCGCCACATTCGACGGCCAGCGAATGGTCGACGATCAACTGCGTGGGCACGACCGGGTTGACCAGCGCGGGATCGCCGCCCTGGGAAGCGATCGCATCGCGCAGGCCTGCGAGATCCACCAGCGCCGTCTGGCCCAGGATGTCGTGGCATACGACCCGCGCCGGGAACCAGGGAAAATCCAGGTCGCGTTTGCGTTCGATGATCTGGACGAGCGATGCCGTCAACAATTCGGGATCGCAGCGACGCACCAGGTTTTCGGCCAGCACACGCGATGTGTACGGCAGCGTGTCGTAGGCACCAGGTTTGATGGCGTCAACGGCTGCGCGCGTGTCGAAGTAATCGAGTTTGGTGCCGGGCAGGGGTTTGCGGTACGCAGTGTTCATGGCGATTGCAGAAAAGAAATGGTGTCAGGGGCGCTCACGGAAGGCCAGGCGAGGGGGGCGCTCACGCGCCGCCCCCTCAGTGTCCTGACGATTAACGGCGCTTGGCGAGTGGTACGAACTTCTGGTCTTCCGGTCCGACGTAATTGGCTGCCGGGCGGATGATCTTGTTGTCGATGCGCTGCTCAATGATGTGCGCAGACCAACCTGCCGTGCGCGAGATCACGAACAGGGGTGTGAACATCGAGGTCGGAACGCCCATCATGTGATAGGACACGGCGGAGAACCAGTCCAGATTGGCAAACATCTTCTTGGCATCCCACATCACGGCCTCGATGCGATCCGCAATGTCATACATCTTGGTGGTGCCTTCTTTTTTGGACAGGTGCAGCGCGACTTCCTTGATGACCTTGTTGCGCGGATCGGAGATCGTGTAGACGGGGTGACCGAAACCGATCACGACTTCCTTGTTCTCGACGCGGGCACGGATGTCGGCTTCGGCTTCGTCAGGCGTCTCGTAGCGCTTTTGCACTTCGAAGGCAACCTCGTTGGCACCGCCGTGCTTGGGGCCGCGCAACGCGCCGATGCCGCCGGACACCGCAGAGTACATGTCCGAGCCGGTTCCGGCGATGACGCGGCATGTGAAGGTGGAGGCATTGAACTCATGCTCTGCGTACAGGATCAGCGAAGTGTGCATTGCCCGTACCCAGTCCTCACTTGGCTTTTTGCCATGCAGCAGGTGCAGGAAGTGTCCGCCAATCGAGTCGTCGTCGGTTTGCACGTCGATGACGCGACCATTGTGGGAGTAGTGATACCAGTAGAGCAGGGCCGACCCGAGGTTGGCCATCAGGCGGTCAGCGATATCCCGCGCACCAGGCGTATTGTGGTCATCTTTTTCCGGCAGCACGCAGCCCAGCACCGACACGGCGGTGCGCATGACATCCATCGGGTGGCTGGCGGCCGGCAGGGCCTCAAGCGCTGCCTGCAGTTGAGCGGGCAGCCCCCGCAGCGACACCAGTTTCTTTTTGTAGGCGGCCAGTTCGGCTTTGTTCGGGAGTTTGCCGTGCACCAGCAGGTGGGCCACTTCCTCGAATTCGCTCACCTTGGCGAGATCGAGGATGTCGTAGCCACGGTAGGCCAGATCGTTGCCGCTGCGGCCGACGGTGCACAGTGCAGTGTTACCTGCAGTCACGCCGGACAGCGCGACAGACTTCTTGGCTTTGAATACGGGGGCCGGTGCTTCGGCCGCTACGGGCTTTTTGGCTGTCGCCATCATGATTCTCCTTGCTGGATTCAGGGCATTGCTAAACCGCGCCCCGTTGACGGCCGCGCGTGGCGGCTGTCTTCGGGATGCATTGGGGTTACTTGGCCTTGCCTTGCGCGAAGAGCGCGTCAAGCTGGCCTTCGAACGCGTGGTAGTTGATACGGTCGTAGAGCTCGTCACGCGTCTGCATGATGTCGATCACATTGCGCTGGTGGCCGTCCCTGCGCACTGCCTGGTAGACCGCTTCAGCCGCCTTGTTCATCGCGCGGAAAGCCGACAGGGGATAGAGCACCATGCCCACGCCCACGGACCGCAATTCCTCGACCGAAAACAACGGGGTCTTGCCGAACTCGGTGATGTTGGCGAGCAGCGGAACATTGACCGCCTTGGCGAATCGGTCAAAGGTAGGCAGATCGTAGGCTGCTTCGGCGAACACGGCATCCGCGCCGGCCTCGACACAGGCAAGCGCGCGCTCGATGGCGGCATCCACACCGTGCACGGCGATCGCGTCGGTGCGGGCGATGATGTAGAAACTGTCGTCGGTACGGGCATCCGTCGCGGCACGAACGCGATCCACCATTTCGTCGGTTGAGACGACTTCCTTGCCCGGCCGATGGCCGCAACGCTTGGCGCCGACCTGGTCTTCGATGTGGCAGCCGGCGGCCCCCGCTTTTGTAAGACTCTTGATTGTGCGGGCGATGTTGAACGCCGAAGGACCAAAGCCCGTGTCGATGTCGCAAATCAGCGGCGTGTCACACACATCGGTGATGCGGCGCACATCGGTCAGTACGTCCTCCAGCTCGATGATTCCAAGATCCGGGACGCCCAGTGATCCAGCGGCAACGCCACCGCCGGAAAGGTAGATGGCGCGAAAGCCCGCGCGTTTGGCGAGCAGCGCATGGTTGGCGTTGATGGCGCCAATGATTTGCAGGGGTTGTTCGGCGGCAAGCGCCTCGCGGAATCGTTGTCCGGCGGTCTGAGTCATTGTGGTCTCGTCAGGATATTGTTGTTAAAAAAATGGGCCCTGCGACGGGCCCATTCGGTCGTTCGTTACTTCAGGAGGCTGGCGACCCCGTCGCGCTCTTCGAGCAGCTCCTTGAGGGTGAAGTCCAGACGCTCGCGCGAGAAGGCATCGATTTCAAGGCCAGTGACCCGCTTGTATTCGCCGCCTTCGCAGGTAACCGGCACGCCGTACATAATGCCTTCGGGAATGCCGTAGCTGCCGTCGGAGGGCACGCCCATCGTGACCCAGCGGCCGTTGGTGCCCGCGACCCAGTCGCGCACGTGGTCGATCGCGGCGTTGGCGGCGGAGGCTGCCGAAGAAAGTCCGCGCGCTTCGATGATGGCGGCGCCGCGCTTGCCCACCGTCGGCAGGAACACGTCGCGGTTCCAGACCGGGTCGTTGATCAGCTTGGCAACGCTTTCGCCGCCGATCGTGGCGAAGCGGTAATCCGGGTACATCGAGGGCGAGTGGTTGCCCCAGACGGCGAGTTTTTCGATGCCGGCGACGGGCTTGCCCAATTTGGCAGCCAGTTGCGACAGGGCGCGGTTGTGGTCCAGGCGCAGCATGGCGGTGAAGTTCTTCGACGGCAGGTCGGGAGCTGACTTCATGGCGATATAAGCGTTGGTGTTGGCCGGATTGCCGACGACCAGCACCTTGACGTTGCGGTCGGCGACGTCATTGAGCGCCTTGCCCTGCGCAGTGAAGATATTCCCGTTGACCAGGAGAAGTTCCGCGCGCTCCATGCCGGGGCCGCGCGGTCGCGAGCCGACGAGCAGGGCGACCTGGGCGTCCTTGAACGCTTCGCGCGGATCGCTGTGCGCGGTCATCGACTGCAGCAGCGGGAACGCGCAGTCGTCAAGTTCCATCATCACGCCTTTGAGAGCTTTCTGAGCCTTCTCGTCGGGGATCTCGAGTAATTGCAGGATGACGGGCTGGTCTTTGCCGAGCATTTCGCCTGAGGCGATGCGAAACAGCAGGGCGTAGCCAATCTGGCCGGCGGCGCCGGTCACCGCGACGCGGATGGCAGGTTTGGACATGACGATCTCCAAAAAGGACTTGAGTAAACGGATAACGCTCAGTTTAGCGTTTCTGGCGCATCGCACCATCGGACCGACGTGTTGCGAATCGCTGTTTGGTCAGTTGGTTATCCTAGATCAATTCGTCACGATCGTCAACATATCTTATATCTTATATAAGACACAAGAGTAATGGACTTCCCTGATGGGTTGTGCAACAATGCACTCACTATGCCAACAAGGTTTCCTCATGCCTGACTTCTCCCGCCGCAGCGAAGCGCCTGCCGCGCGTGGTCCGGGTGGCGCGGCCTTCAGCCCCCTTTATCGCCAGATCAAGGATCTGATCGTCCAGTCGCTCGACCGCGGCGAATGGAAGCCCGGCGAGGCGATCCCCAGCGAGCTCGAACTCGCCGCGCGATTTCAGGTCAGTCAGGGCACCGTGCGCAAAGCGGTCGATGAACTTGCCGCCGATCACCTGCTCACACGTCGCCAGGGCAAGGGCACCTTCGTTTCGACCCATCACGAACCGCGCGTGCGCTTCCGGTTCCTGAGACTGGCGCCCGACGAGGGCGAGCCGAGTCCGACCGAAAGCCGCGTCCTGGATTGCCGGCGCATGCGCGCCACCGCTGAAATGGCGCGCAGCCTCGATGTCCGTCCGGGCGACGGGATGGTGGCAATTCGCCGGGTGCTGTCGTTTTCGGGCATCCCCGCGATCGTCGATGACATCTACCTGCCCGTGGCGCTGTTCAAAGGGCTCACCGGCGAACTGCTTGAGCACTACTCCGGCCCTCTTTACGGCTTGTTCGAAACCGAGTTCGGCGTCAGCATGGTGCGCGCCGAAGAAAAACTTCGCGCCGTCGCGGCCGATGACGAGTACGCCGGATTGCTGAAAGTCGCCGTGGGTACTCCATTGTTGCGCGTCGACAGAATTTCTTACACTTACGCTGACCGACCGGTGGAATTTCGCACCGGTCATTACGTTACCGATCACTATCACTATCGCAATAGCTTGAATTAAAACCGTTTTTTTGGCGATTTGTCCCCCGACGCCAGATCAGCGAAAATACCGTGTCTATCCCAATCCAATCATGCTCAGCACGAGGTCGTCATGTCAGACTCAGCCGCCAAGCCGCGTCCTGAATTCCGCAATATCAATATCTCCAATCTCATGGCGTACCGCCTGCCGCTGGCGGGGCGCGTGTCGATCCTGCACCGGGTCAGTGGCGCGCTGCTTTTTCTCGCGTTACCCTTTCTGATCTCGCTTTTCGACATGAGCTTCAGCACCGAGGCGGGTTTTGCCGCCATGTCCGTGGTCGCGGGCAATCCCATCGTCAAACTGGTGCTGCTGGTCCTCATCTGGGGATACTGCCACCACTTCTGCGCGGGTATCCGCTACCTGGTGCTTGACATGCATATTGGTCTGGACAAGGCCGGCGCCTTCAAAAGCGCCAGCGTGGTCATGGGCGCAAGCCTCGGCCTGACGCTGGTATTTGCCCTCAAACTATTCGGAGCATGGTAATGGCAAAAGTCGAGAAAATTGGCCGCTTGCGCCCTGTGGTGGGGGCGCATTACGGCACGCTTGAGTTCATCGCGCAACGCCTGACCGCGATCGTCATGGCGGTCTACACCGTCATCCTGATGATCGGTTACCTGACGATGTCCGGTTTCAGCTACGCCGGCTGGAAGGGTCTTTTCACTTTCAAGCTTCTGATGATTCCGATGGGTCAGATGCTGGCCACTGCCGCCATCCTCTCCCTCGCCTGGCACGTCTGGATCGGCGTTCGGGATATCTGGATGGACTACGTCAAGTGCGCCGGTGTCCGTCTGGCCCTCTATGTGCTGACCCTTGCCTGGATCCTGGGATCGGTCTTCTACTTCCTGCACATCCTCTGGAGAAACTAAGCCGTGGTCGCTGTCAAACAATCATTGCCGCGTCGCAAGTTCGACGTGGTGGTCGTGGGGGCCGGCGGCGCCGGCATGCGTTGTTCTCTCCAACTGGCCAACGCGGGTCTTTCCGTCGCGGTGCTGTCCAAGGTGTTCCCGACCCGCTCGCACACGGTGGCTGCGCAGGGCGGCATCGGCGCATCGCTCGGCAACATGAGCGAAGACAGCTGGTACTGGCACATGTACGACACCGTCAAGGGGTCGGATTGGCTTGGTGACCAGGATGCCATCGAGTTCATGTGCCGCGAGGCGACGAATGCGGTTTACGAACTCGAACATTTCGGCATGCCGTTTGATCGCAATCCGGATGGCACGATTTATCAGCGCCCGTTTGGCGGTCACACCGCTAATTTCGGCGAAAAGCCCGTTCAGCGCGCGTGTGCCGCGGCAGACCGTACTGGTCATGCCCTGTTGCATACGCTCTACCAGCGCAACGTGGCGTCCCGCACGCAATTCTTCGTCGAATGGATGGCGCTCGATCTGTTGCGCGACGACGATGGCGATGTCGTCGGCGTGACCGCGCTCGAAATGGAAACCGGTGAGATCCACATCTTCGAGGCCAAGACCACGGTTCTGGCCACGGGTGGCGCAGGGCGTATCTGGGCGGCTTCGACCAACGCCTTCATCAACACCGGTGACGGCATGGGCATGGCGGCACGCGCCGGCATTCCGATGCAGGACATGGAGTTCTGGCAGTTTCACCCGACCGGCGTTGCGGGTGCGGGCGTCCTGATCACCGAGGGTGTGCGGGGCGAAGGCGGCATCCTGCTGAACAAGGACGGCGAACGCTTCATGGAGCGCTATGCCCCCACGCTGAAAGATCTGGCGCCGCGCGATTTCGTGTCGCGCTGCATGGATCAGGAAATCAAGGAAGGGCGGGGCTGCGGTCCGGATGGCGCCTACGTGCATCTGAAGCTCGATCACCTCGGCGCGGATGTCATCAACAAGCGCCTGCCTTCGATCCTTGAGATCGGGCACAAATTCGCCAACGTCGATGCGACCAAGGAGCCGATCCCGGTCGTCCCCACCATCCACTATCAGATGGGCGGCATCCCGGCCAACTATCACGGTCAGGTTGTCACCTGGGATGGCCAGCAGAGCAACGTTGTCAAGGGTCTCTACGCCATTGGCGAATGCTCGGCGGTTTCTGTGCATGGCGCCAATCGCCTCGGCACCAACTCGCTGCTCGACCTCATCGTCTTCGGCCGCGCGGCGGGCAATCACATTGTCAACTCGCACCCCGAGCGGCAGCGCGAGCACAAACCGCTGCCCCAGGCCGCTGTGGACAAGTCGCTGGCCCGCGTGGCGGCGCTCGAGAACCGCACGGGCGGGGAGCGTACCCAGGCAGTCGGCAACGAGATCCGCGAGGCAATGCAGCGTCACTGCGGCGTGTTTCGCACGCTTGCAACGCTCAGGGAAGGCGTCGCCAAGATCGACGCGTTGGCCGACAAGGTTGCCAAGGTGTCCTTCAACGACAAGTCCAAGGTGTTCAATACTGCCCGCATCGAGGCGCTGGAGCTCGAGAACATGATCGAGGTCGCGCGTTCGACCATCCACTCGGCCGCAGCGCGCACCGAGTCGCGTGGCGCGCATGCTCTCGATGATTTCCCGGCCCGCGATGACGAAAACTGGATCAAGCACACCCTCTGGTATTCGTCGGACAACCGCCTTGAATACAAGCCTGTGCAGCTCAAGCCCCTGACGGTCGAGAGCTTCCCGCCCAAGTCGCGTACCTTCTAAGTTCAGGATATCCGGATACTCACCATGAGCACCAAGCGTATCGTCAAATTTGAAATCTACCGCTACGATCCTGACAAGGACGAGCGTCCCTACATGCAGAAGCTTGATGTCGAGCTGCAGCCGACCGACAAGATGCTGCTCGATGCGCTCATCCGCATCAAGCTGGACGTCGATGACAGCCTTGCGCTGCGGCGCTCCTGCCGTGAAGGCGTTTGCGGCTCGGATGCGATGAACATCAACGGCAAGAACGGGCTGGCCTGCACGACCAACCTGCTCGAGCTGAAAGAGCCGATCGTGCTGCGCCCGCTGCCTGGCCTGCCAGTCATTCGCGACCTGATCGTCGACATGACGCACTTCTTCAATCAGTACCACTCGGTCAAGCCGTATCTGATCAACGACACGCCACCACCCGAGCGCGAGCGTCTGCAGTCGCCGGTCGCCCGTGAAGAACTCGATGGCCTCTACGAGTGCATCCTCTGCGCCTGCTGTTCGACTTCGTGTCCTTCGTTCTGGTGGAATCCCGACAAGTTCGTCGGTCCCGCCGGGTTGCTGCAGGCGTACCGGTTCATCGCCGATACGCGCGACCTGGCAACTGGCGAGCGGCTCGACAACCTCGAGGACCCTTATCGTCTGTTCCGCTGCCACACCATCATGAACTGCGTCGACGTCTGTCCCAAGGGTTTGAATCCCACGGCCGCGATCGGCAAGATCAAGGAAATGCTGGTCAGGCGGACAGTGTGATTCGCGTTATATTTGATCGATATCAGGCGATGAGCAAGGGATGAGTGTGCTGACTGACCGCGACAGGGTACGTTTGCGCTGGAGAGCTCGGCGCGGTCTGCTTGAGAACGATCTCATCATCACCCGCTACCTTGACGCCTACGAACTGGGCCTGACCGATGTTGAGGTCGGTGCCCTGACCGTGCTCTTTGAGCTGGGCGACAACGAACTGCTCGATCTCCTTCTGGCCAGGACAGAGCCCGAGGGGGCTCTGGATACCCCGACCGTCCGGGCCGTGCTGGCTCAGATGCGGGCGCTGTGACGTTTTCACTAAGGAATCACTAATGAAACTCTCGGATAACAAAGCGATCTTGTCCTTCTCAGACGGCAGCAAGCCGGTTGAGTTTCCGATTTATGACGGCACTGTGGGCCCGCAGGTTATCGACATCCGTAAGCTCTACGGTCAGACCGGGATGTTCACGTACGATCCTGGCTTCATGTCGACCGCGGCCTGCTCTTCGTCGATCACCTACATCGACGGCGACAAGGGCGAACTCCTCTATCGCGGCTATCCGATTGAACAGTTAGCGGTCAAATGCGACTTCATGGATATCTGTTACCTGATCCTGAATGGCGAGCTTCCCGACGGTACCCAGAAAAAGGAATTTGACTCGCTCGTCGGGCACCACACGATGGTGCATGAGCAGTTGCAGTTCTTCCTGCGCGGTTTCCGTCGTGATGCGCATCCGATGGCGGTGATGACCGGTCTGGTCGGTGCGCTGGCGGCTTTCTATCATGATTCCACTGACATCAACAATCCGCATCATCGTCATGTCTCGGCGATTCGTCTGATCGCCAAGATGCCCACGCTGGTGGCGATGGCCTACAAATACTCGCAAGGCCAGCCGTTCATGTATCCGGACAACAGCCTGTCGTACACGGGTAATTTCCTGCGCATGATGTTTGCGAATCCGTGCGAGCCGTACGTCGTCAATCCAGTCGTCGAACGCGCCCTGGATCGCATCTTTATCCTGCATGCCGATCACGAGCAGAATGCCTCGACCTCGACCGTGCGTCTTTGCGGTTCGTCAGGTACGAATCCGTTCGCCGCGATCGCTGCGGGCGTTGCTTGTCTGTGGGGGCCGGCGCACGGCGGTGCCAATGAGGCTTGCCTGCAGATGCTCGAAGAGATTCAGGCCAACGGTGGCCTCGCCACGGTGGGTCACTTCATGGAGCAGGTCAAGGACAAGAATTCTGGTGTACGCCTGATGGGCTTCGGGCATCGGGTCTACAAGAATTACGATCCGCGTGCCAAGCTGATGCAGCAAACGTGCAAGGAAGTTCTCGCCGCGCTCGGGCTCGAAAACGACCCGCTTTTCAAGCTCGCGATGGAACTCGAGCGCATCGCGCTGGAAGATCCGTACTTCGTCGAGCGCAAGCTCTACCCGAACGTCGACTTCTATTCAGGCATCGTGCAGCGCGCCATCGGCGTGCCGACCTCGCTGTTCACCGCCATCTTCGCGCTCGCGCGCACGGTTGGCTGGATCGCCCAGTGGAACGAAATGATCTCCGATCCCGAGTACAAGATCGGGCGTCCGCGCCAGTTGTTCGAGGGCTCGACGACGCGTCAGGTGCCCG
>JADZBO010000095.1 GCA_020851995.1 Burkholderiaceae bacterium
GCACCGAAGAGCAAATCGATCTGCCGGAGTTAGGTGATCTACATTGTGTTTTCCCGAAGAGTAATGCAATTGTCGACCTGTATACCCTGGCGCAAACAGACTTGCTGCTCGCCTCGGCGAGCACCTTTTCTGAGTGGGCCGCCTATTGGGGAGATGTTCGCAGCTATACCGTGATTGACCCGATGCGCCGCATCGTAGCCATGGATGATTTTGTAACTATTGATCTGGCGACCGTCTGAAAAAATCACACTATCCATCTGTCATCCGGGTGGACGGATGTGAGTGGCAATCTGCAGTCGCCTTGCATTGAGACTCTTATCAGGATTCTCCATTTTGAAACATATATTATTTATTGAATTCTGGAACTGCTCCCCTCACCTTGAAACCGCATTAGAGCTTGCCAAGCGACATATCGATGACGGGGATCAAGTCTCATTTTATTTTTGTGGTCACGACACTCCATTCATCAACGGAATTTCTGTCCACCCTGAAGACTGTGGCTTGTTCCGAAAATTACCTGAAGTTCGAGGCGTGGAACTCATCAACTCTACGCGTCTACATTTTCATCCGAGAGTTACTCTTCCGAAGGTGAATGTTTCAATTCCGACATATTTCGAATCGCTGAACGATTTAATCAATTTTAAATATAAGACGTTTCAAGCAGGAATTGGTGTGGCGTCCTCTCTGGTGAGCGATACGCAAAACAGTCGCCCTGACCTGAAGATTCATCACGACAGAATTATTCCGATGATCACTAGCAGCGTCTCTGTTTATGAATTCACCAAAAGCGTACTTGAGAGCACCAAAGCTGATTTGATTTATATTTTTAACGGACGATTTTGTAATCATCGCGCGGTGATGTGTGCCGCTCAGGAACATGGAATAGAGATACTGTATCACGAGCGGGGCGCAAATAAGTTTCACTACAATGTCATGCCTGCGGTACCCCACGATTTGTCTTATCTGCAACAGCGAATAAAATCCCGATGGGACGAATTTGGAAAAGACCCTGCAGCGAGGGAGCTTGCCACCGCCTATTTCACCGACTTGAGAAAGGGCGTAGTTCACGGATGGGTTTCCTACACAGGTAATCAGCGGAAAAATGCTCTACCGGCGATTGATCCGACAAGAAGAATTATTTCTTATTTCTCTTCATCGGAAGATGAATATGTTTCAGTTGGAGATTTGATTAAATTCACTGGCTGGAACAGTCAGTTTGACGCAGTTAACGACCTCATCCAAATTTGTCAGGGCGATTCGCGGCTTCAATTATTCATTCGCCTGCATCCGCACAAACGTTATAAATCAGCAGAAGATCAGAACCGTTGGCTAGCACTCGCGGAGCACGAAAACGTGACTGTCATCTCGTTTGATTCGGACGTTGATAGCTACGCGCTGATCGAAACGTCTGACGTCGTCATTACCGCGGGTTCGACAGTGGGTCTGGAGGCGACTCTGCTGGGGCGACCATCAATCGCTGTAGGTCCATCGGCATATTCAGAGCTCGGGGTCACTTATCTACCCAATTCGAAAAAAGAACTGGAGAAGCTTCTGTTTTCTGAATTAAAACCGCTCCCCGTTGAGGGCGTCTTGGCCTATGGTCATTACATGATGACCTTTGGTACGAAATTCAAACACTTTGAACCTGAGACACTATTCAAGGGGAAATTCCTAGGAGTGGATCTGCATGAGATGCCATTGAATCGCAAACGATGGCTGAGGTTCAAGAACCTGCTTTTTAAGCCGTTGCGAGCATTAAAGAAAGTTCTCGGAGTCAATCAATCTCGTTAGTTGAGAATTTACTGGGAATAAAGTGTCAGAAGTTCAAATTTAATCTTCGATGTACTCGGTGTAACCCTTGTAAAAGCGTATGCCTGTACGGGGCGGAATATATTCATCTGCACTCCCCCCAAACGCTTCGCTGCAGGACCAGATGACATCTTTAAAACCCAGTTTATGCCGAAACATCACAGTACTGGAGAATCGCGGATTAATTTCAAATATCATTGGACCTCTTTCTGTCAACCTGAGCTGAATATTGCAGCTGCCGCGTAAATTCATACCCGCACCGAGTGCTTCGAGTAATTCCTCTATTTCCCGATTCGCAACAACGACCCCTGCGCTCGTGAATCCTGAAGTTCCGTTCGAAAGCTGACGTTTAAAAATAATTGTTCGAATCTCACCACTTCTTGTACCGTACAATCCGCAGGTATATTCATCCCCCTTCAGGTATTCCTGCCACAGATCATTCGGTCTGGTGCGGCGAAAGTGGCTGACTGATTCGCGATCAGCGAGCTCGACCCCACCCTTGCCCATCAAGCCACGGTTTTTAACGATGCACGGATAGGAAACCGGATCTTCTTCTACTAATCTGGTCCAGGGGTAAGGAAGCCCAAGATTATCTAAAAGCTGAGAGGTCTTGAGTTTATCAAAACTGAACTCGAACGTTTTCGGATTGGCCATGACGACCGGAATATGTTCGAACGCGTCCGTTACGCGCTTCCTGAAAAATTCGCGTAACTCTGGTTCGGACATCGGGATTATCAGATCCAACGATATTCTGTCTGCCAGATCCTTTAGTTCAGAAAAATAGCGCGCGTCGTCCGCAGGGGGAAGCTCGTTCACCGAATCGAAGACGAAATGACCTGGCCCATCCATCGTCATATCAGCCCCGGCAATCCGATATGTCGGGAACGACTCTTTCAGAATCCTGCCAATTGCAATGCCAATGTCACCGCCACAACCAGTAACAAGGATGGTCTTACTCATCTCGGCTTCCTTGTGAGCACTTCTCTGAGGAATGACACGTCGGGATCAATCCTGTTGATTTCATTAATTAATTCGGATGTTGGGTAAGGTGTCTGCTTAAACACCAGACTCTTGCTTTCGGTGTCGATCACGGCCCAACTCGCGCCAGCACTCTGGTCGCGGGGTTGACCCACAGAGCCGGGATTGACAAGCACCACCCCATTCTTGACGTTGACAAATGGATAGTGCGTGTGCCCCATCAACAAAAAATCCGATTTGACAACGGACGCGCATTCCGCCAGCGATTCGCCTGATGTGTCGGGATAGACATAGCGATTCGGGTCAGACGGCGATCCGTGGCAAAGCGTGAAGCTTACGCCTCCGATTTCCAGGTGTCTCAGATCGGGCAACTGCACGAGCATGTCAATTTGATCGGAAGATAATATTTCCAATGCAAGGGATGCGCCGCTTCCATATTTTTTTCTGACAACTTCCGGATCGAGGGTTTTATTCCGCAAGTTGTTGAGAATAACCTCATGATTACCGCGTATCCAGGTTGTTTGGAAATCACCGAGCAGGCGCAGAACGACATCAGGCCGATAGTAATACCCGACTATGTCACCAAGCACGAAGAGAGTGGATATGTTTTGTCGTGCGACCGATTCCAGCACCGCCTCGAGCGCATGATGGTTTCCATGTATATCAGATAAAAGGGCGATTTTCATTTTTTATTCTCTGATCTACAACTTGCCCTCGCATGCACGGTCAAGGCACCTGTCGCGCTAACGGAAACGAATGCTCTGTGGCTGATTTCCTGTTGATCACGGAAATCCGCTTGTCAGATGCTCCCGATCTTTTCTCGATTCAAGGCGATCCACTGCGTTAATGCATCTGGGGTCATCCACTCGGGATTGTTATTACTCGTATATTCAAAACCCATGGGAACCTTGTGGCCGTCCTTGATGCGCTCCGGACAAGCGTCCCAGCCATTAATCGCGGGTAATATTTTAAAATGCTCCGGATATTCGTAGGTGTAGAAAGAATCATCCACGCCGATCATCTGTTCATGCAGTTTTTCGCCAGGCCGAATTCCAACAAACTCAAACTTTGCCTCAGGCGCTATCGTTCTGGCGAGATCGATCATTTTCATGGACGGTATTTTCTTCACATATATTTCTCCGCCCACCATATCCTCGAATGCGTGCCAGACAAGGCTCACCCCCTGCTCTAACGAAATCATGAATCTGGTCATTCGCTCGTCGGTGATTGGCAGTAGGCCACGGTCCCGGAT
This sequence comes from Burkholderiaceae bacterium, assembly GCA_020851995.1. Lineage (GTDB taxonomy): Bacteria > Pseudomonadota > Gammaproteobacteria > Burkholderiales > Burkholderiaceae_B > Zwartia. Next base: position 4,040 of record JADZBO010000095.1, read on the forward strand.
CGACATGAAAAACGGGATGACCGATCCACGTGAACCCATCACGTTCCCGTAACGTACAACGGCAAATCGGGTCTTGTGCTCCCCGGAATAGGAGTTGCCAGCGACAAAGAGCTTATCGGCGGCCAGTTTCGTTGCACCGTAAAGGTTGATGGGGCTGCTGGCCTTATCGGTTGAAAGCGCAACAACGCGCTTCACCCCGCGATCAATACACGCGTCGATCAGGTTCATTGCCCCATTGATGTTCGTTTTGACGCATTCAAATGGGTTGTATTCGGCCGTCGGCACGATCTTTGTCGCAGCAGCGTGAACGACGTAATCAACGTCAACCAGGGCCCGATACAGTCGGTCCTTATCACGGACATCTCCAATAAAGAAACGGACCCGGTTGTCTCCATGGAACTTCTTGGCCATGTCCCATTGCTTCATTTCATCACGGGAAAAAATGATGAGTTTTTTGGGGTTGTACTTTGCCAACGTCAGCGGCACAAAGGTATTGCCAAATGAACCCGTACCACCCGTGATTAAAATCGTTGCGTTTTCAAGCATTGCGATTCCCGCAAATTGAAGATATTGAAAAAGGTCCTGTTCAAAAGACCAACACAAGCGACGGAATCAAAAATTGATCAGTCTTGTCCGTTGGTGACGCCGCGGTGCGAGCGCGCTGAGACCGCATGGCGGGAATCCTGATTGCTCATTACAATTGTGTGTTTGAACTTGGGCGCGTATTGTACAGCCGGACTAATGCTGGTTGCCTGGCGCGGGTCCGGTAAAAAGGGATCACCTGCGGGATGCAAAGCCATCATTTCCGGCCCGACATCGAGGGACTTCGTGCAATCGCCGTCCTGTCGGTCGTGGGTTTTCATGCCTCGCCAAACTGGATCACCGGCGGTTTTGTCGGCGTCGATGTCTTTTTTGTCATCTCTGGTTACCTGATCACCCGAAACATTTACACAGGTCTGGAAAAGAACACCTTCAGCATCGGTGACTTTTATTCCCGTCGCATCCGCCGAATATTTCCTGCGCTTTGCCTTGTCCTGCTATTTTCGGCGGTGTTGGGCTGGTTCTACATGCTGGCGCTTGAGTACCGGAGTCTGGGCAAACACATTGCGGGCGCCGCGAGCTTCATTGAAAATATTCTCTATTACAACGAGCAGGGGTACTTCGACGAAAGTAGCCTCAACAAACCCTTACTACAACTTTGGTCGCTTGGTGTCGAGGAGCAATTCTACCTGGCCTGGCCGCTTCTCCTGTGGTGGGCTCACAGAACGCGCCTCAGCCTGCCTTTGGTCATCGCGGTCGTCGTCACACTTTCATTCATTTGCAATGTTTCCGGCGGTGTTGCAAGCAGCGCTGCGTCGTTCTACCTTGTGCAATCTCGCATCTGGGAGCTTGGGCTCGGGGGTCTGATTGCGCTTCCAGTTTTTCGGCGTGACTCTACTCGCGCCTTGTCGGCGGTTTCGACCGGGTCACCGATTTCCCGGTCAGACCCCTGGGTCGAACACGCGTATCGCGGCGCTCCCTATGTCGGACTTTCTCTCATCTTCGCCAGTATCCTGGTTTTCACCAAGGACTTCTGGTTTCCCGGCTGGTGGGCATTGATGCCCGCTGTTGGCGCGGCACTGGTGATATTGGGCAATCCTGCCTCAGTCCCCGGCAAGTATTTTCTTTCTCACCCTGTTCTGGTCTGGTTTGGAAAAATCAGTTTTCCGCTCTACCTATGGCACTGGGTTCTCCTCTCGTTCCTCTTCATCATCGTACCGGAAGCCTATGGTCGTCGTGCCCGTTTTCTTGCGGTTTTTGCGTCGATCATCCTGAGCTGGTTGACATACAAATATATAGAAACACCCTTGCGCTCAACAACCTCAACGCGAATCAAAGTGACGTTGCTCGCCGCAGCGATGACGGTTCTTTTTGCATTCGGCCTCGGCACATATCTGGGAAATGGCTTTCCAGGCCGGTCGTTTGCGCAGAACTTCAAGAGCGTCGAAAGTGCGATCACCGACTGGCAGTATCCCAAGGGGCTGATCGAACGCTCGGTCGATGGGCAGGAATTTCTTTCGACGTCCGATGCGCCACCGACAGTGCTCTTCATCGGCGACTCACATGCCAATCAATTCCAGCCTCGGATTCAGGCACTATTTGAACAAAAGAATATGCCGGACTATGCGTTTCTTACGTTCAACGGTTGCCCGCCAATCCCAGGAGTCTATGAGGACAAACATCCGACCTGCGTGGACTTCATCGCAAAGATCAACGCCACCCTAAAGGCGTTGCCAAGTGTCATGGTCGTTGTGGTCGGAGGCTGCTGGAACTGCTATTTTGATCTTGAAACAAAACCTGTACCTGACGTCAACAATTTCAACTACGTTTACCGTTCCGATGGCCGCGAGGCTTACTTCCGCAAAGGTGAAGGCGCCGCGCTTGCGATGGAATCACTCTGGAAATACCTGGGCGAGCTCTCGAAGCACTACACGGTCTACCTGATCCTCGACAACCAGATGGCGGACGAGAACGACCCGCGGCAGGTACTCAGAAACCGGCTCAATCTTTACAGAGATGATGCAACATTGCGCCTGCTCCCGCTGCGTCCTGAACAAAAGGAGCGAAACGCAACAATGCGGACAATGGCTGAACGCGCAGGTGCGCACGTCATTGATCCACTCCCGTCGCTCTGCCCCGATGATGTTTGCCCGATTTTCAGTGCACCTGGAGTTCCCATCTTCAAGGACAGTCACCACCTACGCTCAAGCTACGTCATCGACCACGTGAGGTTCGTGGATCAAATCCAGGCGCGTTGATCCGCACCAACCTCCAAACTCTCCCTGACTGTATGCGACACCCACTCCACCACGCCCGCTGACTGCATGATGCAATTACGCTTACTTGCAAGTTGGCTCGGCACGATGCTTTCGCGGCATCGCTACTTCGTGCTGTGCTTATTTCTCCTATACAAGGTTGCCATCTACGCTACGAACGGTATTTGGTACGGAGACTTCTGGGAGCACAGCGCGGCGGTCGCTGCACTTGTGGTGAATCCACTGCATCCGTCACATCCATTCTTCGGATTGTCCGCGCCCCATGCGTTCCTCACGCCGTATCATCTGCTGGTCGCTCAATTCGTGCGGGCAACAAGCCTGGACGTCGCCAATTCGCTCGCTTTGTTCGGTGTCATCAATTATTGCCTGCTCGTTCTGGGGCTTTTCTGGTATGTCCGCGGCTTTGACCGCGATCAGGCCGGGCGCTCCAGCTTTTATGCGCTGTTGTGCATCCTATTCCTTTGGGGATCTGAACCCTGGGGGTACAGCGGATTCCTGCACTTCGGCCTGATCGCCGATGTGCTCCCCTACGCATCGACATTCGCCATGGCGATGTCGTTTATCGCGCTCGCGATCAACTTCGGCGAAATGCGGATGTCCAGATCCGTGCAAGCCCTGATCGTTACCGTTTTAAGCACAGTCGTACTATTAACGCATCCGCTGACCTTCGTGTTCCTTGCTACTGGATTAATTTGCCAATGCCTTCAACCAGGCGACATGATGACGGTCGCACGACGTACAACGCGGATGGTGCTTGCGCTTGCCGTAAGCGGCGCTCTAGCAGCACTTTGGCCCTATTTTTCCATCATTGCCCTGCTGACCGGTGCGGGCGACGTTTATCACCCCTCCAACCAACCCATGTATGTCAACGTACTGCAAAGGATCTGGCCGGTTCTGGTGCTATCTCCCCTCTTGCCAGGAGCGCTGCGCGATGCACGGCAGCGCACGATTCTCTATCACCTTGCCGCACTCTGCCTGATCTACGGACTTGGTTATGTCAGCGGCAAGTACTCCTACGGCCGGGACATCACCTTTATCGTGATCCTTGCGCAAATCCTTTTAGGCGCCTGGTTTGCAAGGTCGGAGAGGCGTCTTGACGATCTCTATCCGACGATCACCAACGCGCTTCGCATTGCGCTTGCGATCGGGCTAATCGCCAGTTCAGTCAGTTGGCTCGTGCCAACATTCACGCGAAGCCTGACCGTGATCAACAGTCTGCGGATTGGGCGTCAGGTATCAAATCAGCAGATGTACTCACAGCTGACGTTCCTGCCAAGCTTTGTGAAGCCCGGAGATGTCGTGCTGTCCGACATCGAAACCAGCTGGCTGGTGCCGACCTTCAGCGGCAAAGTCATCGCCGGCCTGCATGCGCAGGCATTTGTCGCAGATCACGAAACGCGCATCTCCGATTTGAAGCGTTTTTTTGACCCGAATTCAGACGAAAGGATCAGGCAATCGATTGTCGAATCCTACAAACCGACCTTCCTGCTGCTGGACAAACAGGAGACCTCCAACTGGCAAACGATCGCTGCACAATTCGATCGCGACACCGGAAAATGCCTGGTTTTCGAAAACACGCGCTACCGGTTATTGCGGTTTGATTGTGAAAAACATTGAATGGGAAAAAAATTCGGCTCGGCCGATTTCTGAGTTGAAGAGCGAGGCACAGGGAATGGGGGCGTTCCAGCACTGGTTTCCAGACTCGGGAAGCCGCACGATGGCCCCCGAGTCCGTCCGCTTTTCGACCGTGGGGGACACGGGCACCGGCATCCATCCACTCAAAGACAGCGAACTCAACCCGACATAGCGTGCCGACCCAAAACACGCCAGCGCGAATATCAGGGGTGCCAACCGGTGTGCGCCGGATAACCGGCTTATTGTGAGACGCCTTGTCAGCGGTTCGAGTTGCGCTGCAGCAAGATAACCGGAAAGCAGAAAAAAGAGCACCAGCGCAGCGCCAAGAAAACGCACATCAGGCGCGGTCAGGAACCAGAACGCGAGCGCGGCGATCGTAGGAACATACAGAAGAAAGATTGCACGCTCAGCGTGGTCCGAACGGCTCCTGTACAGACAAATCAGATTGGCCAGCGTCAACACGAAGCCCGTTGCAAATAGCGCCAGCGTGCCCCCGCTCTGCCGTGCGAACCACCCGCGGATCCAGGCGTTGCTCTGCAAGGCAGCATCGGACAGGTCGCCCCCGGGCAGCCTCGCCCAACTCTGGATCAGGGCCGTTTCCATCTGAGCCGTTCCGATCGGAACAGCCCACTCAAGTTGCCAGGCTCCAAACCAGGTTGCCGGGAAAAACGGCGCGCCTGACAGAATAAACCCGCGCGCCAGGTGGACAGCCCCCAATACTGCAGCAAAGATCACGACCCTCGGGGAGAACACCTGTCGGATCGCGTTCGCGCGCAGCAGTGTCACTGCCAGGATCACGATAACGCCCAATACGAAGGCCGCGCTGCTGAACTTGGTGCAGAAAACTGCCACGCAAAGAATCAGCGCTCCCATTGCATTCCGTCGTGCGTCCGACGCATCTGCGGCGCAAGGCTGCAACGCACGAAACAGGAGCAGAAAAATGGCAACCTCAAGCAACGCGACGGCATTGTCCGGAGAGGGATTGACAGTCGATCCAGCCACAACTCCCAGAAACACCAATAATCCTGCGCCAAAAATCCACCGCCACCGCGCGGATTGCCCGAGCCCCGTCTCGATCAATGTCGCAAGCGTCAGGATCAGCAGGCAAATACCGCCCGCCGCATATCCCTTATTCCAGAATGGCGCCAGATTCATGAGCGCAAGGAAACCAAAATACGATTGATTGAGTGCCAGTCGCCAGTGCAGGTTACCAATCCCGAACACGATCGGCTCTTCGTTCATCCACCGAATGCTCTGGAAGTGATAAAGACCAGAGTCGTAGTTGTTGGGCACGGCCATCGCACGCAGGCACCAGGACAGCACCAAGAGGCCGAGCAGCACGGTCTGCCAGGGATAGCGCGCCGCCAGGCCAGCAGTGCGCTGCCACAGCGCATGGAACTCACCCCGACCTGCCGAGTCGCCCACGCACCCTGCCAGGCCAATGGCGCCGAGCAGCAAAGTGACTTTCCAGTCGATTGCGACGAACAGATGCAACGCTTCGACGACGCCCGCGACGGCACAATAGCCCAGCCATGCTGTTGCGGTGTCGGCGTGTGCCGGACGCTCGCACGCCAGTGCGCGCCAGGTCAGATTTCCCCAGCCAAGCAGAGCCACCAGTGTCAGGATGACGACGAGCCCGAGCGAGACGATGGCAGCCACGAGCGACAACATCAGGTCTGGCCCGGCAGATATCTTCCAAGCACCCGGCGTGCGCGTTCGACGCGCGTGCGCAACCGGTCAAAGGGACCGCGCTCCTTGCCGGTCAATTCAAGGAACAGCGCCTCTACCTCCTGATAGAACTTGGTTTCGAGTCGGCCGGACCCCGAAATCGAGTCGCTGTACAACCGAAACACAGCGACATCCTGGTGCAGTATTTCGTGGGTTGCTCCCACCACCAGAAAACGCAGGAACAGTTCATAGTCCCAGCAGGTTCTGTTGCGAACATTGATTCCGCCGACACGCTTGAACAAATTCGAGGCAAAGAAGGTGCCTTGCTGAAACATCACCGCATAGAGGTGCAGCATATTGTGTGTTGTCAGCGCATCCGTCCGGATTCTTGTGCGTGCGCCCGACTCGTCTTCGGTATAACCGCCACCCGTGATGAATACGGAGTCGTCATGCTGTTCAAAAAAGCGCGCGACTCCCGCGAGTGCACCTGGCAGCAGATAGTCATCTGAATTAATAAACCCGTAGATCCTTCCGGTGGCCCGGCTAAAGCCCCGCGCCAGGCCATCGGCCGGTCCATCGTCGGATTCGAACACCCGGATCAGACGATCGCCGTACGATTCAATGATCGCCCGACTGCCATCCGTACTGCCCGGGTCCACCACGATGTATTCGACTTCGCACCCGGTTTGCCCAAGCACGGAGTCAATACATTGGCGCAGGTATTTCTCCTGATTAAAGGAGATGGTCACGATGGATATTTTCATGCCGACCGCCCCGCGAATCTGTCATGGCAGCGGGCCACGAACCGCCAGGTCTGCGTCGCGCACGTCGCCCAGGAATAGGATCGCGCGAGCTCCCAGGCACGACAAGCCCGTTGCTGTCTGAGCGCAGGATCCTGCACAAGTCGATCGATGGCCGCGGCGATCGATGCGGGGTTCTCAGGGTCAAAATACTCGCCGCCATCCTGCAGGGTTTCCGGCAGGCTGCTTCGGTCTGAGCAGGCAATCGGAACGCCAGCAGCCATCGCCTCGAGCAGCGCAATACCGAAGGTTTCGCAACCTGATGCGAACAAAAAGATGTCAGTCTGCGCGACGCGACGCACGATTTCGTCGTGCGGGAGAAAAGCCTGTGTCTTGACGAATGTTCGTTCCGGGTCGTGAATCGCCAGCTCATGATCCAGCAGGGCCTTCGCCCTGGCCCGGCCCACCCCGCCAACCAGCTCCAGCGTGATATCCAGCCCGCGCGCGCGCAACCCGGCGATCGGTCCGACCAGTTTCCAGTTGTACTTGTACTCAAACAGCGGCGACACATAGAGACAACGAATCGGTTCGCCCGGAACCAAAGGCCGGCCGACCTGCGGGCTTTCCTGCTTGAACCCGTCGCCGACGCCGTGAGGGATCACGGTGGTATCGGACAATCGTCCAGTGTGCCGCTGCACGAGTGCCTGCGAGTAGCGCGTCAGGAAAATGACCGAGTCGGCGAACCGGAAAACCCGCTTTTGTATTGCCGCCAGCACACGCAGGCGCCACCGCTCCTTGCTTTGGCCATACAGCGGCATGATGCGGTCTTCAAACGGCAAGAGGCTGTGGTTCAGCGTCACCATCGGCCTGAATCTGCACAGCGTGATGCCGTCCACGGCAAACAGAATCTGGCACCCTGCCTTGCGGATCTCGCCAGCGAGCCGGGTGGCCTGCCACCATAAAAGTGCCGGAATCGACTTCTCATAGGCCGGCGGATTATGTTTGATGAGCCACGCCCGGTTCGGCAAAATGCCCAGCAGCTTACGCGAACCCCAGACGTGGATCTCGCGAATGCGGTGCACGGCAGGATCCGTAATATCAAGAATGCCAAGAAGATGCGCGAGGCCACCGCCGGAATCCAGCCGGGAGGCATCAATCGCGATGTTGAGATTATCCATGCGGGATAGCCGACCTGAGCGCCGACATCAGGCTCGCGGCGGCGATCTCGGGCGTCACGCTCGCGGCAAGACGGGCGCTCGATTCGCCCATCCGGACCAGTTGATCGTCCGTGCAGGATGACATCAGGGACATTTTGTCCGCAAGATCTTGCGCCGAATCCTTAAAAAAAGTGAATCCGTTGTGGCCATCGATCAGGAACTGCGGACGCGCCCCGACGTGCTCAGAAAGGATCAGCGGTAGTCCGGCGCAGGCGAACTCGTGCACCACGACGCCCCAGGGCTCATCGCGACTGGCAAGGACGAAGGCGCCAGCCTCCCGGGCGCGCTGAACCAGCGTCTCCTGAGAAGAATATGGCGCAACAACAATATTGTCCTGACGTGCAAGTTCACTTTCCATTGGGCCGTTGCCCACGCAAGTGAGCGACCAGTCGCCGCGATTGCGTGTTCTGTAGATCCGGAAGGCTTCCATCAGGAGATCGATTCCCTTGGACTGGGCAAATCGCCCAACGTAGAGAAACTGCTTCGGATACTGACGGCGTTTCTCGTCGCTGAGTGCGCGTGCTGCGTCGTGAAAAAGGTCGGAATTTCCGGAAAGCAGATTGCAAAGGATCTCGGTCTTGTGGAATCCGATGCGCCTGGCGAATTCGTACTGCATCGGCCCGGGAACCCACGCGTGGGAAAAGCAATGTTTCCTGAGCTGCCAGTGCACCCATTTTGCAACGATTTGCTGACGCAGCGATCCCGTCCACTGGCTGTCCATTCCGGTCACGATGATCGAGCCTTGCGCCTTGAGGGCACGCGCCACCGGCAGGTAGCCGCGATCCATCCAGCCGGACACGTAGACCAGTTGGGGCTTGAGCTCCAGAGCGAAAGCCATCAGTTGCCGTTCATCGAAAGCTGAACGCTCGTGGAATCGGACGCCTGGCATGTCGGCCGGGGTGAACGGGGTGAGCTTGTCGCGGTTCCAACGGATCACATCGACCAAAGCCCCATGTGAGGACGCAAGCCTGGCGAGCACCGGCAGGTTATGACTCTGGATTTCCGAATAGAGGTAAAGGATTTGCGTGCGCATGGACGGAAAGTTTAAGCGTTAACCAACGATCGATAAACGTCCAGATGCCCCTGTGCGCAGCGTCCCCAGGTAAAAAGTGCAGCGCGCTGGCGGCCCGCGGCCATCAGCGCAGTGGTCCTTGCGGACGAATAGACGACGGCTTCGATCGCGCGCGCGATGCTCTCGGGATGATCCGGATTGAAGTATTCGCCGGCATCACCCACGACCTCGGGAATCGAGCTGCGGTCGCTGCAAATGACCGGGCACCCCAGCGTCATGGCTTCCAGGGGAGGTAGCCCGAATCCCTCATAGGTTGAGGGATAGATGAACGCGGCGGCGGCCCGGTAAAGGCGCGCAAGAGCCTGATCATCCCCCGCCTGTTGCCTGACTTGCCCTTCGCGGAACCCAATCTCCCTGATCTGCGCCTGTTCATGCGCCGAAAATGCACCGCCGCCAAAAGCAACCACATCAAAGTCACCGGACAGGCGAGAGGACAACGCGATAGCCCGCAGCATCGAGTCGAAGTTCTTGTATCCCTCGCGCAGACCGACGTAAAGCAGAAACGGCCTTTTTGCCCGGGGTCTGGCTCCGGTAGCGTCGTTCGCTTCGGTCCCGTCGTTCGCTTCGGTCTCATCGTTCGCTTCGGTCTCATCGCTGGCTTGCGGCAGGCTGTCGCAGCCGAGATGCACGACCGACACCTTGTCGGGCTCTATGCCGAAAATCCCGATCAAATCCTGCCGAGTGCACTCTGAAATACAAATGATCCGATCCGCTCGCGTCACGGCCGAATACTTCGCCGTCAAACGCAGCGCACCTGGGGCAACACCGCGAGCTTGCGATTCAAGCTCGGGGATCATATCGAAGACCGTCAGAACGACCGGGCACCCCGGAGGCACGACCGACTTTGGCGAAAAGTAGGTCTCGTGCACGAGATCCGGGTGCCAGTTGCGCACCTGCCTGCGGCTCAGCCACCGGTTAAGCGCAACGACCGCCTCAGCGGTCCTGGGCGGGTAGGATTTCAGGTAGGTTCCATGCACCAGAGCGCCGGAAACCTGCGCAAGGTATTGATTACGATAGAGCGGCGCAAAGACGCCAACCGTTTCCTCAAACCCATGCAGCTCATCGACCAACCGGCAAAAATAGCGGGAAATACCGCCAGCGCTTTGGCGGCTAAAGGCCTGGTAGTCGAATGCGATGCGCATTCAGTGCGCGAACCCGAGTCTTCTGGCGACCCTGCGCCACTGTCGGCGGGCAAAGGACGGTGCCAGCTGGTCGCTGGCGATGAAGCGATCCGCATCGGTGTCCTGCAGGACAAAATCCGGATGTTTCAGCGGGAATTCGATCGGCGAGGTCGGCATATTGGCGTGCGCGCCTTCGACGTGGGTGTGGGTTGCGTCGGGCCCGAAGCCGATGTTGGAAATCAGATTCACATTGGGCGCAACCTGTAGCAGCCCGTTGACCAGCGCCGTGAACGTCCAGGAACAGTCCCAGGTATCGAGTTTGCCATCAAAAACCAGCTGAAACGAGGTCCGCCAGTAATCGCGCTCGCCTTGCGTCTCGAACAAACGATCCAGCCAGCCCTGATCCCGAAACGCAGGCCAGCGCGTAATTTCCCGGTCATAAAGACTCCAGGCCCGCCGCCAGCTGGCCCAGCCCCAGATATGGGTGTACCGGGAAAAATAGTAGCTCCCTTCGCCGCGCTTGCGCCCGAACTGGAGATTGCCGCCCGAGATCATCCCGACGCGAGGATTGTCGCGGTAGCGCACCAGCATTTCCTCGCAATACCTGAAAAAACTCGGCTCGGGCAGGCAATCGTCTTCAAGGATGATCGCCTCTTCGACTTGCTGAAATATCCAGTCAATGCCCGAAGCCACGCGCATTTTGCAGCCAAGATTCACTTCAGAATAGTTGGTCAGCACCTCGCAATCCCAGTCGACGCGATCAATCACTGCGCGTGTTTGCGCGCAGCGCTGCGCCTCGCCCGCGCGACCGACACGGGGACCATCGGCAACGACCAGCAGCTTCGGTGGGCGTGCCCTGGCAATTTCATTGAAGACCCGTTCGGTCGTTTCCGGCCGATTGAAAATCAGAAACGCAACCGGAGTATTTAGCTTGAATTCAGACATTGAGAAGGCGGCTCAGTTAGCGATGCACTGCTTCAGAAACGACGTCAGCGTCTGTTGCATGACCGCCTCGCTGATCTCGTCCCGATAACGTTGAAAGCTGGACTTCAATCCCTCAATACCCTCGATCTTCTCCAGAGCTTCAACCATCGCTAGTGTATCGTCCGGGCCCACGGCCATGCCAATGCCGTAGCGTCGGACGCGATCGCCCATCAGACAATCGCTTGCGACCAGGATCGGCTTTTCGAAATAGGCAGCCTTCGACAGCATATTGCTGCTGCGAAAGAAATCGCGATAGACCGCGAAGATCACTGCCGACATCGCGATGATTTCGTTGAATGACCGTTCGTCTGGCAGATAGGTGGGTTCGATGTACAGGTTGGCGGGGAGAGATTTGACAGTCTGTTCCAGCGCGGCCGCATCGCGTGGCGTCAGATTGTGCCAGTTGATGCGCCCGATCTGGACAAAAAACCACTTGTGTGGATCAGCACGGGCTATCAGCTCGTACCACCGTTCGAGATTTTTCTGCTTGCCGATCGAACCGCCCATGAACACAATTTTGCGCCCGGCTGCAGCACGCGCGATGCGCAGCGACAAGGGGCTCGGGCTCTCAGGTAGCGAGGTGTCGGCGATATCCGGCAGGTACGCAACACGCTTTCCAGGCAGCGTTGTCCGGTAACGTGCAGCGATCGCCTCGTCAAGAAGCAGTGTTCCACAGCATGAGGCCAGGGCACAATAGGCGTGGGTAGGCTCGTCGGGAGCCGTAATATAGAGCGCCGACCACGGTACGCCTTCGTCAAATCCGAATTCACGCCAGCTATGCGCATCGGTTCGATAGGCGTCGATGTACATATTCAGTACGCAGGCGATCTGACCCGGATGGCTGGCAATGACGGCATTGACCTGATCGCGGAATTCATTCGGGGAAAGCAAATACGGCGCTGGGCTGGTGGCATTTTTTGCACGACCTCTTGCGCGGCGGTAACCCTTGTGCAACAGCTTTGCAGCGCCCGCAAGGCAGAAGCTCGTGTGGATATGCAGCCAGGCAGCAATACGCCCCGCCAGCCGATCCGGTTCGCGCAAGCGCCAGTTGCGCTGAAAGCGCAGCGCGTGCCAGTGCGCGTTCTGGTCGACCCAGATACCACGCAGCCGGGCAACCAGCCGACGGTCGGACACGGAGGAAGTTGCCCACGCAGTGCGTACGATCAACAGGTTCTGGCCAGGTCTGATCCCCTGCGCTGCCAATTTCCGGACAATGCCTTCCGGGTCTGTCGTCATGGCAATGACTGGCTGCCCGGCCGCCAGCAGAAGTCTCACGAACAGCACGTGCCACGAATCCAGATGCCCCTCGTTCGAGATGGGGTTGTAGAGGACGACGTAGCCGGGCTCTTTCATCGGTGAGGTCTCAGCGTCGGGCGAAGGCGCCATCGTAAACCGAAAGGTACTGCGCCGCGACGACTTGTGGCGAGTACTTTGCCAGCGCTGACACGCGCGCAGCCCCCGACAACGACGACCACCTCGCCTGATCGCCCAGGACCCACAGCACGCCCTGCGCCAGATCGTGTGTATCGAACGGCGACGCCAGCCAGCCAGTTTCACCTGGAGTCACGATATCGGGAAGCCCGCCGATGGCGAACGCCACGACAGGCGTTCCGCACGCATGGGATTCGATGGCGGTGTTTGGCAGATTGTCCTGGCGCGACGGCACCACCGTGACATCCGCCGCACTGTAGAGCATGGCCAGCGTGTGATCGTCCCGGACTGAGCCGAGCCAGTGCACGGGGCAAGGCCAGTCGCCCGGGATTGCCGGCCGATTCTGGCCAAAGACCAGCAATTCAGCCTTTCCCGGGGCGACGGCGCTGACCTCTTCCATGCACTTGCGCAGCAGATCTTCCCCCTTGAGATGCGGCATGCCACCAGCCGATCCCGCAAGCACGAACTGCTTGTTCGGGTCGAGTCCCAGTGACATGCGCGCGAATCGTTGCGGAATGGGTCGCCACAGCTCGGTCATTTCAAGTGGATTAGGGATGACATGCACCGGAGAATTTCGAAACAGCACGCTCTCTCGTGCGCAGCGCGCCATCCAGCGTCCCGGTGTCACGATGGTGAATGTCTGCTCGGCCCAAGCCCTGCGTTTGGTCTCCCAGGCGATCCGGTTCAGATCCGGTCCACCTTCGCCGGGCGGTCGATTGCCCGGAAGATAGCCAAGACGAAACCGGGCATGCGCGTCGTCGGCGACCACGTGCTCGCCACCACAAAAAGCCCACATATCATGCAATGTCCACACCAGCGGCTTTCTGAGTCGACCGATATCGCTGATCGACAGGAGCTTGGCAATCCAGTGAAGATTCAGCACATCGGCATCGGACGCGTTGAGCTCGTCAACGAGGCCCGCGCTCTCCTGGCCGAATGAATGCATGATCAGATTGTCGGTGCGGAATTTCCGGAGCGCGCGATCGCGCAGCATGCGCTCGACCCTGGAGCGGACCCGTTGGGCGAACTGGCGCGGCGGGACGCCATCGAAAACCAGATCGTTCGGGGTCTCGCGATTCAGCACCCGCATTCGGCTTTCAACTCCCGTCAGGGACAAGGCGACATGCAATCGGTAGGCGGAGCGTGATGCCCCGCCGGTATTGTCGTCCCGCGAAATTTGCCAGACCTTCATGCCGCATCTCTCCCCGCGGGCAAATCACGGCAGTGGTCGATCAGGTCGCCCAACCGCCGTGCGAGCACCTGATGACCAAACGCTTCCCGGTAGTCCCTGAAACCTGTACAGGCGTGCAGCGGATCGATGAGTTGATTCAGAGCCAACAGCATCGCCTCGGGATCATCCTGGGGTACAGCCCTGCCGATCCCGTAGCGAGCTACGCGTGTGCCCATCAAATGGTTATCGGCCACGAGGATGGGCTTGTCGAATGCTGCCGCCTTGCCCAGCATGTTGCTGCTGATGCGGAAATCCCGATAGACGGCAAAAATGATATCTGAAGCCCTCATGATCTCGTTGAACGTCCGCTCGTCAGGCAAATAGGCATCGTGGACCAGGAGATTTCCCGGCGGGCTGTCAATCGCAGCGCGTAGCGCCTGAAGTTCCTGCGCATCAAGTTCATCCCAGCGAATTTCACCGATCTGTACAAAGTACCATTGCTGCGGATCCGCCATCGCGATCAGCCGGAACCAGGCAGCAATATTCTTCGACTTCACGATGGTACCGCCGAGGAACACGATCTTCCGGCCAGCGGCCTCCCGGACAATCCGCTGTAGCAGGGCGCTGCTTTCATCGGGCAAGTCGGAATGTGTCACGTCGGGGAGGAAGAAGAACTGCTTGCGCGGAAAGATTGCCCGGTAGGCATCGACGACACGCTCGTCAAGAAAACACATGCCCGACAAGGACTTCGTGCCGTAGTAGCCCTCAGTGGGATTTTCTGGCGGAATGAAACGAATGCCAACCCACGGAAGCGATTGCTCCCGATCAAAGGCCTGCCAGCGCGCCTCGTCGGTTCGATAGAGATCCATGTACATGTTAAGTACCAGCGAAGGCGCCCAACGTGCTTTTTTCGAAACAATGTTCAGATGGCGCGCGAACTCGACCGGCTCAAGATAGTAGGCTTGCGGATCGCAGGCCAGCGGATCGGGGCGGCGGCTCAATGTGCGCCAAATTCTGCGCAGGACACGGCCAACCCTTGCAAACGTCCGCACGCATGGGCCGGGCCTGAGATCGACCAGATCAAACAGCTGCAGGTTGGGCGACCGCAGATCACCACTTGCCTCAAGCCTGCGCGAGAGCGCGCCGGAATCCTCCGTTACCGCGATGACCCGATGTCCTCCGGCCATCAGTATCGAAACGAACAGAGCGTTCCATGAATCCAGATGGCCGTGTCCCGCAAGCGGGTTGTAGACGAGTATGCACGGCCGCCCGGAATTCATGCCGCGACAATTTCCTGATACCAGGTCTCGAGCAGGATCAGTTTGTAGGTAAAGTACATTCCAATCCAATCCCGCTGGGGCAATTGCCGGCAGATAAAGTCGATCTTGCTCTTGTCCAGAATCCCGCATTCGACGAGCTGGCCATGACGCAATACGTCGGAGTATTTTTCGACGACCCCCGAGATCCACTCTCGTACCGGCGGCTGAAAACCCGCCTTGGGCCGGGCCAGCACTTCGTCGGGCACGACTCCCTTCAAAGCCGCCCGCAACCACGCCTTCTGGCCGAGTCCGTCGTCGGGGTTGTTCGCGCGGCATGCCATGACGAGCTCAAGCAGGCGCACATCCAGAAACGGCATGCGTGTCTCGACGCTGACCCCCATGCTCACCCGGTCGCCCAGAGACAGACAGTTCGACACCAGCCAGGTCTCGAACAACATCCGGATGACTGCGGCCGGTATCTGCTGGTATTCACGCGGCCCGAGGGCGGTTGGAACGAACGGGTTCTCTGGCCGCAACCCGGACATGGCCGCGCCGTAAACCTCACGCTTGACAGCAAACGCGTCGCCGAAGTCGTACGCCAGCAGGTAGAACATCAGCTGATCGGCCGGATTGTTCCGGTCAGCGAACCGCTGCAGGATGTCCGCCCAGTAACGAGCCTGGGCTGGCGCATGCGGGTAGCTCGTGACCTTGAGCAAAAAGTTCTGCACTGGCGCTGAGCCAAGTCCCTGGGCAATGCCCCAGAGCCAGGGTTGCCTTCGGATGAGCTGGTTAAGCCGCACCGCCTTGGTCACCCAGTGATAGCCCCAGAAAATTTCATCGCCGCCAATGCCGGAGAGCAACACCTTGATGCCCTGATCAGCCGCCGCTTTTGGCACCGAATAATGGCCGAACGCAGCGGGATCGGCAATTGGTTCGTCCATGATGCGAACCAGTTGCGGGAAGAAATCGACAAAACTGTCGACCGGTAATTCGACTTCGTGGACAATCATCCCGAGCGACTTGGCAAGCGCACGCGCCTGGTGCCGCTCGTCATAGGCGGGCCTGCCTGGATAGCCCACGCAGAACGCATGCATGGGTTCGGGATAATGCTTCTGAGCCAGCACGGCAATGGCGCCGGAGTCAATGCCACCCGAAAGCGCGATCCCAACGGGGACGTCGGCTCGCAGTGTCAGCTTGACCGCATCCTCGATCCCGTTGCGAATCGCGCTGAGGGTTGTCTCAGTACTCTCGCCTGCAGGCCTTGGCTCACGGACGTTCTCGATCGACCAATACTGTCGGGGACCCGCATCCCAGTCCTGCGCCGAGATCAGTAATGTGTGGCCCGCCGCAAGCTTATGTACACCACACAGCAGGGTGTAGGGCTCGGGCACGTACTGATAGTGCAGATACATATCCACTGCCTCGGCACTGAGGCTGGGCCTTGAATCCAGTAGCGGCACCAGCGCCTTGAGCTCCGAGGCGAACGCAAGACATCCGGGCGTCCGACTGATAAACAGCGGCTTCTCACCGCAGGGATCCCTGCCGAGCAGTGCGCACTTCTCCTGCCGATCCCAGATGACGAAAGCGAACTGGCCGCGGAAACGCAACACGCAGTCGCGACCCCAGGCAGCGTAAGCCGCCATCAGTACCTCCGTGTCGGAGTGGGTCGAGAAGATCTCCCCCTGCGCTTCGAGCTCGGCCTTGAGTTCAAGATAGTTGTAGATTTCGCCGTTGAAGGTCACGACGTAGCGCGCGTCCCGGCTGATCATGGGCTGAGTGCCCGCAGAAGACAGATCGATGATGGATAACCGGGTATGGCCAAGCTGAACCCAGTCATCGGTATAGACACCATGGCCGTCCGGCCCGCGGTGCGCGAGTCGGTTGAGCACGGCATCCGCAAGCGGTGCGCGCTGCGCAGGATTCCGGTGGATCAGCCCTAGGATGCCGCACATAGGATTCTCATCGTGACCACTGACTCACATTGCCCAAAAAAAGCAGCCACGCCCGCGATCAGGCGCGCTGCCCCAGTATTGCCCTGCACTTGCGCACAAGCCATGCAGGCGCGCGCAGTACCCGCGCGAACCGCCTCTTCAGTTGATTGCGCAATCTAAGCGGGTGCTCGTTTCCGCCGAAATTGCGGTTGAACACATATTGGTCTGCTGCAAGGTTCTGCCGGACCTGCTCCGGATGCGTCAGCAAGCCCAGTTCACTCACGGGCGCGCCCTCGAGATCGCCTTGGGCAACGGTATGGGTCGCGTCAGGGCCGAACCCGATATTGGTGACGAGATTCACGTTCGGGGTGGCGGTGAGGCCACCGTGATACCAGACGCAAGCCGTCCACTGGTAATCCCAGGTATCGATCTCGCCGCGGCTCACCCGATCGAAGAGATCAGAAAATACAGCACGCTCGACCCGGTCAGGGGTCTTGCGACGCCAGTCGGCAGAAGTCTTCCAGGCCGGCCAGTAGGGCATATCCACCTGGTATTTCTGCCAGGCGCGCCGCCACGTCGCCCAGCCCCAGCAATGGTTGAACTTCGAAAAATAGTAGGACGCCGCGCCCCGTTGGTTGCCATCCTGGAAATTGTTGCCCGTGATGACGCTGACACGCTCGTCGGTCGCGTAGCGCGCCAACAGGGCATCGCAATAGGGGAAAAAATCGGGGTGCGGCAGGCAATCGTCCTCCAGGATGATGGCCGACTCGACCTGAGTGAAAACCCAGTCGAGCCCGCTGCTCACGCGCCGCTTGCAGCCCAGGTTTTCATCTGCATAATTACGCTGGACCTCGCAAGGCCAGTCGATGTGTTCAACGATTTCGCGCGTTTCCCGGCAACGATCGGCGTCGGTTGGATGTCCCGCCCTGGGCCCGTCGGCGATGATCAGTAGCCTTGACGGTCGTTGCGCACGAATGGCGGCAAATGTTTCACGGGTGTGCCGGGGACGGTTAAAAATGAGGTAGGCGATGGCCGTGCGCACCCCGCCTCCCACGGCTGGGGTGGACGGGGTTACGCCAGCAGAACTCATGTTTTCGCAGCCCGCCCCGCCAGCTTCTGGAAGGCCGGGGAGGTCGAGATCAGCGTGTCGTAATCGCCGTCGGCTACAACGCGGCCCGCATCAAGCATCACGATGCGATCGCAGGCCTGAATCGTGCGCAACCGGTGGGCAATCAGAATCATGGTGCGTTCGCTGCTCAGGCTCTGCACGGCCTGCATCACCGCGTCCTCAGTCATGCCGTCAAGCGCGCTGGTCGCCTCGTCAAAAACGAGTACGTCCGGGTTATGGTAAAGCGCCCTGGCAATGCCAAGCCGCTGGCGTTGGCCGCCGGAGAGCTTGACGCCCCGTTCGCCGACCACCGTGTCATACCCCGACGGAAGTTGTTCGATGAATTCCGTGGCCTGCGCCATCTGGGCTGCGCGCCTGACGGCGTCATGATCGATTTGATCGGGCGGTATGCCGAGCGCGATATTCTGGGAGACGGTGGCATTGGTCAGGAAAACGTGCTGCGGAACATAACCGACCCGTTTGCGCCAGGAGCGTGCATTCGACTCCGAGAGCACCATATCGTCAATCCGGATTGCGCCTTCATTCGGAGGATAAAGCCCAAGCAGAATATCGGCGAGCGTGGTCTTTCCCGAACCAGTACGTCCAACCAGACCGACGCTCTGATTCTGCGGAATCGTCAGCGTGATGTTCGCAAGCGCGGGACGATTTGCGGTTGGGTAGGTAAAGCCAACGCCCAGAAGCCTGATTTCCTTCTTGAAAGACATCGGAGCGCCGGTGTCGGCGAGGTCGGCCGCCTCGGTCGAACGAACGACAAGGAGGTCTTTCTCCAGGGAATCAACCGCACTGGTGTGATACTTGATGGTGATCGCAGCAGCAAATAATTGCTGAAACATGGGTACCAGACGATTGCCTGCCAAGGCATACAACGCAAGCGAGGGCATTGCGCCGGCTGCGTCCCCGTTCAGCACCAACACTAACGTCACCGCAACGATGCCAGCGTAGGCAAAGATCTCGATCACATAACGTGGCATCGCGGTCGCAACGATATTGGCGGTATTGGTTTCGGCGAGAAACTTCATCGTGCCGCCATATTGTCCTGTTGCCGTGAGTTCCCGGCCCAGTATGCGCAACTCCTTTACGCCGGCAAGACCTTCGGTGACTGTTCGGCCCAGCAGTGTGCTCTCGCGCACCATCCTGGCACCCAGTTCCGCCTGCTTGGTGCGGATGACTCGATAGACCAGCAGGTACGCGCCACCCAAAACCAGCACCGACCCGAGAGCGACCAGGGGATTGACCAGTACGATCAAGGTGATCAGGATCGTTCCGCTTAACGTCTTTGCCACCACAAGCAGCAATGACGAGAGAAAGCCGCCTAGCGCCGATTCAACGTCACCACCCATCACGCGCGTCAGGGATGCCGCATCGCGCTGAATGTGAAATGCATAAGGCAACCGCATATAGCCAGCAAAGAGCTCGGAGGAGAGCGCCAGCCGGGTTGAGGCGAGATAGCGGGTCTGGACCCATAAATTGGTTGCGCTGATCGCGTTGCCGATTGCAAGCACAAGAATCGTAAGAATGCCGGCGACAATGATTTCCGCGGATCTTGATTCGATTCCGAATGTTGCCAGCGCCTGTTTGACCGCGGGATACTGCTCAAGTATCGAAGGATCCATCACCAGAGCCATGAACGGCAAAATCGATGCGACGCTCAGGGTTTCAAAGATTGCGGCAACCAGACTGACCAAGACGACGAAGACCAAACCCCGCTTGCTGGACTCCGGAAGGATGGCGTAGAGCCTGAGGAACGGCGCAATGGTCTGTTGCAGAAATTTCATGTCGCCTGGCGGTCCAGTCTGGCAACAAAATCCTGGTAGGCCATACTAAGCCCCTCGGCCATGCCGACGCGCGCCTCCCAGCCAAGCGCGTTGATCCGCGCGCTATCCATCAATTTGCGCGGCGTACCGTCGGGCTTCGTGGTGTCAAACACGATGTCGCCCGCGTAACCAACTGCCGTCCTGACAGCATGCGCCAACTCCGCAATGGTGATGTCAGAACCGGATCCGACGTTGATGTGGCTCAGCATGGCGCTCGTGCACGTGTCGTACTTGGCCTTCGGCAAATTCATGACAAAGACACTCGCCGAGGCCATGTCGTCCACATACAGGAACTCGCGGTAAGGTTTGCCGGATCCCCAGATCGTGACACTCGGTGCCTTGCTGATCTTCGCTTCATGGAAGCGGCGCAGCAGCGCGGGAATGACATGCGAGTTCTCGGGGTGGTAGTTGTCGCCAGGCCCGTACAGGTTGGTCGGCATGACGCTGCGATAGTCCACGCCATGCGCCTGACCGTACTGGCGGTTGTAGCTTTCGCATGTCTTGATACCGGCAATCTTTGCAACCGCATAAGGCTCGTTGGTTGGCTCGAGCAGCCCCGTCAACAAGGACGACTCGGACATCGGCTGGGGTGCCAGTTTCGGATAAATGCAGCTGCTCCCCAGAAACAGTAGCTTCCTGACGCCGTTGCGAAAGGCCGCATCGATGACATTCGACTGCACCATCAGGTTGTCATAGATGAATTCGGCGGGATACGTGTTGTTGGCATGAATGCCGCCCACCCGGGCTGCGGCAAGATAAACCTGGTCCGGCTTTTCGGACGCCATGAAATCCCGGACTGCCGCCTGATCGGTGAGATCGAGTTCCGCATGCGTGCGGCCGACGATGCGATCCTCGGGATGACCTTGGGCGATCAGTTGCCGGACGATCGCCGAACCGACCATCCCTCGATGGCCTGCAACATAGACTTTGGGTGGGGCTTGAGTCATCTTTCATTCCATTGGCGATACCGGACTCCGGCGATCGTCGAGCCGGGACTTGCTGAATAGCGACCTCGCGGCAACACGGACAGGCGCCGAACGGGCAACCTGCCTCCGGCGAAGTCGGAAATCCATCCGCATTTTACCAAGTGTGCGACTAGCCCCGTTCTTCATTCAGGGCTGGGATGAATAGCACGACGGCGTAAGCCGCTTGATGAGCACCGAGCCGAGGCACGTGGGAGGGGATGTCAAGCTGTATGGGATTCGCGCTACCTGTATGGAGTTCCCACTACGCTCGCCGCCGCGTCTGAGTGCCGACCCGCAGTTTGGGGAGCGTCCAGCCGAAATGGACCAGTCGCGCATAGGAAAGCGCATAAATGAAGCCGCAAGCTACAAATGCCAGCATCAACATCGGAGTGCTGGTCCTGAAGACCACGGCCAGCGACGCGGGAATGACCGCGTACAGCAACATGATGGGAAAAACCGCGGCGTTCTTCATCGCAGCGGACCGATTTGAGAGTGCCGGGCGCACCAGGCGCGCATACACAAGACTATGCAGGTGCAGGCGGTCAGGGTGACCGAGCTTCAGTTTGCGGGCCGATCGACGCGCCATGGAAAAGAGAACTTCAAGAATCGGGTAGCCACAGGCCAGCAGGGGAGCCCATGGGGAAATCCCGGGATTGCGCGCCGTCAGCATGACGGCGATCCAGCCCATCAGGAACCCCAGCAGATAGGCACCCCCATCACCCAGAAAAATCTTGCCATAAGGGTAATTAACCAGCAAAAACCCGAAGATCGCGCCACCAATGACGAAACATAACTTGGCTATTTCGTAGTCGTAGACCTGATACGCGATCAGACCAAGGGAAGAGAGGCACAACAGGACGATTCCGCCCGCAAGGCCGTTCACCCCGTCGATGATATTGATTGCATTGGCGACGCCGCCGACGGCAAACGCTGTGAACAACACCGAGATCGGCGTGATCGCCAGAAAGTAATCGATGCCGGGCACGTCGATGCGGCGAAGGCTGTAACGCAGAAGCCACCACGCCAGCAATCCGCTGGCAAATGTCGCGAAAAGCCGCTCGGTCACGTGGCCTCGCTTGACGAGGTCTTCAGTGACGCCGGCGAGGAAAGCGGGTATCGCGGCAATCAGCATGGGCCCCAGCACATCGGCAACGATGGGGGGGGTCAGCCACCAGCTGAGCACCAGCGAGACGAAAATCGCCACTCCACCCACGCGCGGCGTAGGACTCTGGTGAATTTTCTGAACGCCGCTGCTCGAATCGAGCGTGTGTTCACCGTGCAATTCCTTGGTGAGGACGATGCTCAGGCAGATTGCAAACGAGGCGACAGCGCCCGCCGTCAACGCAAGTTGCGGTATCGCGAAGCTCACGATATCTTCAAGCCGGGAACGGCGCGCTTCGGTTTCAGAGAATGGTTACCCATGGCGGATAGACCGATATAATTGCTGCGAAAGTGCCACTTTGAACCTTACCCAAGCCAAGCCTGGAATCGTCGCAGGCTGACCGTCCATTTTATCACGCTGCGCAGGCTCTTCGCCGCGTGGCGAGGGGGCGGTTTGTCACTGACCGTTCCGGCTTGACCTATTCCGATGCCCTCCAAAATTCTCAGTTCCACCGTCTACAACGCATTGCTCCAGCGGGGTCGGCGCATCGTTCCGACGACCGATCCCGAAACTTTGCGCCAATTCTTCCGGATGCTGCAGCCCGTCCGCGGTACAAAGGAATTGGTGCGTCTGGGCGCGGCTGGCGACGGCGGCTATCTGGTACCCGACGACCTTGACGGCATCCGCTATTGTTTTTCGCCCGGCGTATCAACCGTCGCCGATTTCGAGCTTGACCTGGCCAGACGCGGCATCCGCTCGTTCCTGATCGACTATTCAGTCGAATCGGCCCCGGTCACCCATCCGCTGATTCAGTTCGAGCGCAAGTTCCTGGGGCTTTCCAATGACGATGTCTATGTCCGGCTCGACGACTGGACACAGGCGATGGCGCCGGACAGCTCTGATTTCATTCTGCAGATGGATATCGAGGGAGCCGAATACGACGTGCTGTTCGATGTCTCGGAAGAAACGTTAAAAAAATTCCGCATCCTCATCATCGAATTCCACCATCTCGACAAACTGATGCTGGCCGGCGACTTCAAGCTGTACGACCTGGTATTCCGAAAGCTGTGCAAGCATTTTGACGTCGTGCACAATCACCCGAATAATTGCGCGCTGCCCCACCGATATCAATCCTTCGAGATCCCCCCGATCCTGGAACTGACGCTTCTGCGCAAGGACCGGACGGAAATACGGACTCCGGCCAACAGTTTTCCGCACCCTCTGGATCACAAAAATATCGAGGATCTCGATGACTTCGCCCTGCCCAAGTGCTGGTACCAACCCGGTTAGGGCGCATGTCTGATCGCAGGCCGCCCGCCGGTTTGCCGGACCGCGGCAAGCACCCCGCGATGATTCACCCGAAATACCGCCCCGATATCGACGGTTTACGTGCGATCGCCGTCCTTCTCGTGGTCGGCTATCACGTTTTCCCTGAATGGGTTCCGGGCGGATACATCGGGGTGGACGTATTTTTCGTGATATCGGGTTTTCTGATCTCCACGATCCTGTTCGAGAACCTCGCAGCCGGGCGCTTCAGCCTCGGGGATTTCTATGGACGACGTGTGCGGCGGATCTTTCCCGCGCTGTTGCTCGTCCTGATCGCCCTGCTCGTCACGGGCTGGTTCTTCTTTATCCCCGAAGACTATGAAAAGCTGGGCAAACATACCTTCGCGGGCGCGGCGTTCGTCTCGAATCTGGTGTCCTTATCCGAGTTCAGTTACTTCGACGATGCGGCAGAGTTCAAGCCTCTGCTGCACCTGTGGTCGCTCGGCATCGAGGAGCAGTTCTACATCGTCTGGCCAGTCATCCTGTGGCTTGGCTGGAAGCTTCGGCTATCGATTCCCCTGTTGCTGGCTACCTTGATTCTGGCCTCGTTCGGACTAAATATCGTCAAGACCGATGTGGACAAGACCTTTGCCTTTTTTGCCCTGCGAACCCGCGCCTGGGAATTATTACTGGGCGCGGCGATCGGGTACGCAGCGCTCGCATGGCGCTCGCGTGACGACTCCCTGGCCAAGGCGGACAAAAGCATCCTGTCCTTCGCGGGACTGGTCGCCATCGCCCTCGGCTGTCTTTCGCTGACCAGGCACTCCCAGTTTCCCGGGTGGTGGGCCCTGCTGCCCGTGACCGGGGCGGCGTTGATCCTTTCGGCAGGGCCCGCGTCATGGTTAAACAGAAAAGTCCTGGCACACCGGGCTCTGGTCACGGTGGGCCTGTTCAGTTACCCGCTTTACTTATGGCATTGGGCGCTGCTGTCCTTCGTCTTCGTCGCTGTCGACCCCCAGCCCTCGACGGGAAGACGGGCCCAGATCCTGCTGCTTTCATTCGCACTTTCATGGCTGACCTATCGATTCGTCGAAACACCTTTGCGCCGCGTGCGCCACACAGGCCGCCTGATCGCCGTTCTGTCGTTTCTGATGCTGGCCGTTGCGGCTTTTGGCCTGTTTATCTACAGGGAACATGGTCGGATCGGACAAACGGATCAGCCCGCTCTCGCGGCTACTCCCGCCTCAGTCGATTGCAGCGCGGCATTTGCTGTCAATCGCCTGTGTGAAATCGGCAACACGGCTGCGAAGGAAACCATTCTGCTGTATGGCGACAGTCATGCCGACCACCTGTCCGCTGCGCTCAGGCAGGCGTTTGGAGAGCGCTATCGCATTCTGTTCGGCTACTACCCCTCCTGCTTCTTCGGGGCTCCCGGTGCGCAGGAAAACCCGATTCCCGCTAGCTGTGCGGCACTGATCGACCAGATCAGGCAACTGCGGGGCCAGAAGCTGAAGGCGATTATTCACGCGCAGCGCTGGCATGGCTACGTGGTAACGGAACAAAATGCCATCAGCGCGGCGGTGCGCAAGGCAATCAATGCCCAGGGACTTGAACCCGAGAAGGTCATCATTGTCGGATCGACGGCCGACATTGACCTGCGTTGCGCCAAATGGAACTACTATTTCGCGGCGACACGATGGAAGCGCGACTGCGTTACGCCGCATGCGTCAACGGCTGCCAACGCAGAGTTCGTTGCCGTCACGCGAGGCCTGCCAGCGCGCCCGGGACTCCATTTCGTCTATCCCTACTTACGACTTTGCGGCGAGGGTGAGTGCAAAATCATCGAAAACGGCGTGCTGTATTACAGCGATAACCACCACCTGACGCGAGAAGGCGCTGCATTGATCATGCCGGAAATATTGAGCATTCTTCAGGATTAGCACGAGCAAAATGGCTCGAATGCCCTACCACTAACGCCTTGCCCATGATCAACACGCCCGTCGCCTTCATCGTTTTCAACCGGCCGCGATACACGCGGGAAGCGTTTGCGTCGATTCGGTCGGCACAACCGCGTGAGCTCTTCCTGATCGCCGACGGCCCGCGCATTTCGCACCCTGCCGATCAGGCGTTGTGCGACGAGGTTCGCGCTATCGTGGAGCATGTGGATTGGCCATGCTCGGTGCACAAAATCTACGCGGACGAAAACCTCGGACTAAAAAAGCGCGTCACGACGGGCCTGAATGCTGTGTTCGACCGGGTCGACCGCGCGATCATTCTTGAGGACGACTGCCTCACGCATCCCGACTTTTTTACTTTTTGCGAATCAGTGCTCGATCGCTACGCGCAGGATGACAGGGTCTGGGTGATTTCTGGCGACAATCACCAGCATGGAAAAAGACGGGGCGACGCTTCGTACTACTTCTCCAACTATGCGGACTGCTGGGGCTGGGCGACCTGGCGGCGCGCCTGGCGACACAATCAGGGAGACATTCCCTTCTGGCCCGCTTTTAAAAATAGCGACGCCTGGAAATCCATGAAATTCAGCCCTGAAGAGCGCGCTTACTGGACGGATATTTTCGATCGCGTGCATAGTAATGCGATTCACTCGTCCTGGTTTTATCCCTGGCAGGCATGCGTTTGGTTCAACGCCGGCCTGTCGGCAATCGCCAACACCAACCTCGTCAGCAATATCGGAATCGGTCCAGACGCCACCCATACGATCGCCGAACAGGAGAAGCCGGGTCTGCCCATGGCGGCGCTCGGCGCAATCCGCCATCCCAAAATCGTCACAGTCGATGCCGCCGCGGATCGGCGCACCTACGATTATCGGCACGACGGAATCAAACGACGCTTTCCGAGAAACCTCAAGCCGGTTCCGCGCAGGGTTGCGGGGGCGATCTATCGCTATTTGCGGCGTACGCTGGGACTCTGAATGGCGACGCATCTTCAGGCGCAGCGCCCGGGTTTCACCTATGCCAATACACTGGCCTGCATACGCAACGCCTTATCCCTGGCGGGTCAGTGGCTCTCGCTTATTGCCATCTTGTTGGTGCTGATCAACCAACGAGATCTCGTTGCCACGCTGAACCCGTTCTATCGCGTCGCCGTTCCCACGTTGTGTCTGCTTTGGGGTCTGCTGGCGGGGCTTCACAGCACCCGCACGGGCATCGTGGCCTGCGTCTTTGCTCTTCCCCTTGTGCCGAATTTCGCCACCCAGTTCCAGGCCTTCACAGGCTATGGCCGGATTGCCCAATCGCATAATGGCGGACTGGACCTCATTGCGGGTCTGCTGGTCGGCTCAGTACTCCACCGAGTTTTCCGCCGTTCACCCGTGCGCGCAGTGATCGCCGTACCATGGCCTGTCGGCCTGGTGATGATTTTTCTGACGTTTTCCGTCGGCATCGCGATCGCACGCAACCTCCATCAGTCCTCGTCCTCGTTCGAACCCTCCGTGCTCGCCTACAATCTGTTGCATCTGCGCACAATCGACTGGCACGACGATTACCGGCCACTCTTTGACTGGGTGGTCTACGGAGTTGCCTTTGCGTTCATCGGGATACTGGTTCCAGCGCTTAAAGCATGCGCGGATCGCAACGGTGTCATTTTCCGCCCCTTGATCGTCGGCCTGGTCATCGCTGCAATCGTCGGAATCTTCCAGTCCCAGATCGGCATCGGACTCGATCAGTTTCAGCTGCGTTTTCGACCAGACAGGCTGGGCTTCATGGCGGTGGGTCTGCAACCTGATCTCCACGCCTACGCAGGGCATATGCTGATCGGCGCACTGGGGCTTTTCGGATATGCAACCACCGTATCCAGTGCAAAGTATCGCATCGCCCTCTATGCCATCGTCATTCCCCTGAGCTGGGTCGGACTCGTGCTGAGCAAGTCCAAAGCAAGCCTGGCGCTTGCGCTGTTTTTCCTGTTGACAATGCTTTTGATCTGGCAGTTGCGGCGCTCAAGACATTTCATCCCAGCACTGAGGGTTTCAGCCATGGCTCTGGTGGTACTGATCGTGGCTGGGTTTGCGTTCAGGCATCAACTGGGTGGTCTGATCCTGGCTGTGACACAGCATTGGGGGATTTCCAACTTCTCCGAACTGAACGTTGCCCTGACCTACCGACCGGAAAATTTCATGGCTGCGCTGCGAATGCTCTGGTTGTTTCCTGTGCTGGGTCTTGGCCAGAGCGAGTTTTACCGGCAGTCGGCGAACTACGAGCTCAGTCAGTCTTATTTCCTGGCAATCGAGCAAAATGGGGAAAACGCTCACAACTACTTTCTGCAAACCCTTGCCGAAACCGGTCTGGTCGGTGGCGCGTTGTTTGCATTGATGCTGGCGTATCCTTACCTGAAATCAAGAAACCGGCAGGACCTTTTGCCCGCGGCAATCGGGCTTGGCAGTGTGTTTGTCGGCAACCTGTTCGCGCATTCCATGCTGGTGCGCGAAAATCTCTTCGTCGCCGCGAGTTTTCTCGCGCTGTTATACGCCTGGTCCGAAATCGCTCCGATGCGCCCGCAGGAGATCACTTCGCAAAACACCGTGCGTACTTGCACCTGGCCGGCCGCTGCCCTGATCCCTGCATGGTTGCTGCTGGTCGTTGCGGTTGCTCTGCTTTCCACGCGCGAGGTGTACCGCTCGTTTTCGAAATTCCCTTTTACGCTCGATACGCAATGCTACAAAAGCAAGCCGCTCGATGCGGACGGCTGGATGACCGGGCTCTACGAAATCCCGATGCCACCCGAAACGCGTCAAATGACCTTTGAAGTCAAGGTTCTGCCGCCAGATATTGCTCGACACCCGCTCAAAGTCAGTTTGAGCATCGTTCGGGACGAACGTGAAATTCTTGCCACACGTGATGTCACGCTGACGCCGGAGGGACCATTTGTGTTATCAGTCCGTCTGCCGGGAGACCAACGTGTCGAAGGCGAAATGACACGCGCTGTCATCCGCCTCGACAAGTGCTTTATTCCACGCAACATGGGAATCAACGCGGACGGCAGGCGGCTCGGCCTACAGTTACGGGCGGCACACCCTGAATAGCGGATTTAGCCAAGCACATACCAGTCGTCAAAACTCGATAATTCGGTAAATTTACGAACGTATCCGTTCGCGGTCAGCAAGTCGAAAATCTTTGCGCGCGCATCCGTGCCGTTGTGTTCGCACGTGATGATCTTGAAGCGAAATTCACTGAAGTCGAAATGACTGAGGATTTCCAATTCGCTGCCTTCTGTATCGATCGACAGATAATCGATCAACGGTGGCGCCTGGTGAAGTCTCAGCAAGTCGTTCAGGGATATCGTTTCGACTGGATAATTTGTTCCCTGTGTTCGAATCGTCGCATGTGAGTCGGAAGCATTGAACGCGTTGATCGTGGATAACTCAGCGACCTCCGTCTCGTTAAACATCAGAACTTCGCCCGTTTTGCTCCAGACGCACTTTTTCTCAATGATTGCCGATCGGTTTTTCTCAAGCGCTGCATGCCAGCATCGTGCCGGCTCCGCCAGGATTCCCTTCCAGCCGAATTGCTTCTCTAGCAGATAGGTATTACTTAACGAAACACCGTTTGTCGCGCCGAATTCGACGAAGTAGCCATCACGCTTCATTCCCAACTCATGAAGCACGAAAAGATCCTGCCATAACTGCGCCTGCGACTCCATGACCCACGGGAGGAGTTGGCGATCCGGAATTTGGATCAAAAACTCCAGATTCTGGCGCGTCCTGGCAACCACTCCCTTCAACGACTCGTTCTCCTCCAGCAACGCCTCGATGAGTTCGCTGGACCGAACATGCGTGGAATATTTGGATACGCTCAGTCCCAGTGCGCGAAGCAGGGCTCGGACCGGAGCAACGACGGCATTTTTCATATGGTTCTCGGAAACGGGAGACAACGAGCCACGCCATCCTGATGCGCCAGCGAATACTGGCTCAGCGGTTGGCCTGACCAAATTGCTGGCGGCTCACTGAGCCTGTTCAGAATCACTTCAGGGATCAAAGCAAGCCATCTAGCCTCAAGCGTCGCGATCACGAAGCGTGAAGCACCTAATCATCGGTAAAGCGTTGCGTCAATCAGCGAATATACAACGGGAGTCTCGGAGATCTGCTGACAGTCGCGGAACCGGTAAAGCGCATGAGAAATGTCTCCGGGAAACCGCACGGTATTGTGGCAAATGAATGCGTGTGCGCCGATGCGTCGCAACGCACCGCCACCTGATCGGAACTTCCCACCTAAAATGGAGACCACGGCAGGGCTTACACCGATCAGCAGTCTGGTCGACAGGACAAATGGGAAAGTTTGAAGGCATGCGCGTACGAAATGCTCTGAGGGAGTCGGTCTCATGGATTGTGTCCAGCCTGGTATCGATTGCCGTCCTGGCCGCGCTCATCGAAGTTGGATACCATTTCTTCAGACCGACGATCTACACAAATGACCACTTGCTCGGCTGGAATTTGCGGGCCAATACGCACGCAACGTTTGTACAGCGCGACCAGGAAGGCCGGGAGTATGCCGTCGATTTTCGTACCGACCGGGATGCGCTCAGGACCTACGGCAACGACTCCACCGCGAAACATCGCATTCTGGTACTGGGCGACTCGTTCACCGGTGAACCAAGCGCCTCCAACAACAAAATGTGGTTTGCCTCCATGGTCAGGCAGCTGGCCGACGCGTCTGGAACACCGGTGGACGATTTTTACGTCTGGGCTGGTGGGGCCGGGGGCTGGGGAACTTACCAGAACCTTCTCCTGGCCAAGACGCTTTCCAAGAAGCTTCACCCGACTCTTCTGATCCTTCAGTTCTGCACCAACGATTACTCGAATAATCACTACACATGGGAATCACAGAGCATTACGCGAAATCAGACCATGCGTCGACCCTACGCCGAACCGTACAATCCGGACCAGCCGCACTACCATGAGGGCTTGATTGGATCCGCCTATCGCTCGATCCTCGGGGAGTCAAAAGTATTTAATAGCCTGGACGCACTCATCCAGCGCTTTGAGTTCAACGCCTACGGCGGTTATGGAAAGCCGATTCCGCCTGAAACCGAAATGCGATTCCATGAGGAAGCCGTCGGGCTGACTCGCGTCCTTCTTGCAAAGCTAAGGCAACAGTTTCCGGACATCCCTGCGGTCATGATCAGTTGCGACGGCGAGCAAGCCAGCCTGAGCGGACGCTGGGTCGGCCTTGCAAAGGACACTGGTTTTGTGCCGCTTCTCGCCCCATCGGATTTCCTCAGAAGCGCCAAAGCGGCCGGAGAGAAGAAATATTTCGGCCAGGATGGTACTCATCTTTCCGAAAAAGGAAATCTTGAGTTCGGTTCGATCGTTGCCAATTCGCTGATCGCGCAGGGCGTCCCGTTTTAGTCGGCCGAACGCTGAGATTCATCAATACCTCCGCACAAAAGGCCGCGTCGACTCAGTACAATGGACTGGCAGTCCTGACGCACCCGCAGGAGGAATCTCCTGACGAGTGAAACCAGCAAGGGAATTCACGCCATGACAACAAACCGAAAAGGGATCGTCCTCGCGGGCGGCTCCGGTACGCGCCTGCATCCCGCGACCCTCGCAGTTTCCAAACAGCTGATCCCGGTCTACGACAAGCCGATGGTGTACTACCCATTGTCAACACTGATGCTGGCAGGCATCCGAGAGGTGCTGATCATTTCGACACCGCAGGACACCCCCAGATTTGCCGATTTGTTTGGCGACGGCTCGAAGTGGGGCATGCAGATTGAATACGCCGTTCAACCGAGTCCGGACGGCCTGGCGCAGGCGTTTACTATCGGCCGACAGTTCGTCCGAAGCTCCCCAAGCGCACTCGTGCTGGGGGACAATATCTTTTACGGCGCGGAACTTACGCTTAAGCTACGGCAGGCGAGCGTGCGGCCGTCGGGCGCATCCGTATTCGCTTACCATGTGCCAGATCCCGAGCGGTATGGCGTCGTCGAGTTTGATGCACAGGGTCGTGCAATCAGTCTGGAAGAAAAGCCCGCGCGACCAAAAAGCAACTACGCGGTGACCGGGCTGTATTTTTTTGATGAACAAGTCTGCGATATTGCGGCAAATATCAAACCCAGCGCGCGGGGCGAACTTGAAATTACCGATGTCAACCTGCACTACCTCAATCGCGGGATGCTGAACGTTGAGATCATGGGGCGCGGCTTTGCCTGGCTTGACACCGGAACCCATGACAGCCTCCTGGAGGCATCGAGCTTTATCGCAACGATACAGAAGCGCCAAGGGCTTTATGTCGCTTCGCCGGAGGAAATTGCCTACGCGCAGGGCTGGATCGACACGGAACAAATGCAGCGACTAGCCACGCCCTTACTCAAGACGAACTACGGGCGCTATTTGATGAGCCTGACCAAGGACTAGTCGAACATGATGGAATGCCAGCCATGCCGTATACCGTAACGCACACTGAGCTCCCGGAAGTACTGATTCTTGAACCCAGAGTCTTTGGTGATGACCGGGGGTTCTTTTTTGAAAGCTATAACACGCGCGATTTTACAGAGGCGACCGGACAGGCAGTGGAGTTTGTTCAGGACAACCACAGCCGCAGCGTAAAGGGTGTGCTGCGAGGTTTACATTATCAGGTTCGCCAACCCCAGGGCAAACTGATTCGCGTGACGCAGGGGGAAGTCTTTGATGTAGCAGTCAATCTGATGCGAGGTCACCCCGACTTTGGGCGCTGGACGGGTACGCTGATCAGTGGACAGAACAAACGGCAGATGTGGATTCCGCCCGGATTCGCGCACGGTTTCGTCGTTCTATCCGAAAGCGCGGAGTTTCAGTACAAGACCAGCGACTATTACGCCCCCGAGCACGAGCGCAGCCTGTTGTGGAATGATCCCGATCTGGCAATCAAGTGGCCCATTGATTTCGAACCGCTTGTTTCGGCAAAGGACGCTGGTGCAAAGCGCCTCAGAGACGCCGAAGCATTTGGAGAGTGGCCTGTTTAAGATCCGCCCTATCGTTCTCAATAAATAGCGCGCTGGTCCGCCACGTCCACAGGTCACCTGGTCGGCATGGTTCGAGGCGATCTGGTCTGTACCTCCGCCTTGTCTATCATCGCGCAAAGGTCGTGGTCGCCAGAGCGTTTGAAATCCAATGCTCCAACGAGAGAGTTTCAATGACCGCATTTTTGCGATGAGTCATCCACTTGCATGCTTGGTTCTTCCTCGGTGAAGGAAGGGTTGAGCCCCCCTCTGAGTCCGCTAATTATGCAAAAGGCAGTGCCGCGCGCCCACCCCTCGTATAGACCCGACATTGACGGGCTCCGTGCCTTAGCCGTCCTTTCCGTCGTGGCTTTTCACGCATTCCCCGACGTGATGCCGGGCGGATTCATTGGCGTGGATATTTTCTTCGTCATTTCCGGCTTTCTCATCTCTACCATTCTTCTTGAGAATCTAAAAAAAGGAACTTTCAGCTTTGCCGACTTTTACGCTCGTCGCATCAGGCGCATTTTTCCTGCGTTGCTCGTGGTGCTATCGGCAAGCTATGCCTTTGGTTGGTTTGCACTGTTGCCCGATGAATTTATGCAACTGGGAAAGCATATTGCGGCTGGTGCTGGCTTTGTTTCGAACTTTGTGCTTTGGTCTGAAAGCGGCTATTTCGATACGGCGGCCGAGCTCAAGCCCTTGCTGCATTTGTGGAGCCTCGGGATCGAAGAGCAGTTTTACATCGTATGGCCCCTATTGCTTTGGGCAGTCGCCAGACTCCGGCTTAACGCTCTGACCATAATCGTTGTTCTCGCGGCAATTTCCTTCTGGCTAAACGTCAAGGGCGTGCGTCACGATGCAATCGCCACATTTTATTCACCACTGACACGGTGCTGGGAGTTGTTGACAGGCGCCCTCGTTGCGCTCGGATTTATCAGGAAAGACGCAGCCTCCGGCTGGCTTGATCATCTACAGCGGTGGTTAGGGAGAATCGTGTTTGAGCGCCCGACTCGGTGCTCCGTGGACACCACGCGCGAGAGCGCTGCACTGGTCGGCTTGTTGGCGATTGTTGCCGGGTTTTGGGTGATCAACCGGACAAGAGGTTTTCCTGGCTACTGGGCGCTATTACCTTCGCTCGGCGCAGCGCTGCTCATTTCGGCTGGACCAAACACCTGGCTAAATCGCAGGGTTTTAAGTGCAAGAGTCTTGGTCTGGTTCGGTCTGATCAGCTACCCCCTTTATCTGTGGCACTGGCCATTGCTGTCTTTTTTGAAAATTATCGAAGGCGAGACCCCATCGGTCGAAGTGCGAGCCGGTGCGGTGATCATCGCAATACCTCTGGCATGGCTCACGTACCGGCTGGTGGAGAAACCTGTGCGATTTGGCGCGAGAACGCGGTCTGCCACCGTGGTATTGATACTGCTGATGCTTGCGCTCGGTTTTCTGGGATATAACACCTACGTGAGAGACGGACTGGAATTCAGAAACAAGGTCTTTCAACAAAACAAGGGGCAGGTGAAGTATCAGGAGTCGTTCTACGAAAATGCCATCTGCCGCCAGATGTATCCGGACTTTCGAGGGTTTTATTGTGTTGCCACGAACGCGGGTCAACCGACGATTCAGATATTGGGCGACTCCCATGCAAATCGATTGGTCATGGGTCTCGCCAGATTCACAGACGAAACCATTTTACAAATCGGTCATCATGGTTGCCCGCCATTCATCGATATCGCATCCCTTGAACCAGGCCTGAAGAAAGATGAATGTGCGAAATTCACCAATGACGCCATCGAAGTCGCAGCAAATTCCGATTCGATTCAAACGGTCATCATGACGTTTGCAGGTGCTAAATACATCGGCGCAGGGAAATATTTTGAGGTTTCCGACGCCGGCCAACACCAATCCGCAACAACAAACGACCTTCTTGCGAGCGCAATGCGCAAAACAATTGACCACTTGCGCGCGAAAGGAAAAGCGATCATTTTCATTTACGACAACCCTGAAATTTCTTTCGATCCGAACACCTGCATTGATGGCGGGCGCCCGCTACGCTTGACACGCCGGGAGGTTCGCAATCCCTGCGGTATCAAGAAGGCTGATTTTTTAAACAGTCAACAGGAGTACCGATCGCTGGTACGGTCTGTGCTGAAGGATTACCCCGAAATCAAGATCGTCGACGCCGCAGATGCGATGTGCGACAGCGATCTGTGCTATGCCGTCAAAGACGGTGCAGTGCTATACCGCGATGGAAATCACCTTTCATACGGCGGGTCTTTGCTTGTAGGACGGGAGATCGCAAAGGCCATTAAACATTAGGGGTTCAATAGCATGTGATCTTATGGCGTCGCCAAGTCCGCACTAAAGCACCATCGTTTAAGCGCAGCGTGACGTCACTGGCAAAGATAGTCATCCAGATGGCCGGCCGGTTTCGGAGCAATGTCCCTTCGGAGTGGATCCGAAGCCTGTCCAGTGACACAATCCCAGATCAGCCGCCTGATCGAGGTCCGTGTCCTATACTTGCGCTCGGTAAACAATCAACGACACAAGGCTGCGTTGATTTTTATGATCAAGGACAGTTCCGCAGATGAAGCTGCTTTACTCATTGTCACGGCCGCAGCGGTTTCTTATTGTTTTGCTGTGTGTTCTGCAGCTATTGCTCGCGTTGTCCTATTTTCAGCTTCTGTCTGACCAGGCCGTATCGTTGTCGGGGATTCTAACCATTCTTGCGTTGGAAGTTCTGCTTTGCTTCGTTTTAATTGCGATTCTCATAAATAAATATTCGACAATTGCCTCGACCGTCTTCCTGCTGTTGCTCGCAAACGTCCTGATCACGCCGCTTAACCTGAAAAAGGCCAGCGAAACCTTTATCACCCTGCCACCCAACCAGGACTACAAGATCAAGGTCGTCGGCGACGTCACGCCGGGTTTCTCCGGGATCTCGCGGATCACCACGGATAGCCATGGCTTTCGCGTGACCCACCCGGTTGACTACAAAAACAAGGGTGACGTCTATCGAATATTTGCCATCGGCGCGAGCACGACAGCGCAGATGTTGCTCAGCGACGAAAAAACCTGGACAGCCCTGCTCGAAAAAGACCTGGAGAAAGCCTGGGGTCGAAAGGTCGAAATCATTAATGCAGGCGTCAATGGGTTGCGCGCCGAACAGCATTTCATTACGTTCGAAAATATCCTTCAGTACTCCCCCGATGCCGTCATTTTTCTCATGGGGATCAACGACTGGAACAAGCATATTCGAGACCATTTTTTGTCGCAGGATGCGTCACCGGCGCAGGCGACACAAGCCTCGGGAGCCTCGCGCAAGAGTCCAGGGGCGTCGGCGACGTTCATCAATCTGGTGAATAGCCTCGATATCCGGAAATCCCTTATCTGGCTTGGACTGACGGGATTACGTAATCGTCTTCTCGATGTCGTGCATATTGATGACGGCTCCTACTACTCAAAACAGAACAACAGCCTTACACGCCCGGACGTTCGCGATTTTTCGACCACCACCGTGTCAGACAACTATCGCGGCTGGGTCGAGCGCCTGATTGGCAAGTGTGCCGAAACGCACACACGCTGCGTATTCGTCAACCAGCCCAACGCCTACTCGCCAAACATCTCTGCAGACCTCAAGGTGCGTTTGTGGATGACGCCGATGGAGGAGCCCTACACCCTGAAACTTCCGGCGCTCGAGGCGCTTGCGAAGGTCTACAACACCTGGTTGATCACCACGGCTTCAGGGAAAGGCATGGAAGTTTGCGATATTGCATCGGCCGTACCACCCACGACGGACTATCTGTATGACGACTGCCACTTCAACGAGGGTGGCGCAAGGCGGGTGGCCAACCTGATCGCCAGTTGTCTGCTCAAGTAACCCGCAAACACCTGACGCAACGCCCCTGGCGAACCTGCGTAGCGCGTCGAGACCAGCCTCGGGGATTCTGACCGGATGCAGAGAAGGGCGTGAGGACGTCAAGCCGACAGTGGCGATCACAAGCGGTGCCATGATCGCGGTCACTCGACCATGTAAAATGGCGCCCGTCATCCGGGTTCGTGTAAGCGTCGCGCAGGAACCCCCCAAGCGCCGATCACACACTTATTCGCAGACACACCGAATTGAAATCTCCGATAGCCCGATTCCTGACTCGCACCAATGAAGGTCCGCTGATTGAATTCGTCAAATATTTCATTGCCAGCGGCATCGCCCTTGGCGTGGATTATTGTATTTATCGGGTTGTGGCCCAATACTGGCGTGTGGCGCTGCCCAAAGCGGCGGTCATCGGGTACCTGGGCGGCTTGATCGTTGCCTATTTCCTGATCGGGAAAGGTGTTTTCAGGGAAGGCTGGCTGAAAAATCGCCGGATTTACGAATCCCTGCTGTTCGTCTGCTCCGGCTTGCTAGGCCTGGCAATCACCTACCTGGTCGTCGCGGCGTACGTGTATCTGTTCGGCCCCATGCTGAACGAGGCCAAGATCGTCGCGGCCATCTGCAGTTTTCTTGGGGTGTATCTGTTTCGAAAGTTCCTTGTTTTCAAGAAATCCATCAACACTTTAACGTTGGCGAGATAGGCTCGGCATGATGCGGACACGACAGGGTCAACCGACCGGCGGCACGGCTCCGGTCCAGTGTTTTACTGCCTCCAGAAGCCTGTCATGAAAAAGGTTGTGATCATTGGCGCGGGGCCGGCAGGGCTGACCGCCGCGCTGGAGCTTCAGGCCGCCGGGGTGACGGACATCACCGTCATCGAAGCAGACGGACAAGTCGGGGGCATCTCCAGAACGGTCAATTTCAAAAACAACCGCATCGACATCGGTGGTCATCGGTTCTTTTCGAAATCCGACTGGGTCATGAATTGGTGGGCCGATGTACTGCCCATTGCCGCGGATCAGGCAGACACCGAACTGAACATGCGTTACCGGGGTCAGACAAGATCGGCGTGCCTCAACGCACCGCTCCGGACAACCCGGAGGCATTGCCTCACTGCTGATTTTGCCCGGAGTTGCCGGCATTTACGCGGTGAAGGCACTTTATTCACCACATCAGCGGCAGTGGAAAGACTGGCTGGTTCCGGCGATATTTCTGTCATTTTTCGGCTTGACGCTGATTCCCCTGCTGGTCGCCAACACCTTGAATGCCGGCGGCGCATTCAATCCCACCTACGCCGTTTATGACCGGGAGCTTCGGTTCAATAATCCCGAATTGATCATCAACAATGTTCATTATTATCTGACCGACAATCTCACAGGAATTCTGGCGGTGTTGGCGCTGGCCTTTTTTGCCTTGCGCCTGAGCAGGGACAATCTCCGCCTTGAACGCCCGGAGCGCGCGAATTTGTACGTTCTTTTGCTCCTGTTTCTGGGCAACCTGGCGTTTTACAGCCTCAAGCCGGTGTCGATTGAATATTATTTCCTGCCAGTCGCTGTATTTTGTCTTTGTTTTGGGTTGCTGGATTTCCCCGTTGATCGAACGGATTCGACCCGCAGTAACGGACTCAGGCCGGCACTGCTTATCAGCCTGACATCGCTCCTGATTCTCGGGGCAATGGCCGCACAGCGCGTTTCAATCGAGGTACCACGAAAGGTGGAAATCCGCGCCCCGGAGTTTATTCTGGATAAACAGAATATCGTGTATGCGGGCATCACCGGCGGCACGATCAATTACTACCTTGGAAAATACACAGCCAAGCTCGACTTTGGAACGTATTGCATGGTCGAACAACTGCTCAACCGGGTTGCGCGAACGGGCAGAAGTCAATACATCGTCAACGACACGCCAAAAATGAATCAGTTGATCGAAGATATCGGCACTGAAAAGTTCGACAAGGTGGGATCGTTCGAAGATCTGGCCTCGCGTTACGATATTTATCGATATAACGCCCGATTTGCAGATGCGCCGGAAATTTCCTGCGACCTGACTGTCAACCGCCAATGGGTCAACCAGATCGACCTGAAGGTCTCCGGTCGGGTCTCGGGCGATGCGTTCAGGGGAACGGTGTCGCTGACGAACAATTCGGATACTTCAT
The DNA here is from genome assembly GCA_020851995.1 of Burkholderiaceae bacterium. Classification (GTDB taxonomy): domain Bacteria; phylum Pseudomonadota; class Gammaproteobacteria; order Burkholderiales; family Burkholderiaceae_B; genus Zwartia. The sequence continues at coordinate 42,324 of JADZBO010000095.1, forward strand.
TCAGCACGCGTCCCGTCGCCGGCCCGGTCAAACTGTCCTGGCGCTTTGTCAGCACGAGCGATTCGGGCACCCCGCCACCCTGGGAGGCCAGAAAGAACCTGACGATGATGATCGAGTCGAAACATACGTATGAAATCCCGTTCACGGCGCAGCTTCCCGCAAAGAAGGGCGAATACCTGCTTGAGGTGACGCTTGTTCAGGAGGGCTTCGCGTGGTTTAACGAACACGGCATGGCCACACCGACCCTACGGGTGGTTGTCGAATAAAATTTCGCGCTGGCCACGGCATGCGCTCCGTCGGAAGGTGCCTCAGGAGCGGTCGGTGTGTACGGAATGGACGTCAATATGCAAAACTCCGCGAAACCCGCGTTACAAGCCCTGTGGATTATCTTCGGCCTCGTTTGTCTTGCGGTATCGCTTTCACCCGTGGTGGATGGCGATGGGATGGCGCGATATCTGGATTTATTGAATCTGGCAAAAGGCGAACGACCGATCGACAAGTTTTCGTCGATCCAGATCGTGCTGGCGATGCCGCTCTACCAGTTGGGAAAGCTTTGGGGAGCACCCGAGGTTTGGGTGGGGTATTTCAATTTCATTATTTTCAGCCTGAGCCTGGGTTCGCTGTGGGTATTGCTGCCCAAAGACAGGCGTTTCCCCGTCATTGTTCTGCTGATGGGTGCATCCATGCTGCCGCATCACGTCGGATATTTTTATGGCGAAATGCTCTCCGTCTGCGCGACCATGGTAGGCCTGCTCTGTCTTGTCAAAAACAAGCGTGTCGTCGCCGGAATCCTGCTCGGGATCGGCACGGCGCAAACGCCGGCGCTCATGCCTGCGTTCGGACTGACCCTGCTCTATCTGGCAATCACAAGGCGCAATATGTTCTACGGCTTCTATCTTGCAATACCGCTTTTGATCACGCTTGGAGATAACTGGTTCAAGTACGGCACGCCGCTATTCTCAGCCTACCTGCAGGCCAGTGAGCATGGCGCGAAAACCATCATGCCGTACTCGGGGCTACCGGGGTTCAGCTATCCCCTGATATTCGGATTGATGTCGGTTTTCCTGTCGTTTGGCAAAGGGCTGGCCTTCTTTGCACCGGGGTTGTTCTTTCGATGGAATCTTGGCAAACAATTCGATGATGACCGGAATTTCATCCGAACGATCGATGTACTGCTCGTGTTCCTGATCGGAATGATTTTCACGTACTCGCGCTGGTGGGGCTGGTACGGCGGGCAGTTCTGGGGTCCGCGTTATCTGCTGTTCGCGTCGATTCCCGCGTGCTTTATATTGGCCCACCAATGGACTCAGACGCAATGGGTGTTGAGCCGCGGGGTCACCTACTGCGCGGCGCTGGCCTTCAGCGGCTGGGTTTGCATTCAGGGCTATCTGTATGGAAACAGCGGCCTTGCGATTTGCGGCGAGAACAAAAGCGCTCTGGAACTGCTTTGCTGGTATGTTCCGGAATTCAGTCCGCTGTTTCGGCAGTTTGTCATCGGCTTTCACACCGATCATCCGATCAGGCTTGTCTATGCAGGCTGGTGTGCAGTGACCGTCGTGGAGCTTATCGTGGCGCTGATGTTGAGACGGCGAATAACAGCATCATCGACAGAGACCCACTGACCAAACAGTTGGCACCCTGGTTACTGGATTTGTCGCCAGGGCAACGGGCCTGTTATTCACCGACTCAGTCAGCTTGCAAAGGTACGCCGCTTTGCGATTACTAGTTTGGTCCGGTTTCAAAACTAACCGGCGTTGCGATTGCTACCGCTTGGTCTAGTTGCAAAGGTAATCGACCTTGCTTTCGCTGGCCCGGAAAGGATTGGTCAGGTCACTTGAATATTCGCCCATCAACAGCCGCTCTTTCGGCAGGAAGTGCGCACGGAAGTACCGGCTTGCTGTTGCCAGCGTATCCCCCAAAGGCGTCAGTTTGACGCAACCATCGCGAATGACGATGGTACCGGACTGCTGCTGCTCGGTCAGCCGCACATCGACCAGACGATGTTCCTTCATATATTCGGTTGCGTAGACGCGCTCAAAAGCCGCAAGCTTGATACCACCGCCACGCTGCTGCAGTTTTTCCAGTGTGTAGAAAGACAGGGACCTGTCGATCACCGTGGGAACGGAAATCGCAAACCCATATCCCAGCAGCAGCCAGATACAGGCGAGCAGGGTTTTCTCGAAGGCGCTGAAATCATTCAGCCAGCGAATCAGGGAAATTACTGCGATCGTCACCGCCGTCGCGATGACGCTGTCGGCGATCGAGCTGTAAAACACCACATTGACGCGGAAGAACTTGACATGAATCACGTACGCCGCGAGCAACACCACGACATAAAGCGCAGTCGCCACCAGAAATTTAAGGTATTTCATTGAGTCGTCCGAAACCCGGGTCCGTCAACACGACGGGAAAATCAAACCTTGAATACCAGGATCTTGTTGCCCCAGTAACTGAAAATCACCTGCATGACTGTCGCAACGGCAAAACCGGCGATGTAGTTCAACGCCATGACATCAGTCCAGGCATACAAGAGTGCACCGTGCAAGAGCGCAATCGACACGTAAAGCAGGATGAACCGGGCGATCTGGTGCAACAACGTCTCGGCGGACCCATGGAACACATAAACGCGGCTGCCGATAAACGAAGTCGCAATGCCGAATACCGCTGCGATCAGATTGGCAAACCCGGCCGAAGCAAAGCCCAGCACCTTAAGATTGAAGGTTAGTACCGCAAAGTGAACGGCCGTCGCGACCAGACCGTTGACGATGTAGCGAAACGGCCTTGACTGCCAGAAACCCTGCGGGCGCTCAGCCGCGCTTGCCGGCATGCAATACCTCATCGACGTAGGCGCGGTAATCAATCGGATTGGAGGATCCGCTGCGTACGACCCCCGTCAGCATCAACGTCATGAGAGTCAGGGCACCAGTCTGCAGAAACACCAGCAACAAAATCCCCAACGCGACAGAAAACCACCCGGGTGTTGCAAAACCGGCAAGCTTAAGGCCCACCGCGACCAGGCTGCCGGCAACGGTCAGCACGGCGACCAGGGAGCAGGCGATCCCGACCCGCACGAGCACATCCTCGGCAAACACCATCAAGGCCCGGAAGCCATGCAGGGCCAGACCAACGAAGTTCATCTTGCTCTTGCCCGCATAGCGCGGACCACGGTCAATCAGCGTGGTCTGCAGACGCAGCTTGGAAGTCAGCATGCAGGCAGCGATATGCATCCAGAGTTCCTGCATTGCAGCGACGCGCTTGATGGCGAAGGGCTTGAGCGCCATGAAGTTGCCAAAGCTGATCCTGCGGCCCGAAAGCAACTGGAATAACGCCTTGTAGACGACGTAAAACGCCTTGAACCGCCAGGTTTCGACGCGGCTCTTTCGTGCCGCCACCACAACATCCACATCGGGCGACTGCAAGGGCACGACGAGTTCACGGATAGACTCAGGGGTATCCTCGCCATCAGAATCCATGACGATCGTGCAAGGGCAATCAGGCATCTGATCCGCCACGTAATTCAGTCCAATGGCGATGGCACGCTGGTGACCGACATTGCGGCGTAACTTGATCACCACACCCCGGATGCCGGCTTCGTCGAGTGTGCCTGCGTCAATCGGATGACGCACCGAACCGTCATCGACCGCCACCACGGTCACCGCGTCGCCGTATTCCCGGCGGAGATTCTTCATCAGGCGCGATGCAGCCTCCTGGTCTTCATAGACCGGCATGACGACAGCGAAACGCGCAAGCGACGAGGCCGTTTCCGTCATTTCGCGAGCGCCGTCCGGAAGTAGGCGATCGTCTTCTCAAGGCCTTGTTCGAGCGCAACCTTGGGCTCCCAGCCGAGAACCGATTTTGCGCGCGTGATGTCAGGCTGGCGCTGCTTCGGATCATCCTGTGGCAATGGCATGAAAATCAGTTTGCTTTTCGAGCCCGTCAGGCGCAGCACCCGTTCGGCGAGCTCAATCATCGTGAACTCGCCGGGGTTGCCCATGTTGATGGGGCCTGTGACTGCATCATCGGAATTCATCAGTCGCATGAA
>JADZBO010000096.1 GCA_020851995.1 Burkholderiaceae bacterium
CAACATGACGCCAGTGGATGGCTGCAAGGTTCAGTGCTTCAGTGCGGCAAACCCCATCCGTACGACTCCATATTGATGATGCCATAGGTCGTCTGCCCTTCAAGCACGGTAGCGGCTTCGCCATCGTCGCTTGCACCGATCGCGACATGCAGTGGCAGAAAGTGCTCCTCGGTCGGATGGGCCCGAACGGCGTGCGGCGCCTGCCGGCGGTAGTCGACGAGCGCGGGCAGATCGCGACCCACCACAGCAGCGCGAATCCACTCCGTAAATTCGGGCACGTAAGACGCGACCGTATGGGTCGCCCCGCGAAACTCCGACAGGTTGTGCGTCATGCTCCCGGAGGCAAGAATGGCAATGCCGTGATCGCGTAGCGGCGCGAGGGCGCGCCCAAGCGCGACCGCGCCCTGGGTTGTCAGGTTGTAGGGCACGGAAATCTGGAACACCGGCACGCGCGCACCGGGCAGCAAGTGCATCATTGGCACCCAGGCGCCATGATCCAGCCCCCATTTGTCGTCCCCGATCGCAGGGATCCCGGCGTCAGCCAGCAGGCGCAGCGTTGCCTGGGCGAAATCCGGGGCGCCGGGCGCCGGGTAGGTCAGCGTATAAAGCCTGGGATCGAACCCGCCAAAGTCATGGATCGTCTCAGGCTGAGCGTTGGTCGCGACACGCAGGTCGCGAGTTTGCCAGTGTGGCGAAATAATCGCAACGCCGCGAAGCGCACCAAGCGAGGTGCCGATTTCGCGCAGACGCGCGCCAAGCACGCCGGGCTCAAGGGCAAAGGTCGGGGCGCCGTGGGAAATGAACAGCACGGGCGCGCGTTGAATGGTCGTCATGGTGAAATCTCCTGGGCTGCCTTCGCGGGGCTTGTCCGGCTTTCGCATCGCGGCAATACATGCATGCGGGTGATGCCACTATAGGCCCGTGGCGGCTTCCGATCGCTGTGGATTTTGATTGTCATCATTCACATTTTTTGGATTTAATCCCCCCACGAATTCGACAAGTTCAGCTTGGCCAGCGGCTCGCCGGGAGCGGCGCGAAGCCGCTTGTGCGGTCGAATCGACCCGCCGAATTCAGTGCATACCCGTGAAGCCATGCAGGTCAAAATCGCGCCGCCGCAATAAACAAGTAAAATCTCCGGACGAAGCAGGGTCTCACATGGATCGCCCCGCCATTCGCGGGTGCCAACCGGCTACGCGGCCCCGCGGCCCCCGGTTCTCGGGCCGATCGCGGGTACGGGCAGGCAGGTCTCAGGAATTGACAGTGCGACGCATCGTAGTACACATAGCGAAGGATTCTTGATGAAGTGCGTCGACGATTTCAGACTGAAACTGGGCAACAAAGAGCTCGTTCCGATCATGATTGGCGGCATGGGCGTCAACATTTCGACCGCCGAACTCGCGCTGGAGGCTGCTCGCCTCGGCGGAGTCGGTCACATTTCCGACGCCATGATCGAAGACGTGGCGGACAAACGGTTCAATACGAGCTACGTCAAGGAAAAGACCAAGTTCTATAAGCTCAATATCCCCAAGACGGACAAGTCGATTGTCCAGTTTGACCTGGGGCGGCTTGCGGAAGCCACGCGCATGCACGTGGCTTCGACGATGGAGGCCAAGCGCGGCGATGGCCTCATCCTCGTGAACTGCATGGAAAAACTCACCATGAACGCCCCGCGCGAAACGCTGCGCGTGCGGATGGCATCCGCGCTTGACGCGGGCATCGACGGCATCACGCTCAGCGCCGGCTTGCACCTGGGCTCGTTCGGCCTGATCGAGGATCATCCGCGTTTTCGCGATGCCCAGCTGGGCATCATCGTCTCGTCGGTTCGTGCGCTGCAGGTCTTCCTTCGCAAGAACGCGCGACTGAACCGGCTGCCGGATTATGTGATCGTCGAGGGGCCGCTGGCCGGCGGGCACCTGGGGTTCGGCATGGATTGGGCCAAGTATGACCTGGCCACGATCGTCGACGAAGTCGCCCGATTCCTGAAAGCCGAGCAGCTGGAGATCCCGATCATCGCGGCCGGCGGGATTTTTACCGGCTCGGATGCGGTTGGATTCCTGGAACACGGCGCAGCCGCAGTGCAGGTGGCAACCCGCTTTACCGTCGCCGACGAGTGCGGTCTGCCCGATGACGTCAAGCAGGAATACTACAAATCCAGCGAGCAGGATATCGAGGTCAACACGGTCTCGCCCACAGGATACCCGATGCGGATGCTCAAGAGCTCGCCAGCCATCGGCGCCGGAATCCGTCCGGGTTGCGAATCCTATGGTTACCTGCTCGACGGCAAGGGTAGCTGTTCGTACATCGTCGCCTACAACCGTGAGGTCGCACATCAGGCCCGGGGACAAAAGATCGTCGTCATGGACAAGACCTGCCTGTGCACCCACATGAGCAACTTCAATTGCTGGACCTGCGGGCACTACGCCTACCGGCTCAAGGACACGACCTTCAAGCTGCCCGACGGCACCTATCAGGGCCTGAGCGCCGAGCACATTTTCCGCGACTATCAGTTCAGTCGGCATCACCAGATTGCCCTGCCGCAGCCGCTTGCGGTCTGAGGCATCTGTTGCCTGATTTTTATTTTTGGATCCGCACCTCTCTGGCGTGCGCCTGAGGCAGTATTTCGGCTGGCCCCTGCGTCGGGACAACATGGGCCTTCGCTCCGAGATCGGTTATGTTATGCAAAACAACTATTCAAACCTCGGGTTCCATTTCTATAACTCTATAACTCTATAACAAAGCCGTTGTCGGCATATTCTTGAAAAACGTTTACTAGCGTCGGGAGTTTTCATGAGCAGCGTCCACCAGCAAAGCATCGTCATTGACGGGCTGATCATTTCGAAGTGGGATAAATCCATTCTGGAGGATATGCGCCGCGGCGGGCTGACCGCCGCGAACTGCACGGTTTCCATCTGGGAAGGTTTTGCCGCCACAGTCGAAAACATCCTGAACATGAAACAGCTGATCCGCGAAAACTCCGACCTCGCGCTGCAGGTGCGCAGTGTCGCCGACATTCAACGCGCAAAGGCCGAAAACAAGACCGGCATCATCCTCGGGTTCCAGAATGCCTACGCGTGCGAGGACAATCTGGGCCACGCCGAAGCGTTTGCCGACATGGGCGTGCGTGTCATGCAGCTTTGCTACAACACGCAGAATCTGGTCGGCACGGGGTGCTACGAGCGCGACAGCGGTCTATCTGGATTCGGGCATGAAATGGTCGCCGAAATGAATCGCGTCGGCATCCTGGTGGATCTCTCGCACGTCGGGCCGCTTACGTCGAAGGAAGCGATCCTGGCGTCGCAAAAGCCTGTCTGCTATTCCCACACCCTGCCCGCAGGCCTGAAGCAGCATCCGCGCAATAAATCCGACGAGGAGCTGAAGTTCATCGTCGAACATGGCGGCTTTGTCGGCGTAACGATGTTCCCGCCTTTCCTGCGCCGTGGCATCGAAGCCACCGTGCACGATTACGTGGAGGCCTTTGACTACGTGATTAACCTCGTGGGTGATGACAACGTGGGGATCGGCACCGACTTCACGCAGGGTTACGACAAGGGCTTCTTTGACTGGATCACGATGGACAAGGGCCGCTATCGCAAACTCACCGAGTTCGGCACGATCCTGAATCCTGAAGGCATTCGCACGATCGGTGAATTTCCTAACCTGACGGCGGCCATGGAGTCCGCGGGCTGGACGGCTTCACGCATCGAAAAAGTCATCGGCAAAAACTGGCTGCGTCTGTATGACGAGGTCTGGACGGTCTGACGCGCCGGGCAGCCATGGGCGCCGAACCGCAATCCAGGCTGCGCGTCGGGATCATTCTGGCGCCCCATTTCACGCTGACGGCTTTCGCAGGCTTCGTCGACGCCTTGCGACTAGCGGCCGACGAGGGTGATCGCAGTAACAAGGTTTACTGTCACTGGGAGATCCTCGCGGCGACACTTGACCCGGTGATGTCAAGCTGCGGGGCGAGTGTCGCCCCCACAGCGATTCTGAGCGATCCTGCCCATTTTGACTGCATCGCGGTGGTCGGCGGACTATTGCGCGAGCCCGATGCCGTGCCCGACACGATCTACCAGTTCATCAAGGCGGCCGCGCGCCTGAAAATTGAACTCGCGGGACTGTGCACCGGCTCGTTCATCCTGGCACGCGCCGGGTTGCTGGACGGCTACCTGACCTGCGTCAGCTGGTTTCACCGCGACGAATTCACTGCGGCCTTTCCCCACTGTCGCGTCACCTCAAACCAGATGTTCGTGGTCGATCGGGATCGTATGACATGCGCGGGTGGCACGAGCGTCGTGCACCTGTCGGCCTACCTGATTGAGCGCGCGATCGGCAGGGCAATGGCTGTCAAGGCTCTGCGCATCATGCTGGAGGATCAGCCGTTGCCGTCACGCGCACTGCAACCCGAAGAAGTTCTGACCCGTCAATCCCGGGATCCGCTCGTGCACAAGGCGATGCTGCTGATTGAGCAGTCACTGAACACCCCGGGCCCTGTCTCGCAGGCCTATCAGCAACTCGGCGTGAGTGGCCGGCAGATTGAAAGGCGTTTTGCAAACGACGTTGGAATCAGTCCGGCGCGCTACCGCGCGCGGTTGCGCATGCGACGCGCGGTCTGGCTGTTGCGCAACACTGACTTGAGCATCACCGACATCGCGCTTGAATGCGGTTTCCAGGATGGCGCGCATTTCGCCCAAACGATCCGCGCACAGATGGGGATGCGCCCCCGGCAGGTGCGCGAGGACAACGGATAGCGCGTCAGACCTGCGGCGGCCATGCACTCTGGACTGTGCGCCCCTCAGGGTCGCACAATAACCGGAACCATCAGGCCAGACACAACCCGTCATCAACGCGCCACTGCGCAAAAAGCGCCTGGCCAGGCAGCCAGTGACTGGTATCCGCCCGGGCCGGCGCGCTGATCGTCAGGCGACTTCCGCCGCCCGTGATCACTTCATGCTCGACACTGGGCCCGAGATAGACACTCGCCTTGAGCGTGACTGGCAGCGCATTGGCCGTGCCGTCCGGCTGCGCTGACAGCCAGGCGTTCTCGGGGCGAAAGGAGACAACCGTGGCATCGTGACTCGCAGACCCTTCGGGCACCTGCAAGCGATGCCCGTCGGTCGTGACGAATTCGCCGGGCCCGTTGCTCTTGCCTTCAATCAGGTTGCACTTGCCGATGAAGGTGGCGACGAACCGTGAGGCGGGTCGCTGGTAAAGATCCTGTGCGGAGCCCAGCTGCTCGAGCCGGCCGAGGTTCATCACGCCGATACGGTCGGCGATAGCCATCGCCTCTTCCTGATCGTGCGTGACAAAGACCGAGGTAATGCCGGCCTGGCGCTGCAACTCACGGATCTGCGCGCGCATTTGTGACCGCAACTGGGCATCAAGCGCCGAAAGAGGCTCGTCGAGGAGCAGAACTTCAGGTTGAATTGCGATCGCGCGCGCTATGGCCACGCGCTGTTGCTGTCCGCCAGACAAAGCTTTCGGATAACGTTCGGCGTAGGTCTCAAGACGAGCCAGGGAAAGCATTTCGTTGACCCGCTGCTGCAGCCTTCCTTTATCCCATCCGTGCAGTTTCAGTCCAAACGCGATGTTCTGCGCAACCGTCAGGTGCGGAAACAGCGCATATCCCTGAAACACCATGCCAACGTTGCGCTTGTGAACCGGCACTGCCGTGACATCGCGATCGCCGATCCTGACTGAGCCGCTGGTCGGCACCACAAATCCGGCGATCATGCGCAGAGTGGTAGTCTTGCCACATCCGCTCGGACCCAGCAGTGCCAGCAACTCGCCTTCGACGATCTCAAGCGAGGTTTCCTCAACCGCCGTGGAGTCTCCGTAAACCTTGCGAACCTTGTGCAACGAGACGCCAGCCATCAGAATGCCTTCCCCAGATTTACGTAACGATTCGACACCAGCAACGCCGCCGCAATGATCAGGATTTGCACACTGGCGACGGCGGCAATGGTCGGATCGAGATTCCATTCCAGATAATTCACGATCGCGATCGGCAGGGTCGTCTTGCCCGGACCAACCAGAAACAGCGATTTTTCCAGATCGGAAAACGACGCGATGAACGAAAACAACGCCGAGGCGATCATACCGGAACGAATACTCGGCAGAGTCACCAGGTAGAAGGTCTGAAACCGGTTGGCACCGAGACTCGCGGCGGCCTCCTCGGAGGTCGCGTTAGCGGTCTCCAGCGACACGCAAAGCAGCCGGATGCACCACGGAAGCGCGACCAATGTGTGCGCGATGAGCAGACCGGTGAAGGTTGACGCCAGTTGTATGTTGGTAAGAATCTCGACCTGAATAAAGTATATGTAGACGGCCGCACCGGCCACAATGGCGGGCACATACATGGGTGAGAGCAGTATCTGACGTACCGTCTCGCGGCCCGGAAATGGAAACCGTTCGATCGCGAGTGCGGCTGGCACGCCGATCAGTTGCGAGGTGATCGTCGCGCATACGCCAAGCTGCAGACTCGTGACGAATCCGTTGGCAAAATCCTGCAAGGCCCAGGCGCGCACGAACCATTCCACCGTATAGCCGGAAGGGGGGAAAGTCAGAATTCGGTCGGAAAAGAAACTCGCCCACAGAATGACGACCAGCGGCATGATCACGAACGCGAAGATCAGCCCGACGAGCCCGAGAAAAAGTATCCGCCCGATCTGTATGCGCTCCATGTCAGTAGTATTTCTTGTGTAGGAAACGGGTTGACAGAATGGTCAGCAAGATCGTGGAGGCCATCAGCAGGCAGGCCAGCGCCGAACCAAAAGGCCAGTTCGACACCTTGGCAATCTGCTCGAACACCAGCGGACCCATCATCTGCATTTTGGGCCCGCCAATCAGCACCGGAGTAGCGTAAGCGTTCATCGCAAGCGCGAAGCAGATGGCGCCCGCGGCGATCAACCCCGGCATGGCAAGCGGCAGCACGACCTGAGCGATGGTGCGGGCCGGTGAATATCCGAGCGATTGCGCGGCTTCCTCGAGGCTCCGCGGGATCGAATCCATCACGCTTTGCATCGTAATAATCGCGTAGGGCAACAACACCGATACCAGCGCGATGACCACTGCCGTCGGCGTGTAGAGAATCGTCAGGGGCTCACCGATCATGCCCAGCCAGAGCAAAGTAGAGTTGACCACGCCCTTGGTGCCCATTACGACCATCCAGGCCGCCGACCGCACCGCGTTGCCAAGCAGCAGCGGCAGTACCACCAGGATAATCATGCGACTGCGCCAGCGTTCGGATTCGGCGCGTGAAATGCAATAGGCCACCGGGAAGGACAGCAGGATGGTGACACAAGTTGAGATCAGCGCAATGCGCGCCGTCAGCAACAGTACTTTCTGGTAGAAGGGGTCCCCGAACAGCTTGATGTAATTCTCAGCGCTTAACACGCCAAGCATCAGCTGCACGGGGTCATACTTGTCGAAGCTGTAGCGCAGGATGAGCGCCAGCGGGGCCAGCAGGAAAAAAGATACCACCAGCAGCGCCGGCAGCGCGAGCGTGCCGCGCGGGCGTGACGCGCGGGCGTGACGCGCTGAAACGTGCAGCAATTGTTTTGGCGCTCATGGGTGGTATCGGTTCCGCTTGCCCCGCAAGGAATCAGCCCTTGAACTCCTTGTTCCACCACTCGAGCCACTTGGCAATATTCTTTGCCTGGTAACCGTAATCGGTATTGTTCAGCATCTTGGTCTGCTCCGGCGTGAAGTCGATCGCAGCCCGGACTTCGGGGGTGAGGTCGGCGTTAGTCGTGGCAGGCGCGTACATTGACGCCGAGGCATAGGCGCCAAGCCCCTTGGGGTCAAGCAGCGCGTTCAGATAAAAATAGGCCGCATCGCGGTTGCGCACCTTCTTGGGCATGACTGCACCAAAGACGATCGTGACCGCACCTTCCTTGGGAAAGGCCGATTTCACCGAAACACCATCCTTGGCCCATTGTGCAATGCGTGCTGAGTAATTTGCCGAGATCCAGATCTCCTCGTTGGCAAAGGCGGCAGCCAACTGCTGATGCGTTGGATAGATGCGAGGCCGCATCGTCTTTTTCATCTCGAGCAGCTTGGCAAAGCCGGGTTCGACGTTATCCATTTTGCCGCCACCGACCAGCGCCGCCATGTAGATCCAGTTGTAGAAGCTCTGGTCGAGCACACCCAGCTTACCGGCATAGGCGGCATTCCAGAGATCCGCAAAGGACGTCGGCGCTTCTTTGATGAACTTGGGGTTGTAGGCAAGCGTCACCCCGCCGAACACCCATGGCATGAAGTACGGAAGCGCCAGCCCGGGGCGCAGAAACTTCGCGTTCGGAATTTTGGATAAATCCAGTGTTTCGAGGATTCCCTGTTCATTCAGCTCGAACGCGTCGGCGCCGCTGAAATGGGCGATATCAATCGTGCCGCGCGGCAAGTTACGCTCAGCCAGCAGTTTGGTCTTGCGCTCGGGTTCGAGATTGAGCATGCGCACAATCCTGATGCCCTTGCTCTCGACCAGCGGCGCTTCAATGAACTTGACGGTCCGGTCGTTCCAGTCTCCGCCCCAGTTGGTGACGACGAGTTCGCCCGACTGTGCGTGCGAAGGCATGCCGATCATCGAAAGCGCGGTGGCTGCGCCCCCGCCCAGCAACAGATCGCGGCGCTGCCTGTTAGGTACCGATGTAATCAACTTCTTTACCATGACAAAACTCCGAAAATCATTAAGGGGGTAACGCAACCAATCCAACCGAAACGACGGCGGACCGTCAGATGATCAGGCCGCCTTGGCGGCAGCCGCCTCGGCACCGACTTTGTCCAGATACTTCAGACAGGTCTCCGTGGTTTCAACATCGCCGAACTTGGCGTCGATGTCAAAGAGGTTCCACAGTACCGCGCCTGGCACCCGGTCGCCAATCGCTTCCTTCACAGCGATTGTGCGGAAACCGTCGGCCAGGCCATCGCAGATGGTTTCGCGAACACACGCCGAAGCGGTCACACCGGTCACCAGGATCGTGTCCACACCCGCTGCACGCAAGAATCCTGCCAGGTAGGTGCCGTGAAAGGCGCTCGCGCGTTTTTTGATCAACAATTGCTCGCCTTCAATCGGCGCGATGCGCGAATCGATTGCCCACAGTTCGGGATTGCTCTGGGCGACGACGTCAACCGGAATCTTGTCGTGCCACAGGCCCATATCGGTGTGCGGGTTGTTGCGATCGGTGATCTGGTAGCAGGTGGTGACGTGCACGACGGGCAGGTTGTACTTGCGGAACGCTTTGAGCAAGGCCTGCATCGAAGGGATGATCTGGTCGTCGACGTGTTCGCAGGTGAACGGGTTGCCAGGTCTCGTCCAGGCATTGGCCAGATCCACGCTGATCAGCGCAGGCTTCTTGCCAAAACCGACACGCCGCTGGAAACCGTTGGCCTGGTAACGCTTGGTGGCTTCTTCAAACGCTGCCTCGAGCGCTTTTTCAAGTTGGTCAGACATGGGATGACTCCGTTCAGGTAAGTTGACATCGGTCGTCGTCCCGAACAGGACGCACGATTTGAAACCGATGGAAAATTCTAGGAAATGCCCGCCCTGTATTGATATCAGTTGATGACTGATTCATGCATTATTGAACATAAAAGATTAAATGTCGTAAAAATCCGGTTTTTTGTCGCAAAATTAATGGCATGAGATCGACGATCTCCGGATCATCGCAGCCATCCGGTGTCGCGACCGTTGATATGTTCAATCCGGGGAAGGGGTCAATGCAACACTTTTCAATCTGGTCTCTGCTCAGAAACTCACTGAGCTATCACGAGGGCTGGCAAAAGCAGTGGCGCTCGCCCGAGCCCAAGCGCGAGTACGACGTGATCGTTGTTGGCGCTGGCGGCCACGGTCTGGCGACTGCCTACTATCTTGCCAAGGAGCACGGCCTGCGCAACATCGCCGTGGTCGAGCGAGGCTGGCTTGGCGGCGGCAACACCGCTCGCAACACGACCATCGTGCGCTCCAACTATCTCTGGGATGAAGCCACTCAGCTCTACGAAAAGTCCATGAAACTGTGGGAGGGCTTGTCGCAGGATCTGAACTACAACGTCATGTTCAGTCAGCGCGGCGTGATGAATCTGGGCCACACACTGCAGGACATGCGCGACATCGAACGACGGGTCAGCGCAAACCGTCTCAACGGCGTGGATGCCCAAGTGCTCTCGCCCGGCGAGATCCAGGCGATGATCCCATACATCAATCTGAACACGCGCTATCCAGTGCTCGGCGCCTCCTACCAGCCCCGCGCAGGCGTCGCCCGCCACGATGCGGTGGCCTGGGGCTTTGCACGGGCTGCCGACGCGCTCGGCGTGGACATCATCCAGAACTGCGAGGTCATCGGGATTCCGCGCGAGAACGGTGCGGTGACGGGCGTCGACACGACGCGCGGCATGATCAGGGCCCGTAAAGTGGCCCTGGTCGCAGCCGGCCACAGCAGCGTACTCGGCGAACTCGCCGGGCTGCGGCTGCCCATCGAAAGTCACCCCCTGCAAGCCCTGGTCAGCGAGCCGCTCAAACCGATTTTTCCCACCGTCGTGATGAGTAACGCGATCCATGCCTACATCAGCCAGTCCGACAAGGGCGACCTGGTGATTGGCGCGGGTATCGACGCCTATACCGGGTACGGGCAGCGCGGGAGCTTCCATACGATCGAACACACGCTCGGCGCGATCGTGGAAATGTTCCCGATATTTTCGCGTGTGCACATGAACCGCCAATGGGGCGGCATCGTGGACGTGTCGCCCGATGCCTGCCCGATCATCGGCCTGACGCCCGTCAAGGGCCTGTACATCAACTGTGGCTGGGGGACGGGCGGATTCAAGGCCACCCCCGGATCGGGTTGGGTCATGGCACACACCATTGCGCAGGATCGCCCCCATCCCCTGAATGAGGCTTTCAGCCTCGACCGCTTTTACAGCGGCCACCTGATCGACGAGCACGGCGCTGCTGCCGTTGCTCACTGAAGGAGCGCAGCATGCTGTTAATCCAGTGTCCGTGGTGCGGACCGCGCGCGGAAATCGAATTCGCCTACGGCGGAGAAGGCGGGATCGTGCGCCCGACCGAAACCGAGAGCCTGACCGACGAGCAATGGGGCGATTACGTGTTCATGCGGCGCAACCCGAAAGGCTTGCACCATGAGCAATGGCGACACGCGAGCGGGTGCGGGCGCTGGTTCAACGCACTGCGGGACACTGTGGGGTACGGCTTTCGTGCCACCTGGAAAATCGGCGAACCCGCGCCGGAGACGGAGTCTGCAAAATGAACCGGCGCCTGAGTCAGGGAGGCCGGGTCGACCGGTCCCGCAAAATCCGCTTCACCTTCAACGGCCGTGAATACGAGGGACTGGCGGGCGACACACTCGCCTCAGCGCTGATGGCCAACGACGTCTCGGTGGTCGCGCGCAGCTTCAAATACCATCGGCCGCGCGGCATCCTCGCCGCCGGTGTCGAAGAACCCAACGCGCTGGTGCAATTGTTCGACGGCGCACGCAGTGTGCCCAATGCGCGCATGACCGAGATCGAAATTGTCGAGGGTCTGACCGCGCATTCGGTGCACGCCAGCCCGAGCGTCGACTTTGATCTGCGCGCGGTCAATGGCTGGTTTTCGCGCCTGATGCCCGCGGGGTTCTATTACAAGACATTCATGGCGTCGCAAGGCGCGTGGCACTTTTTTGAAAAACACATCCGCGCGGCCAGCGGCCTGGGGGCATCTCCCGCACAACCGGATGCCGCACACTACGATAAGCAATATGCGCACTGCGACGTGCTGGTCGTAGGCGCTGGAATCGCAGGACTGATGGCGGCCACGGCGGCAGCCAGCACGGGTGCGCGCGTCATTCTGTGTGACGAGCAGGCCGAACCGGGTGGCTGGCTGCTCTCAAGCGACGAAAAGATCGATGCTCTTCCTGCTGGGGAGTGGGCTGAACAGACGCGGCGTCAGCTTGAAGGCATGCCCGATGTCACGGTATTGCGCAGGACGACTGCGTTTGGATTCCATGACCACAAGTTCGTCACGCTGGCCGAACGGCGCGCCGATCACCTCGCCTCTGCCGATCAGCCGCATTACCGTGAAAGGCTCTGGCGGGTGCGCGCGCGCGAGGTTGTGCTTGCGACCGGAGCGCACGAACGGCCGCTGGTATTTGCAAACAACGATTTGCCGGGCATCATGCTGGCCGGCGCAGTCAGCGTGTATGTGCGCCGCTACGGTGTGCTGCCGGGCCAGAACGCGATCGTATTCACCAATAACGATCAGGGGTACGACGCCGCGCTTGCGCTGCGTGCCGCCGGCGCAGCCGTGCGTGTCATTGACGCACGCGCGAATGCCACGGGTAGCCAGGCGGTCGCGGCGCGCGCTGCCGGAATCCACATCACCCCTTCAGCCGTCGTCACCGAAGCGCTGGGCGGCAAGCGGGTGCGGCGCGTCCGCGTACAAACGATCGACGGCCACAACGCGCTGACCGGCGCGCCCACCGATTTCGATTGTGATCTGATCGCGATGTCGGGAGGGTTCAGCCCGGTCATCCATCTGAACTGTCAGGCGGGCACCAAGGCGGTCTGGGACGACACCACGCAATCCTTTGTGCCTGGCAAACCCGCTCAGGGCGAACGCTCTGCCGGAGCCTGCACTGGCATTCAAAGCTTGCGCGAGTGTGCTCTCTCCGGACTGCAGGCCGGCAGTGCGGCGGCGGCGGCGCTCGGGTTCGGCGATGCAAAGGCTTTCGCGCCGGTGATCGCGAACTGCACGCATGACGCGATTCGCCCACTATGGAGCGTACCGCACCACAGGAAGCCGAGCCGTGCGCCAAAACAATTTGTCGATTTCCAGAATGACGTCGCCGCTTCCGATATCCTGCTGGCAGTGCGCGAAGGCTTCGAATCGATCGAGCACGTCAAACGCTACACAGCCATGGGCTTCGGCACCGACCAGGGCAAAACCGGCAACATCAACGGGATGGGCATCGCAGCCGAGGCACGCGGCCTGACCATACCCCAGGTGGGCACCACCACCTTCAGGCCAAATTACACGCCGGTCACCTTCGGTACGCTGGCCGGGCTTGAGCTCGGTGAAGCGTTCGACCCCGTGCGCACGACGGATATGCACACATGGCATGTGCGACAGGGAGCACGCTTCGAGGATGTCGGGCAATGGAAGCGGCCGTGGTACTACCCACAGGGCGGGGAAGATATCCATGCGGCCGTGAACCGCGAAGTGGCCGCGGTGCGCGCAAGCGTTGGCGTACTCGACGCCTCGACGCTGGGCAAGATCGACATTCAGGGGCCTGATGCCGCGACACTGCTGAACTGGCTTTACACCAATCCGTGGACCAAGCTCGAAGTGGGCAAGTGCCGCTACGGCCTGATGTGCGATGAAAACGGCATGGTCTTTGACGACGGTGTAACGGTGCGTCTCGGCCCTGATCATTTCCTGATGCATACGACTACTGGCGGCGCGCCGCGCGTGCTGGCCTGGATGGAGCGCTGGCTGCAAACCGAATGGCCCGAATTGAAGGTGTATCTGACCACTGTGACAGACCATTGGTCCACAACGGCGGTCGCGGGACCAAAATCGCGCGACGTTTTGCGCGCGGTTTGCAGTGACATTGATTTCGACGATGCGGCATTCCCTTTCATGTCGTACCGCGAGGGCACGGTGGCCGGTGTGCCGGCACGGGTCATGCGCATCAGCTTTTCGGGCGAGCGCAGTTATGAAATCAACGTGCCCGCCGACTACGGTCTGAAAGTGTGGGAAGCCGTATTCGCCGCCGGTCAACCCTACGGCATCACACCATACGGCACCGAGACGATGCACGTGCTGCGCGCGGAGAAGGGCTTCATTATCGTTGGCCAGGATACCGATGGTTCTGTCAGTCCGATCGATCTGGGTATGGGCGGCATGGTCGCCAAGACCAAGGATTTCCTCGGCAAGCGGTCGCTCACGCGCAGCGACACGGCGCGTGCGGACCGTAAACAACTGGTCGGGCTGCTGAGCGCTGACCCGTCACTGGTGCTGACCGAAGGTGCGCAAATCCTGGTTGGCGCAGCCACGCCGATCCCCGCTCCCATGCAGGGGCATGTCACCTCAAGCTATTACAGCCCGACGCTGGGGCGTTCGATCGCGCTGGCGCTGGTCAAGGGCGGCCTGAGCCGTCTGGGGGAAACCGTGCAGGTGTCGTTGTCCGCGGATCGTGTCGCCCAGGCCGTGATCGCCAGCCCCGTGTTCTATGACCCGAAATCGGAGCGCCAGAATGCCTGACCATACTCATACTGCCGCAGACCGACGCCAGGGGGCAGCCCTGCCTGCATTGATGGCTGGCTGGCCTGCAGGTTTGTCCATCGTCAACCTCCGCGGGGAGCCGAGCGACCCGGCGTTTTGCCAGGCGGTCGAACGTGCGCTCGGCGTGCCGCTTGCAACAGAGGTCTGCTCGACGACGCATGACACTCAGACACGCGTGGTGTGGGCCGGCCCCGACGACTGGTTCGTGATCTCTTCCCGCGACACGCCGGCCAGGCTCTGCGCGCTGCTGCGCGAGCACCTGCAGGGCCTGCACTGCGCCGTGACCGACGTGTCCAGCGGTTACCGGATTCTTCGATTGCGCGGCTCAGGCGTTCGGCAAGCGCTGGCGCAGGGATGCCCGCTCGATCTGCACCCCAGGACCTTCCGGGTGGATCAGAGCGCGGGATCGGTATTCTTTAAAGCATCGGTATGGCTCTGGCAGACGGATGACACGCCAACCTTCGAGGTGTTGGTGAGGCGCAGTTTCAGCGACTATGTCTGGGAAATGCTCCAGCGCGTATCGCGCGAGACGGGACTGTGCGAATGGGTGCAGGCTTGACTACGGGCCACATCGCTCCAGAGCGCCGCCACTTCATCCTGACGCTGGAAACCATCAGTGCGCGGGGTCAGGTCGCGGCGGTCACCGCAATGCTCGAAACGCATGGAGCGTATATCGAGGAGTTCGCCGTCTTTGACGACACGCTGACATCGCGGTTTTATGTGCGGGCGCAGTTTCATATCGACGCGATACAGCCTGACTTGCTCAGCGCGTTGCAGGCGGATTACGCCCGCTTTCTCGCACACTATCCGCATTCGCTAGGCGATATTTTCGATGCGACTCTGCCCGTTCCCGCCATCGTCATGGTGTCAAAAACCGATCACTGCCTGAACGAAATTCTGGCGCAGATCCGTAACGGCGCCCTGCGCATGAAAATCGTGGCAATCGTCTCGAACCACACCGATGCGAAAAATATCGCGCTGGCCGAAGGGATCCCCTTTCATCACCTGCCCGTCACGCCGCAGACCAAGCCGCAGCAGGAGAGCGCGCTGCTCGATCTGGTCAACAGCCTGGGTGCGGAATTCGTCGTGCTCGCGCGTTACATGCAAGTACTGAGCGACGATGTGTGCCGCAAAATGTCGGGTCGTATCATCAATATCCACCACTCGTTCCTGCCGGGCTTCAAGGGAGCTCGCCCCTATGAGCAGGCCTACACGCGGGGCGTGAAACTCGTGGGCGCCACGGCACACTTCGTCACCAGCGATCTCGATGAAGGCCCCATCATCGAGCAGGCCCTCGAACGGGTTGATCACACCTTCCTCCCTGAGCGCATCCTGAACATGGGTCGCCACATCGAAAGCATGGTTCTGGAACGCGCACTGAGGCTCGTGTTCGAGCGTCGTGTCTTCGTCAATGGTCTCAGGTGCATCGTCCTGCGCTGACCATCGCAGTCGGTTTTTCTGCACCGCTCCTCTGACCATGGCAGTCAGTTTTTCTGCACTGCCCCCGTGACTATGCCAGTCAGTTTTTCTGCTCCGCACCTTGCGGCGTAACTTGCTGAAACATCTTCACCAGTTCATGAAACAGGGTTGAAACGGGCCGCGTGTCACTATTCAATCGCGATAAAACATAGGAGTCGCGCCATGAAACAGTCAACTATTCGTCCCCTGATTGCCGGCCTTGGAATCGCGATCGCGGCATTCAGCGTATCCGCCCAACAAGCTGCGCCCGCCCAAGGGCCAGGTCCCGGCGGCATGATGGCGCCGGGTGCCGGTCCGATGATGCAGGGTGGAGGACCGCAGGGGATGGGACCTCAAGGGATGGGGCCGCAGGGCATGGGTCCACAGGGTACCGGGCCGCGCGGCGGGATGGGTCCGCGCGCCGGTGGATCAGGCCAGCACGCCGGTGATATCCCGCAGGCCGTCGTCGATCAGCTCAAGCTTTCACCGGACCAGAAGGCGCAGCTCGACGCAGCCCAGAAGGCGCGCAGCGATATGCGCGCAACCCGGCTCAGCAGCCGTGCCGATCACCAGAAGGCGATAGAGGCGCTCTATGCGACCGATCCGGTTGATCCTCGCG
>JADZBO010000097.1 GCA_020851995.1 Burkholderiaceae bacterium
CTTCCGTATCCAAACAAGTGCTCTATAACCCGAAGACAGATTTTGCGGCCGTCGCGCAGATTGCAGAGAACTACCTCGCCATTGTTTCGAAGCCGGATGGCCCCTATAAAAATATCAACGACGTGATCGCGTTGGCAAAAAAAGAAAAGCAAGGCCTCAAGCTTGGTAGTCCCAGTCAAGGCGGACTACCGCATATGTCTGTGGCGCTCATTGCACACGATAATGGCTTCCGTGTTGAAAACATTTCTTACAATCAAATCGGGCAAATCGTAACGGATGTGGCCAGCGGCCAGCTGGATCTGGGCATTTCTTCATACACGAGTTTGGCTCCGTCTATCGACTCTGGCCGAGTTCATTTGGTAGGCATTACCTTAAAAGATAAGTATCTGACCCATTTGCCCGCCATAGGCGATACCTTGCCGGGATATTCAGTGTCAGGCTGGAACGGCATCGTTGCCCCTGCTGGTACAGATCCAAAAGTCATTGCAAAGTTGAATTTGGCCATCAACGAGATTCTTGCCCAACCGGACGTGCAGGAAAAGCTCAAGGGTCTGGGTTTGATACCCACAATGAAAACTCCTCAGGAGTTTCAGAACGTGATCAACAGCGACACTGAGCGTTTTGCCAGGCTAGCCAAGGACATTGGCTTCGAGCCACGGTGAGGCCCTCGGAATTTAATGCGAACAGAGATAAGCTAAAAAAATAAAAGGAGAATCTTCAATGGTGCAACCTGATCCTGACTCCGCGCCCCCATCCCCTCAGAACACGGGGTCGGTAGAAGGTGTGATGGCTGGTGGCGGAACAGTGCCGTTGAGGCTGCCGGCCGGGGCTCTGAATTATCTGGACCGTGATCAGTACATTTCCAACATGGAGGTCCTTGCCTATTACCCCTCCATCAAGCTCAAGATGTTTGGTGATGAGCATTCTTGTATGTGGGCCAAAGGCAAGCGCCGCCTGATCGCTTTTCAAGGGGGTTGGGTTGACATCACGGATCCATTGAATGCAACAGTTATCGAAGAGAAAAACCTGTCGACTTTTCAAAGTTGCGTCTACAACAGCAAACTAAAAAAATGGCTTCGCATCACCGCGCATCAAATGCCTCTGACCCCTGGCACACCTGAGTTCCCAAGGGGTAAGTATCATCCACAGTATGCTGATCGAGCAATTAAGGATGAAGGTTTCCGGGGAATCAGGGTCTACGATGTCACCAACCCCGAAAATCCTCAACTGCTAAGCGAGTTCGAAACAGGCCGAACGGGTCATGGTGTTCATTTGTCTTTCTATGATGGCGGCCAATATGCTTATCTTGCGTGTGGGTGGGACGACCAGCTTCGCATGGAAAGTACCGAACGCGTGTTCAGTAACGGTCTGATGATTGTGGATATGTCCGATCCCTGCAACGTCCGGGAAGTATCTCGGTGGTGGGTGCCAGGACAGCGACTTGACGAGCAAGAGTGCTATCAATCAACCTATCCGTTTGCCGGGGATCAATGCTCCTGGACCGGCAATCGAACGCCGTGCATCGTACCGGTCAGGGTAGAAGATGGTGGTACGGTTGGATTTGGCGGCTGGGGCCATTTTGGCATGTACGTTCATGACTTGTCTGATATTCGCAACCCCAAAGTCTATGGCAAGGTATCACATCCGCTTGAAGCTTTCGGGGCGATTCCCTATCATCATGTGGTACCGGTTACCCCCGACCCCGACCGCTATCCCAAACTTCAAAATCTTATTATTGGCGTACCCGAGGCGCTGGAGGCTGATTGTCGCGAGCCGTTTCACACAGCCTATGTCATTGATGTGAAAGATCTCACCCAACCTCGCATCATCGGGCTTTTCCCGCGACCTATGCCACATCCGGATGCGCCCTACAAAGACTTCGCAATGGCCAGAGGAAGATTTAGTTCACGCGTCATGCAGAACTGGATCGCACCGGGCAAATCGCGCCCAGACGTCGTTGCGCTTTCGTACCTGAATGCTGGACTGCGTTTGTTTGATATTTCAGATCCTACGGAACCCAAAGAGGTCGCCTATTTCGTCCCGCCCAGAAACGGTCAGATCGAAGACTATATGAGTTGGCGACGTGGTACGACAGAAGCCGTCTTTATCGAGTGGGACAGAAACCTAATCTGGCAGTCAACCCATGCTGGCTTGTATTGTCTTTCCGCTCCCTTTCTTGGTAAACCCCACCTAGAACCCATGGCAGTCACTCAGTGGTCGGTACCTCATGTCAATACGGGATGGAATGAGTAAATCCATACGACAAAGCAAAATTGTCTAATCCATGTTTTCGGTGGTAGTCCCGGATGAACTCAACCCGACCGGTAAGAACGCACTCCGTCACTTTACGACTGCCGGAGCTGCGCCGCCGAAAACCTACGGAAATTGACCGCCGCTGACACACCAGCGTCGGCTAAGCGAATGCGCACTGCCAGGATAGTGGAATCATCCGCGTTTACGCTGAGCGCATCCTTCATGACTTTCACAGTGCGATAATGCCGCTCTACCTGTTGAGGTTTGTAGGGGAGGTGCAGGCAGTGCTTCGACCAGTACGGTTCGGTACCCGCGTCCACAACGCAGACCTCAAGGCGTTACGACAAATGCAGGAGACGGAAGCCGAGCACTTTCCTCGTGTCATGGTGCTGAACACCGGGCGCGGGATTGTCCTGTTCCCGGTCCGTCAGTTTGCCGTCCCGCGGGGTCTGTGGTGGTCATGAATCTGACGCAGACCGCCGCCCTGCAACTTACCCGGCAAGGGCACCTGATCGTCGTCGACGACCCGGCTGCGCCGCCGCTGCCGGATGATCTCGGCGAGACGCTGGTCAGCGCCTTTCCCAACCAGGGTGCCGGCCTGCTGTATCTGGGCACGAACCTGCCCGGTCGTGCGCTGCCACCCTCCTGGGCCTGGTGGCGCGATTTCGCGGTGCGGTTCGTATCCGCTGCCTGCGCCAGCGGCGGCGCAACCGCGCCTGCGCCCGACGCGCTGGAGCTCGCTACCCGCATCGCCGACGCCCCGCCCATGAGCGGTGCCGAGTATCTGGGACAAGAGGTTCTCGCCGCGCTATGGCAAGCCATGAGCGAGGCATTGGCGGCAGAACTCGCGGACGGCCGTACGTTGCAAGAATTCCTGCGCTCGCGCCATGCCGCCTGGCATGTGGTCGGCCGTGTGCATTTTAATCTGGCAGAAAATCGCAAGGACCCGGCGGCACCCTTCGCCTTTCTCGCCACCTACGTATCGCAACTCTCGGCGCACGGCAAGGCGCAACACCTGCCGCTATCGCAGGCGTTGGCCGAATTCGCCGGAGCGAAGAACAAGTCGCAGTTGCTATCACTGCTGCAACCCGTGCAGCGCGCGGCGCAAACCTGCGAATGGCTGGCGCCAATGATCGCCACTGGCGAGATTTATCACCCGCTGCGCTGGACGCCGGGCCAGGCCTGGCGTTTTCTGCTTGATGTGCCGAAGCTGGAAGCCGCCGGCATCGTCGTGCGCGCACCGGGCTCCTGGCCAGCGGGGCGCCCGGTGCGACCGAAAGTTTCCGCTACCGTCGGCTCCCTGGAACCTTCGCGCGTCGGTCTTGATGCCCTGCTCGATTTCGAGATATCGGTCACGCTCGATGGCGAAAAACTATCCAAAGCCGATATCGAAACCCTGATGGCTGGCAGCGAAGGCCTGCAATTGCTGCGTGGACGCTGGGTGGAAGTCGACCGCAAGCGACTTGGCCGCTTGCTCGAGCGCTTCACCGCCATTGAACAGGCCGCGAAGGCAAGTGGCATCCCCTTTGCCGAAGCGATGCGGCTCACCGCCGGGGCTAGCCTGGATGACACACTCGATGCCAAAGCCGCCGATTGGGCGGAAATTGCGGCCGGTCCCTGGCTGGCCGAGGTGCTGCAGGGTTTGCGTCAGCCGGAGGGTCTTGTCCAGATCAACCCTGGTGCTGATCTCAAGGCGAATTTGCGCCCCTACCAGCAGACCGGTGTGCGCTGGCTGTACCTGCTGACCCGCCTGGGGCTCGGCGCATGTCTGGCAGACGACATGGGCCTGGGCAAGACGATCCAGGTGCTGGCGCTGCAACTCGTCCTTCAGCGCGAAACACCGGGACGCCCCACCTTGCTGGTGGCACCGGCCTCGCTGCTCGCCAACTGGGCCAGCGAAGCGGCGCGCTTCGCCCCTTCACTGCGTGTGTTGGTCGCCCATCCCTCCGCGCTCACGTCAGAGGAGATGCGCGCACTCGATGAACGCCGTCTCGCGAGCGCCGATTTTGTCATCACCAGCTACGGCACTCTGCAGCGGCAGACAGCGCTGACTGATTTCCACTGGCGGCTTGCCGTGATCGATGAAGCGCAAGCGATCAAGAACCCCGGCACCAGGCAGACCCGCGAAGTCAAGCGACTCAAGGCCGACGCGCGCATCGCGCTCACCGGCACGCCGGTGGAAAACCGGCTGTCTGACCTGTGGTCGATTTTCGATTTCACCCATCCGGGGTTGCTCGGCAGTGCCAGGCAGTTCAGCGTCTTTGGCAAGCGCCTGGCCGATGCGGGGCATTTCGGGCCACTCAAGAAACTGGTGCAGCCCTACATTCTGCGTCGAATGAAAACTGACCGGCGCATTATCGCCGACCTGCCGGACAAGACCGAGCTCAAGGCCTGGTGCCACCTCTCACCCGTGCAGGCCTCGCTTTACGAACGCTCAGTCAAGGATCTGGCGAAAGCGCTGGAAACGACTGAGGGTATCGAGCGGCGCGGCATCGTGCTGGCTTACCTGATGCGGTTCAAGCAGATCTGCAACCATCCCTCGCAATGGCTCGGCGACGGCGCCTGGCAGCACGACGACAGCGGCAAGTTTTCCCGCTTGCGCGAACTGTCCGAAACCATCGCCGCCAAACAGGAAAAGCTTCTGGTATTCACCCAGTTTCGTGAAACCACTGAACCGCTGGCCGCCTTCCTCGGTGGCCTGTTCGGCAGAGAGGGCTTGATATTGCACGGCGGTACGCCGGTCAAACAGCGCCGCGAATTGGTCAGGCGCTTCCAGGATGATGAACTCACGCCTTTCTTCGTGCTCTCGCTCAAGGCGGGTGGCGCGGGCCTGAATCTGACCGCCGCCTCGCATGTGATCCACTTCGACCGCTGGTGGAACCCCGCAGTGGAAAACCAGGCCACCGACCGTGCCTTCCGGATCGGCCAGAAGAAGAACGTGCTGGTACATAAGTTTGTCTGCCGTGGCACCGTGGAAGAGCGCATCGATCAGATGATTGAGGATAAACAACGACTGGTGAGCGATGTGCTTGAAGGCGGCGGCGAAATCAATCTGACCGAACTGTCGGATCGCGAACTGCTTGACCTTGTCAAACTCGACATTCATGCCGTGGAGGAAACCTGAACCATGTACGACTACGGATGGAAGCCTTATGTTCCAGTCGTCAAGCGGCGCGAAAAGGCCGAGAAAGCTGTCGCCAAGGCACAAAGATCCGGCACGACGCTGGCACCCGTCACAGCATTTCGCGGCGCACCGGCCAAGACATTCTGGGGCAAGGCCTGGTGTGACAACCTCGAACGCTATAGCGACATTGCCAACCGCCTGCCACGAGGTCGTTCGTATGTGCGCAATGGCGCTGTGATCGATCTGCAGATCGGCGACGGCACCGTCAATGCGCAGGTGATGGGGTCGCGCCTGTACCGCGTCGAAGTCGCCATCAGGCATGTCGCCGATTCACAATGGAAATCAATCGCCGCCGATTGTTCCGGTTCGATCAACACGCTGGTCGAACTGCTCGAAGGTAAGCTCTCGAAGGCGATGATGGAGCGTATCTCGCAGTCTGGCGACGGGCTTTTCCCGGTGCCGAAAGAAATCGATTTTCAGTGCAGTTGCCCCGACTGGGCCTCGATGTGCAAGCATGTTGCCGCCACGCTCTACGGCATCGGCAACCGCCTCGACCAGCAACCGGAACTGCTGTTCAAGTTGCGCGGTGTCGATGCCGCCGAACTCATCTCCAATGCCGGCAGCGGACTGGACATTGTCCCGCCCGTCGTCGATGCCAGCAAGGTGCTCGACCATAGCGAGTTGGCCGACGTCTTCGGTATCGAACTGGCGCAATATCCGACGACGCCGGCGCCAGCCCCTGCCAAAACCACGCGCAAGCCACGACAAACCAAGGTAGCGAAAACCGCGGTGGCGCCAAGATCCACCAAGTCCGTCGCAACGGTGAAATCAGACAGGGCGTTCGCCAACAAGCCCACTAGCAAGACCACCAGCAAGCCCACCGGCAAGACCATTAAGCCGACGCAGATCGCCGAGCCAAAGGCATCGACCACGACCAAACCTCGTAGCACTGCGACGACGAAAACGCCTGCTCGCGGACGTCGGAAGATGGTGGCAAGCGCAACGAGTCGATGATGCGCGAAAAGCGACTCTGCAACAATCTGACTTGCAGGGGCAAAGGGATGGGGGCCTGAAGGCAGACGAACTCCGCATTCGGCAAAACACGGACATCAAAGCGCACGAATTGAGGATTCCTGGAGGTCTGGCTTGATCCAGGAGACCGTTCCTTGCCTTCCCGGAACGTCCCTTGGCAGGCACGGCCAATGGGGTGGGTGCCAGAAACGCCCGTGTTGTGACATACTTCGTCTGCAACGTGGCGCCTGGCAGTTAAGGGGCTTCGGGGCGCGGCACCGGAACTGGCTTGGTCGTTGGGACCGGTGTCGTGCCTGCGTCTGTCTACCGACCGTTCACCTTTCTACCCCATCGGCAAGAAATCTGCTGTGCATCGCGCACCGCGAGCCGAGCGCAAGATCACCGTCATCTCCATGTCCGCAGGACGGTAAACCTTGAATCCAGCATGTCAGTCATAGGACTGCTATCGGTTGCGGTCTTAGATGTCCTATCAAGATAGGATTATTTGTATTTTTATGAGAAATAAGTCTTAAATCCTATTAAAGCATCTTTTTATTGGTTTTTTCTGAAATATGGCGTAAAGTTCTATAATAATAGGATTAAACGACGATTATGAAAAAAGTCATGCCCACTCATTTCCCGCCCCCTTTGGTGGAAAGCATTGCTGATTTTGGTTCGGCAGTACGAGCGGCGAGAACGAAGTCGGGCTTAAGCATTCAGGACGCAGCACTCATGTGCGACGTGTCTAAGCAGACGTTACAGAACCTGGAGCTGGGGTCCAAGCCCGTGAGCTTCAACACGGCCCTGAGAATTGCCGTGTCAATGGGCGTGTCGCTATTTGTGGTCCCCACTGAAAAACGATCGATCGTAAATCGATTGCTGTTGCCTGTTCTCGAGCAATGACCATGCCTGCCAAAAACACCGCGCTGGCAAGAGGCAAGGGGCCCATGAGCACCGCGTCCACGGTGGACGAATCCGTGTTGGAGCTGGAGGTCTGCCTTCAAGACCAAAGCGTCGGGTCTCTTCTGTATAGCAGTGCAAACAACGAATATTCCTTTCGGTACTCACCCAGTTGGTTTGAAATGCCAACCGCGCATGGGCTAAGCCCATCGCTTCAACCAGAAGATAGCGCAGCCCTTTCGAATTCGGCTTTGGTCAAAAACTTTTTTGAGAATTTGCTTCCCGAGGGGCGCGCGCTCGAAGAGATTTGTGCCAATCGTCAAATTTCCAAAGCCAACGTCGCTGGGTTGCTTGCCAACCTGGGTCTGGATCTTGCTGGCGCCGTTTCCATCAAGGTAAAGGGATCGAAAGACGCCATTTTGGATGAGCCTGGCGATCGACTTCGCCCGGTAAGCCAGCAAGAGCTTTCTGAAAGAATCCGGAATCGATCCCATTCATCGCTGACCTACTGGGATGGAAAGGTGCGCTTATCCGTTGCCGGATATCAGGACAAAGTCGTTGTCTTTGAGAGAGAAGGTGACTGGTATTTCTCGAACAGTCCGGAAATTTCCTCCACCGTCATTATCAAGCCCGAGCCAGTCAATCCAATGATGGCCGGAGCCGTCTATAACGAATTCGTTTGCATGCGGCTTGCCGACATGGTGGGCGTGCCCGCAGCCACTGTTCGCCTGGAACGCATCCCCGAGCCGATTTTGATCGTGGATCGTTTTGACCGCGAAGTTTCAGCCGACAACGAAAGCGTGCGTCGAATTCACGTTGTTGATGGATGCCAGGCGCTTGGACTTCCCGTGACAAGCAAATACGAGAGGCTGTATGGGAACAACAAAGACGTGAGCCACATCCGCGATGGGGCGTCGCTACCCCTGCTGTTCGGATTAAGGCGACATAGTACCGCTCCTATCGTGGATGACCTGAAATTATTGCGCTGGACCATTTTTCAAGTGCTGATTTGCAATACGGACGCCCATGCGAAAAACATTTCGTATTTCTATGACGAAGGCGGGTTAAGGCTTGCTCCAACCTATGACCTCTTATGCGCCCCTGCGTTTAACAATGAAGGACTGGTGGATGATTTCGCAATGGGAATCGGTGATGCGTTCACCACGCAGGACCTTAACGTCTATGAATGGGCTGATTTTTGTTTTCGATGCCAGTTGACGCCGCAACTGGTCGCAAAAGAAATCAAGTCCATGACAAAAAAGCTTCATGAGAAATCGTCTGAAATGCTCAGGATTGCCCGTGATCATGACGTTCCGGCCTCGCTGACAGATTTCATTTTGCAATACGCCATTGAAGTCGGTGAGGCTCAATCGAAAGGAGTTTCCTCGCTTACGTCCGTGTATCGCGACGAATACAAGAGGAAATCTTAGACTCCAAATCCTGGAGTTCGCCGCGCATAGGCACAGTTAAGTTGCCGCGCGCAGCAATTGGAGAACCAGCGGGTGTTGCACCTTTCTTTCAGTTCCGATGGCGAAGAAGTGCTCGTTGACACCCTCACATAGTCCGATTCGCTCAACGGAGTAGCGCGTGACCAGTTCGTCGTGCACCCATTGGGCGGCAGGGAATATGCCCATGCCGCTGGCGCCAAATGTCTTAAGAAGTGCGCTGTCCTCAAATTCGCCAACCACGCGTGGCCGGATCGCATGTCGCTCGAACCAGTGATCAAGCCGGGCTCGCAGATCGGTGTGTGCTGTCGGCAGGAGGAGTGGCATGTCCTCCAGGCATTGCGGATAATTCCTGCTCGCCGACTTGGCCAGAGCCGCAGTGCCATACCAGGCGACAGACGATGTCCCCATCGGATGACTGTAGAGTTTGATATTCGGATTCGCCGGCGCGGGTCGGTCCGACAGGACGACATCGAGCCGGTGCAGTGCGAGGTCACCCAGGAGGTCATCCAGCTCCCCCTCATGACACAGCAGACGCAAGTGCGATTCGCTGATCACCGGGAGTAGCAGGCTGCGCACGACCAGCTTCGAAAGCCCATCGCAAACGCCAACCGCGATGCGCATGGTGGGTGAGCTGGCCGCATCGCGCACGCGCGCGGCAAGCCCTTCCCCCAGCTGAAAAATCAAGTCCGCCTGTTGCATCGCCGCAATCCCTGCGTCGGTCAACACGAGCCCGCGCCCGGCTGGCTTTAGCAGTGCGTAACCTAATGAGCGCTCTAGCTCACGGACTTGTGCGCTGATGGTTTGCACAGCCATGTCGAGCCGCTGAGCTGCTTTCGAGACGCCACCTTCTTTGGCGACAACCCAAAAATAATACAGGTGTTTGTAATTGAACGCGGTGCTCATTGTCAGTTTTTATAAGAATGAAAATGAGTAATTATCTGCTTTCCTGGAACATTTTGCACCGGTATCGTTTGAACCTCAAACACACATTGGAGAACCGTCATGCAAATCATTTTTGAATCACGCAATGTCGAAGGCGACAAGATGCGCGAAGTGTCGGTTACGCGGGTGCGATTTGCCTTGCGTCGCCTGAGCGCGCTGGTGCCGCGGGTCAAGGTGCAACTTTCCGACATCAACGGGCCGCGCGGCGGTGTGGATAAGCGCTGTCAGGTGGAACTGAGCACTGCCAGGTCGGGCGCTGTGGTCATCACTGCGCTTGCGCGCGACTGGCGCACTGCGCTGGATCTTTCTCTGGGTCGCGCCACGCGCGCATTGGTTCGCACCATTCACCGGAAACAAAAGACGCCAAGGGGGCGTTCGGCCAGGCTTGCCCTGGAAGCGTAGGGCGGTGGAGGGGTAGTGCCTGACGCGAGGTTCTCAATCCAGGTCAGACCCATCTGCGGCGCGGGAAGCTCAAGATCCATCTCAGGGTGGGTCACTCGACGAGCGTCAAGCGCCGCTTGATGCCGTTGCAGGGGAATGCTTTGCTGACATCCGCACAATAACCTAAAAATTGCAAGGCACAATAACCTAAAAATCGCGGGGGGCTCTTGATCGAACTGCTGGCGCAATCCCAATGGAGTACGCTTATGCGCTCTGATCCGATGCCCTAAAGAAAGCGCTCACGCGCGATTGCATGACCAAAGACGCATCACCCTCAAAGACGCAACGCCTGAATCTTTCCGCGCTGAGCGCGGTGCTGCTGGGTGTGGTGATCGTCACGCTGGATATATCGCTGACGTCTACCGCCATCCCTGCGATCGCCCGGGGGATCGGCGCGAGTGCGGCGAGCACCATCTGGATTATCAACATCTACTA
>JADZBO010000098.1 GCA_020851995.1 Burkholderiaceae bacterium
CGATCGCCGACGGCAGTGGCCTCGTGAATCCTTCAGAGGCCTTGAGCGCCGTCGTTGCGATCACTTCGCCGACGATGGCGATGAGAAGAAGTATCCATGGATGCAATTGAGGACTCCACTTTGAGGTCTGCGTGAGGGGTTGCCGAAAATCGCGCCGTTGCCAGTACCGCAATCAAAGCAAACGGGACAGGTCCGCCTTAATGCTCTCAACGACTGACCGCCAGTTTTCGATCTGATTCTGCCGGTATAACGTGAGCGTCGGATACCAGGCGCTATCCGTGCGACCGGTCAGCCATCGCCAGTCCGCGGCGAAGGGAAGCATCACCCAGGCAGGTTTTGCCATTGCACCCGCCAAATGTGCCACGGCGGTGTCCACGCTGACTACCAGATCCAGGTTGGCAACCAGAGCCGCAGTGTCGGCGAAATCGTGCAACTCGGACGCGAAATTGTAAAAATTGTTGCCATGCCAGTGCGTCGACTGGAGTTGTGCCGTCTGCCCTTCGTAAGGATCGCCCTTCTGCAGGCTATAAAACGCAAGTGCCGGCGTGCTGATCTCTGCCAGCATGTCGAAGGGTACATCGCGGCGTTTGTTCACGCGCCAGAGTTCGGGTTGTGCGGGGTGCAGGCCGCTGCACCAGACCAGTCCGATTCTGGGACGATCGTGTGGCCCCAGGCGCGCCCGCCAATGCGATACCCGTGTCTGATCGGCGTGCAGGTAGGCACCGTCCCAGGGGATGTTGGCCAGTGTCGTACGCAGCGCCAGCGGCAGGCTCAGCAAGGGGCAATGCAGATCGAACTCGGGCAGTTGTTCGCCTGCCGCGATGACTTTGCTGACGCCTTCGAGGCTTTGCATCAAGGGCACCAGCGGGCGCTGAACTTCGAGCACTACGCGAGCGCCCAGGGCTGCCACCCGTGTGGCATAGCGACAGAACTGCAGCGTATCGCCCAGGCCCTGTTCGGCGTGCAGCAGGATGGTGCGACCGGCAATCGGGGCGTCGCCTGTCCAGCGTGGTTGTCGAAAATCCCGGTGGTTGGTGACGGCAAGCGCGGAGCCGTGCTTCCAGCGCGCTTCGTAAAGTGGCAGGCCGCCTTCGTAGTCGCCGCGCAGCAAGCGCAGCAGGCTAAGTGTCCACTGCGCGCCGGCGTGCTCCGGGTCGATCCGCAGCGCCTGCGTGAAACAGGCTGCGGCTTCATCGAGCCGCCCGAGTTCGCGCAGCGCATTGCCCCGGTTGATATGGACTTCCACATACCCCGGATCCAGCGTCAGCGACTGGTTCCAATCCTTCATCGCCTCATCCAGCCGACCCATTTCGTGCAGCGCGTTGGCACGATTGTTCAGGATCTCCGGGTTATCCGGTGCGCGCTCAAGCGCCTGGTTAAAACTGGCGAGCGCCTCGTCCAGATCCCGCAGTTCTTTCTGAACGACGCCACGATTGCTGTAGGCTTGCGCAAAATCCGGCTTAAGCCGGATTGCATGCGAGTAGCTCTCAAGAGCTTCGCGACGACGCCCAAGCTTGCGCAGGACATTACCGCGGTTGTTGTGGGGATCCGCATAGTGCGGAGCCAGTGCAATAAGCCGGTCGTAGTTCCCGAGTGCCTCTGACCAGCGCTGCAGAGTTTGCAGGACATTGCCGCGGTTGAGGATTGCCTCGGCATGGTCTGGCCTGAGCGCAATGGCCTTGTCGTAGCTGGCGAGCGCCGCTTCAGGCTGCCCGGCGTCTTCGCAGGCCATGCCGAGATTGCTGTGCGCAGCCGGATTGGCGGGGTTGAGCGTGACCGCCTGGCCGATCAGATGCATGGCATTGGCTGGGTCGCGCATCTGGAGTGCAATGATACCCAGGTGATGCAGCGCCTCAGCGTGGTTCGGTTGCAACTGCAGAACTTCGCGGTACAGCGATTGCGCACGGCCGATTTGTCCGCGCATGTGCAGTTCCAGCGCTTGGTGAAACCTGGCTTCTGCCCGTGGATCATCGCGGACTGGCGGGGTGGACATCAATAGGGCGCCTGTGTGTGTTTTTCAGTGTTTGGCAGGTGGCTGAGGGCAACGCGTGATCGTCTATTTTTTCCGGGCCTGGAAAAAGGCTGCGAAGGCGTCTTGCGCTTCGCGCGAGGCCAGCCGCTGTGAGAAGTGCTGTACTTCGTAATCCAGCGTTTCGTGAATTTGCTGGCGTTCTGCGTGGTGGAGCATGCGTTTTGTCAGGCGCAACGCTTCGGGTGGCAGCGCTGCCATCTCCCCGGCGGCCTTCATCGCCTGGGCGAGCGCTTGCCCAGGATCCGTCGTGCCGTTCACAAATCCCGCCTCAAGCGCCTCTGCAGCGGAAAAAGCCCGACCTCGCAGTAACCAGTCGTTTGCCCTGCGCTGACCAACCATCCGGGCCAGCAACAGGCTTGATGCCCCTTCAGGGCAAAGGCCCAGGGCCACGAACGGGATGCGAAACCGGGCGGTCGTTGCCGCATAGACAAAATCGCAATGCTGAAGCAGGGTGACACCAATTCCGATGGCATTACCCTCGACGGCAGCCACGACGGGCAGATCGCTTTCGACGAGACTGCGGATGAAGGTCATGCCGGCGCTGTCGCCCACCGGCCGCACAGCCTGGAAATCCTTGAGGTCGTTACCCGCTGTGAAGTGATCCCCCGCACCGGTCAGGACAATGACCCGGACGCTGTCGTTGCCTCCCGCGTCGCGGATCGCCTCTGCAAGCCCGAGGTAGGTCGCGATGTCCAGCGCATTGCGCCGTTCCGGACGGTTGATGGTCAGTGTCAGCACACCGTTTTCGATTTGGCGCAATACGGAATTCGACAAGTAGACTCTCCGATTCATGCTCGGCAGGCTCGTTGCGCGGCGAACCATATCCCCCGCAGTCATCGAGCCTGATGTAGTCGCCTAGTTTAACAACCGTGCCGCTGGGTGGGTTTGTCTGCGCGTCGGGCAGAGTGTTGTGGGCCTGCACGGACTGCGCTGGTCGACCGGGTGTGGGCTGGCGACGCCCAGAAAAAAGCCAGTTCCGGAGAACTGGCTTGATGGCTGGAACCGCGTACGAGGTTAGTCGCGGTTGCCGCCAAAGATGCCGAGCAAGGCCAGCAGGTTTGTGAACACGTTATAGACATCCAGGTAAATTGCCAGGGTTGCCGAAACGTAGTTGGTTTCACCGCCGTTGACGACGCGCTGCAGATCCACGAGCATGAATGCCGAGAAGATCACGATGGCCATGACCGACACCGTCAGCATCAGCGCCGGCAGTTGCAGGAAGATGTTGGCCAGCGAGGCGACCAGCAGGATGACCACGCCAATGAACAGGAACTTGGCCATTCCCGAGAGGTCGCGCTTGATGGTGCTGGCCAGCGTTGCCATGGTGCCGAAGACGATGGCCGTGCCGCCGAAAGCGGTCATCACGAGCTGCGTGCCATTGGACATGCCCAGCACGAAGCCGAGCATACGCGACAGCATGACGCCCATGAAGAACGTGAACAACAGGAGCAGGCCCACGCCCGCCGAGCTGTCTTTGTTCTTTTCGATGGCATACATCAGACCGAAGGCGCCGACCAGGAAGATGATGGCCGACATGCCGGGGCTTGAAGCCATCAGCTGATTGATGCCGCTCATCATGCCAACGGCGGCGCCAAGGACTGTCGGAATCATCGAAATGGCGAGCAGCCAGTAAGTATTGCGCAGCACAGTGTTGCGTACGACCTCCGCGCTGCCGGCACCATACGGGCTGCGGGAAAGGGTGGGGCGATAGTCGCTCATTGAATTGCTCCTTGATTGAGTGGCTGGCGGGCGTAAAACGCAGGTCGCCGATACTGTGACCGCAAGCATACCTGACAGTTCCCTGAATAGGGTGTAAACAACAAAAATTTATGTGAATTGTTGTTAAGTATTACTTTGCATTCATCGTGTGAGAATGGACTTCGTGGCCCGCGGCCTGGTAGGCCTTCCAGCGCGCCCGGGCCATCGCTTTATCCTCATCGTTTCCCGAAACGATTTCAAGCACCCGCACGACAAGATCCAGCGACGGCGGGCAGGCATCATCGAGATTCAGCAACCAGACGGGAGCCGCCCGCAGCGCCAGCGCTGCCTCCAGTCCGTCTGCGACCATGATCACAGGGGTCGCGGGAGCGAGCGGGCTGTCGGCCATCACATGCGGAACAAACGCAGCGTCATCGACGGACCAGAGTTGTTCGTCAAAGGCGCGCAAGCGACGCGGATCGCGGCAATAGACCACAAGTGCCTGCCCCGCCAGAAACTGGCGCAACGTCGTTTGACACGCCTGTCGGACACGATCGGCCGCGCCAATGGCAAAATCCACGCGCGCCATGGTTCGCTTCAGCCTGGTTTGCGATTGAGCAGGAACTGCAGCAGCAGCGGAACCGGGCGGCCGGTCGAGCCCTTGTCCTTGCCTCCGCGCCAGGCGGTGCCGGCGATGTCCAGGTGGGCCCAGCGGTAAGCCTTGGTAAAGCGCGACAGGAAGCAGGCAGCGGTCACGGAACCCGCCTGAGGGCCGCCAATGTTGGCCATATCCGCGAAGTTGGATTTCAGCTGATCCTGGTAGGCCTCGTCCATTGGCATGCGCCAGGCCGGATCCAGAGCTTGCCGGCCTGCGGCCAGCAGCGCGCCGGCCAGCGCGTCGTCGGTTGAGAACAAGCCGGAGTTGACGCTGCCGAGTGCGACCACGCAGGCGCCGGTGAGCGTGGCGATGTCCACGACGACGGACGGTTTGAAGCGTTCGGCGTACGTCAGTGCGTCGCACAGGATCAAGCGGCCTTCCGCGTCGGTATTGAGAATTTCGATCGTCTGGCCTGACATGCTGGTCACGACATCGCCAGGCTTATTGGCACGACCGCTCAGCATGTTTTCGCAGGTGGGGATCAGGCCGATGACTTCTCCGGGCAGTTCGAGCTGGGCAGCGGCGCGCAGTGTGCCGATCACGCTGGCGGCACCGCACATGTCGTACTTCATTTCGTCCATCGTTGCCGCGGGTTTGATCGAAACGCCTCCCGAGTCGAACGTGATGCCTTTGCCGACCAGCACCACGGGCCCTTCAGCCGTCAGGGCGGCCGCCTTTACGGCACGGCGCGCGGGCTGGGGGCCTTTGTAGTGCATCACGATGAAGCGGGGCATTTCATCTGAGCCCTTGGCCACGGACAGAAATGAGCCCATTTTCAGCGCTTCGATCTGCTTGCGGTCAAGTACCGACACCTTGATCGATTTAAAGGAGCGCGCCAGTGATTTTGCGGTTTCGCCAAGATAGGTGGGGGTACAGATGTTGCCGGGCAGGTTCCCCAGCGTGCGCGCAAGCGACATGCCTTCGCCGAGTGCCTCGCCTTCGCGCAGACCGTGTTGGGCTTTGGCTGCGTCAGCGCGTTCGACCAGCATGGCGAACTTGCGCAACTTCGGACGTGCGTGCGGATCCGGTTTGCCCAGCGTCGAATCATAGTGGTAGGTGGCCTCGCACACGGCGGCACCGCCTGCCCGGGCGCGTTCGCGCAATTCAGTGCCCGCGCACGCAATGGAAGCGAGGGCGGAGGTTGCCTCGCCGACGCGCGCCTGCACGCAGGCCGCGGCAAAGGCAAGCTCCGCACGCGCGTAGGTGCGCAGGCTGTATTCCGACTGTTTGCCCAGTCCGACAAGGACCACCCGTTGCGCCGCCACGCCAGGCAGATTGCGCAGTACCAGCGTCGAGGCGGCGCGGGCGCTGAATTCAGTCTTGATGACGGCACGGATCGCACCATTGCTGGCGCGGTCGATCACATCAGCCGAGGGACTGAGAATGCCGTCGGCGAAAACGCCAACCGCCAGGGCAGACGTCTTGACCTTGGCGGCGGAAACCTGAATGTGGGTGTTGAATTCCATGATGCGGCCTGTGTGCGACAAATAATGTGAGAGGGATTATCCCGCATTTAGTTGCCGTAGTGCACAGCAAGAATGACGGTCACCACCCCGACCTTGCAGACCCAAGCGGCGCGCACAGCCGCGTGACCGCGAAAATTGCGCGGTACGGGCGGAGTCTAGCTCTCGTCGTTGCGGAAAAGTGGAAAGAAATCCGAATCCGCCATGATCAGGTGTTGTGCCACCACCTTGTTGGCAATGAACTCGACGAGCGCACCGAGCGACCCCTGGCCCCGGTCAACGGCAGCCCTGAGTTCCAGTGCGCGGGCAATCAATGCCGCATGTGCCATCTTGTGGGGGGCGAGGCGTGCGTAGCCTCGCTCAGCGAGGATCTGTTCCTCGTGTTCGAAGTGATGTGCGATGTGCGCGAGCAGTCGGTCAAGCGCGGCGGGAAGCGCTTCGGCGGACGCGTTGGAACCGAATGAAGCGTCAAAGGCCTCGTTGGCCAGGTCAAAAAGCCGCCGGTGCTCCTCGTCGATCTGCGGCTGTCCTGATTCGTACGCTTCACGCCAGACAAGACGCACCAGAGGCGCTGAGCCGTCGCCTTCCCAATGGTCCGAATTGCCTTTCGGGTCAACCTGCACCCGGTTCCGACCCTCGAACTTGGCCCGGTAGAGCGCAGCGTCAACGCGTTCGAACCACTCGAGCGACGATTCTGCGCCCTGATGCTCCGCGACTCCGATGCTGACGGTGATCGTGCCAATGCCTTTGAACTCGGTTCGCTCAAGACGCTTACGCAGTTTTTCTGCCAGGATGCCCGCCTTGCGGTAGCTTGTGGCAGCAAGAAGCACCGCGAACTCCTCGCCGCCCCAGCGTTAGAGACCGTCAATAATGCGTATGCCTGACCGGATCGTTGCCGCCAGTTCTTTCAGTACCCGATCGCCCGCCTTGTGGCCGAGCGTGTCGTTCACTTTCTTGAAATGATCGATATCGATCAGCAGCAGCGAGAGCGGATGGTGGTAACGCAAACTTCGGTCGAGTTCAAGCACGACCGCGTTGTCAAACTGGCCTCGGTTCCAGCAACCGGTCAGCGGATCGGTGGCCCGAAGCCTTTCAAGCTCGGTGTTGCTGGCCTGCAGTTCATCGACCCGCGCGAGCAAGAGATCAATCGTCTTGAGCAACTCCTGGCGAGAGGCATGGGCGGAGAGAGGAGCCATCGTTTCTGTCATGATGAAATTTATACATTGTCGACGCTGACTTTACCATTATAAATCTGCCCATCGTCAGAATCTTTAAGTATTCGCAAATCGGCGAGAAGTATCAGGTCGACTGCGCGCGCCTCGCTTCGGGCTTCACTTGTACTCAGAGCAAGGCCTGTAACGATGGCAGGACACCAGGTGATCGTTCACCATGCCGGACGCCTGCATGAACGCATAGCAGATGGTTGACCCGACAAACTTGAAGCCGGCCTTGAGCAGCGCCTTGCTCATTGCGTCGGATTGCGGCGTTTTTGCCGGCACCTCGCTCAGCGAGCGGCGGCGGTTCCGGATCGGTTCGTTGTTGACGAACTGCCACAGAAAATCACTGAACGACTGACCATTGCGTGTCATTTCCAGGAAAGCTCTGGCGTTGGTAATGGTTGCCGCGACCTTGAGCTTATTGCGGATGATTCCGGGGTTCGCGAGCAGTGCCTGCACTTTTGAGTCGCCATACGCCGCAATTTTATTCGGGTCGAACTGGTCAAAAGCAAGACGATAGCTTTCGCGCTTTTTGAGCACTGTGGACCAGGACAGCCCAGCTTGTGCGCCCTCCAGAATCAGCAACTCGAAGAGCGCGCGATCGTCGCGCAGCGGAACCCCCCATTCCGTGTCGTGATATTCACGATAGAGGTCGAATCCTTCACACCAGGGGCAACGGTTCATGTGCGCTGTTTTTGAATTCAATCTTGAATACCGGGGATCAGGTGATGAATACACTCCGGTGATCAGTAGATCAGTAGATCAGTGGATCAGTGGATCAGTGGATCAGTGGATCAGTGGATCAGTGGATTCCGGTGATCAGTTGCTTAATAAATTCCGGGGATCAGTTTCCTGGTCGTTTTCTGGTATTGCGGGTAATCGGCGAATTTCTGACAGAGCCAAATCTCCTCCTGCCTGGATTTTATGTCCAGAAACACGGCAAGCACGAAGGCATAGCAGAGCGTCAGTGTGCCCTGTGTGTAGATGCTCCACCCAAGGGCCAGAAATATGACGCCACAGTAGATAGGATGCCGCACATAGCGAAACAGGCCGGTCGTCACCAGCGCCGCATCGGCTTTCGGATAAGGCAGAGGTGTCAAACTGCGCCCCAGGTTCCATGCTGCAAGCACCGACACGATCAACCCGGCCATGATCAGCAAAAGGCCTAGTCCGCTGAAAAACACCGTGGCACCCACTGGCCACGCAGGAATTGCTGCGATCGACTTCGGCCCGAACAGGACAAGCGCAAAGAGCGCGCCCTGAATCACCACGTAGATCTCGCCGCGTGCTCCCATCATGTGCGCATGCTCCTGCAGTCAACAGCGCAGGCGGGGTTGCCTTGCCACCATAAGTCGACACATCTTAGCGCCGATCAAACTATCCGGGATGGCAACCGATCGCTAAACTGAAGCCATAGCCACGCCGTCAGGCCAAAGACCACCAAGATCATGATCTCGGAAGCCTGGACGCAACCCAGCACTGCAGTTGTCATTGAGGCAACAGCCATCTTGATGCGCGCCGAGAGGGAGGGGTGGATGTCAAATTCATCGCAATTCTTCAGGGTTGCTGACTAAAATTTTGTCAGGGTAGTACAGAAGAAATACTACAAAAAATTGAGGCCAGTTTAATGTGGAGTTAATGGGTTTTATGGGGATTTGTTAGCAAACACTAGTGTCGCTTTAAACGACGTTGCTATAACCGTCTCGTTGCTATAACCGTCTCGTTGCTGGACGGTTGAATCTGCTTGTAAGGATCGTGGTAAAAGACAGTTTCACGGTCTTTTAAATCTCAATCCCATAATTTGAAGTCGTTTCGATTTGAGCTGACAAACACGTACCTCAAAATGAAAGGCTGTCAGATCAAGTCACGATCACTACACGTCCGTTATTAATTATTTCATCAGCCGAGTCCAGGCTCAGGCCTGTGCGATTGTTTCATATGAATCCCCTTGCTTCAAATAAACTACAAACTAAAAACAATTTTGATTTGATTCGATTGTTTGCTGCAGCACAAGTCGCGATTTCCCATTCTATTGACTGGTTTCAGATGCCAGTTCCATGGTTGGATTTTATTAGGTATTTTCCAGGTGTACCAATTTTTTTCTTTATCAGTGGTTTTCTGATTTATCAATCCTTCGCCAATATCAGTGCCCCTGATCGATTGCGCATATTTGCTACTAATCGATATCTGCGTTTGTTCCCCGGACTTTATGTTTGTATTGTGTTTTCTCTTATCCTGACCTACTGCAGCGGATATTTTTCCACTGTTTCGATTAGCCCCGGCGAATGGTTGATTTGGCTATCTACGCAATTAACTTTTTTGCAGTTTTTTAATCCGGATTTCATGCGTGGCTATGCCACGGGCAAGCTCAATGCGAGTCTCTGGACTATCAGTGTTGAGCTTCAGTTTTATTTCCTGACACCGGTGATTTTCTTTCTGTATCGAAAGCACAAAAAAATTTCGGTGGGATTGTTTTTGATTTTTGTAGTGCTAAACACTGCTAATTCGTTTTTAAACCCTCGCGAATCAGTGCTGGAGAGATTGTTTAACGTCTCTTTTGTTCCATGGATCGCAATGTTTGCATCAGGCGCGTATGTATCCATAAATAAAAACCTGCAGTCCAGGTTGCTTAAAATTAATATCCTGGTGCCGCTGTTCGCATATTTAATCGCGTATCACTTCACGTTAAAATTTAACTTGGGCTACGATAATTCGATTAATTTCTTATCTTTCATCTTGCTTGGTTGGTTAATTTTTAAAGCCGCCTTTACACTCCCCTCTCTGTCTGAATATGTTCTGCATAAAAACGATATCTCCTATGGTCTTTATATCTATCATATGCCGATCGTTAATTTCATGATTTATAAGGGAATGACAGATTCTTATTTCTTTCTTGCTATCGCCCTGGCTTCGTCAGCAATCATTGCGATGCTGTCCTGGCGCTATGTTGAAAAACCTGCACTCAAACTCAAAAGAGTAAGCCTGCGCCATACTTAAAATAAATATGGCTTGATATCCATCCCTCCCTTTCGTCTACGGCCTGCCGCTCTTGGGAGCGGCAAGGAGGGGGATTCCTGCTGCGCTCAGGCCGATGCGTTGCCATCACACCTTGACACATCTTAGCGCCGATCAAACTTTGCGCGATGGCAATGGCTCGCTAAACTGGCGTCTGATCCACGCCGTCAGGCCAAAGACCACCACATTCATGATCCCGGAAGCCTGGACGCAACCCAGCCCAGCTGTCGCCATCGAGGCGACCGCAATCATGGCGTTCGCCGTCTCTGGCCTGCTTGAGGCCGCGCGCAAAAAACTCGACCCAGTCGGCGTGTGCATTGTGGTTGGTTTGACCGCCTTTGGTGGCGGAACTCTGCGCGACGTGCTGCTCGACCGCCGCCCGTTCTTCTGGGTAGAGCACTCCTGGTGGCTGTGGATGCTGATTGGCCTGTCGTTGTTGTCGATGTTCTTTCTGCAGACACGGCATTTCGCGCCGACTGAACGCGCGGTGCAATGGCCCGATGCGGTCGGACTCGGCCTGTTTACCGCTGGTGGCACGCAACTGGCGATGGTCGCCGACATGCCAGCCATTGTCGCTGTCCTGATGGGAACAATCACCGCCGTGTTCGGCGGTGTGTTGCGCGACATCGTCTGCAATGAAATCCCCCAGGCCTTTCGCGATCACCGGCCCTACGCCGTCTGTTCGTTTGCCGGTGGCTGGGTTGTGATCGCCGCCGGCCAGTTCGGACTGCCCGGATGGGTTGGGCTCGTCGCGGGAGCTGCGTGCGCGACAGCGCTGCGAGCCTTAGCGCTGGTTTTTGACTGGCGATTACCGCATTGGCGGGCCCACTGACCATTCACGTGCGAGCAC
>JADZBO010000099.1 GCA_020851995.1 Burkholderiaceae bacterium
GTGATTCACCTGGTGGACATCGCGGGATTCCAGATCGGCATCGAGGCCGAGCGCGACGGGGTGATGCGCGCCGGCGTGCGTGCACTGACGGCTGTCGCGCAGTCCACGGTTCCCTGGTGCTCGGTGATCGTGCGGCGCGCGTTCGGTGTGGCGGCTGGCGGTCATCAGAACTCAGGGCGTCACAATTTCCGTTACGCCTGGCCTTCTGCGCAATGGGGTTCATTGCCCATCGAGGGCGGGCTCGAAGTCGCCTACCGCGCGGAGATCGAGTCGTCTGCCGATCCTGTCGCCAAACATGCCGAGATCGAGGCGCGCGTGCGTGCGCTGACCTCGCCGTTTCGGAGTGCCGAAGCGTTCGTCGTAGAGGACATCATCGATCCTGCGCTGACGCGCGAGGCGCTGGTCGAATTCGTCAACCTGGCCGCTCCGCTGCGCCAGGCTGGCGTGCACAAAACGGGGTTTCGTCCCTGAGGCGCTTGCGTCGCGGGGTGGTGGGTGATCGCGACCATGGGCGCGCGCAGCCGGGGCGTCCCCGGTTATTTCCGGATGGAGCTATTGCATGAAAAGACTGTTCCGATCGTTTGAATATCTTTCAACCTATGCCCGTGCCCTTGCCGGCGCATTCTTCAGGTTGATTTCTGCTGGCCTTGCATTGCCCGCGTTGCTCATGAGCTTCGGCGCGCACGCGCAGACGCCGGACGTCTATCCCAGTCGCGGGATCACGATCATCGTGCCTTTCACGGCGGCCGGTACCACCGACATCCTGGCGCGGCTCGTGGGGCAGAAGCTTGGCGAAAAATTCGACAAAAGCGTGGTGGTGGAGAACCGGCCAGGCGCGGGCGGCAACATCGGTACGGCGCTGGTCGCCAAATCAGCACCCGATGGCTACACCCTGGTGATGGCGACGATCGGCACGCACGCGATCAATTCGAGCCTCTACAAGAGCATGCCGTACGACGCGGTCCGCGATTTCACGCCGCTGACTCGCGTGGCGATGGTTCCTAACGTGCTGGTGGTCAATAAGGACGCGCCATACAACACGGTGCAGGAACTGATTGCCTACGGCAAGGCCAACCCGGGCAAACTGACGTTTGGTTCGTCCGGTAACGGCACGACGTTGCATCTCTCGGGCGAATTGTTCAAACTGCGCACCGGGGTTCCGATCACCCATATCCCGTACAAGGGAAGCACTCCGGCGATTGCCGATCTTCTGGGTGGGCAAATTTCGATGGTGTTCGACAACATGCCGTCGGTGATTCAGCATATCAAGGCTGGTCGGCTCAAGGCGCTTGCCGTGACGTCATCGACGCGCAATGCGCAGTTGCCCGACGTACCGACGATCGAGGAATCCGGAGTGCCCAACTACGAGGTGTGGTCCTGGTTCGGCTTGCTGGCGCCCGCGGGTACGCCAGCTGCCGTCATTGATCGCCTGAACCGCGAGATTGTCGCGATCATTCGCCAGCCGGATGTCAATACGCGCATCCTCGAGCTGGGGTCGGTGCCGAAGCCAGAGACCAGCGCCGAATTCGGCGCTTTCATCCGCGCCGAGACCGACAAATGGGCGCGCGTGGTCAAGGAGGCAGGCGTCGCGATTGACTGACCCAGTTGGCCAGCCAGAACAAGGCCACCAGCAGAACCGACGACCACGCAATCGCCACGATCACCAGGTGATAGGACTGTTGCACGGCCCAGAGCCAGGCTGCGGCGACAGGGGCGATTGCGCGGCCGACCGCCATCGGCAGAACCAGCAGCCCGTTAATCGCGCCGTAGGCGTGGCGGCTAACCATTTCCGGTACGACCAGGCCCCGGACGATGGTAAAGATTCCGTTGGACAGACCGTACGCGGCGATCAGCACCGCGACCAGGCCAAACGACGGCGACGGACGGGCAAGCAGAAAGAAGACGAAAGGAAAGACCGAGATCATCACTGAGCCGATCACACGCATTGGCGCGCGTGACGCAAAGATCGTGATCAGGACTCGCCCGGCGACTTGCGCCGGACCGATGATTGCCAGCGACTGGACCACCTCGGCCGGATCGAGTTTCAGATCCTGCAGCATGGGATACATGTGGAAAGTGAACGCTGAAAACGCGACGGCGTAGACAGTCATGGCGGCAAGCAGTAACCAGAAGACCGGACCGCGCAGCGCGATCCGGATCGCCTCTCGGTCGCGCGCGGCGTGTGCCGCGCGTCCGCTGGTGCTCGATGCATGCATGACATCGCGCTCCGGACGAATCAGCCAGACGTAGCCGAGCGCCCATACGGCGTTGACGGCGGCAAGCACCCAGAGCGAAGCGCGCCAACCCCAGTGATCCAGCAGCAATTGTTCGATCGGGATGAATACCGTACTGGCGAAGCCGCCCCACAGCGTGATCAGCGTGATGCCCGAGCGAGCACTGAGCGGACCGACGCGGCGTGCCATGATCGCGAAAGCCGGCTCGTACAGAAGGGTCGCCTGAAGTGCGCCGAGCAGGCCTGTCAGGGCAAAATAAACGCCTGTACTCTGAACGAATGACCAGGCGAGCAGGCCGCCCGCCGCCAGCAGGGAGGAGGCGGCCATCAACACGCGACCATGGCCGCGATCGACGGCCATGCCCACCGGGTAGGTCAGAACCGCAGCCAGGAGCAGCCCGAAGGTGAGGGCACCGTATAACTCTGATTTTGACCACCCGAGATCGGTTTCCATCGCGGTCGCGATCAGCGGAAAGCAGTAGTAGAGCGTTCCCCACGAACAGATCTGGCCAATACCGAGCAGGCTGGCGAACAGCCGTGCGTTTGCGTCCAGTCCCGAGGCCGGTGGGGGCGGTGATTGGTCGCGAGCGCCTGGGTTCATGGCGTTGCCCAGTGGGCGCTCACGGCAATGCCGGCTCTGAATTCATGACGGTGTCGCACGACTGTTGGTCGCAATGCCGCCTTGTCGCGCCGTACGATGCC
This sequence comes from Burkholderiaceae bacterium, assembly GCA_020851995.1. Lineage (GTDB taxonomy): Bacteria > Pseudomonadota > Gammaproteobacteria > Burkholderiales > Burkholderiaceae_B > Zwartia. Next base: position 2,936 of record JADZBO010000099.1, read on the forward strand.
GGGTCAGCGAGCCGGGTGTGCATCGCTTAGTCCAGCCGCACGAGCCCGTCGACCGCGATCACACCGTCTGTCTGTACGAAGAGCGGATTGATTTCGGCTTCGGCTACGTGAGCACCGCGAATTGCGGCAAGCTGCGAGAACGCGACGATTGCTCGGGCGAGCGCCTCGCAGTCGCCTTGCGGCAAGCCGCGAAAGCCCCGCACCAGACGAGTCGCCCGCACTTCCAGAATCATCGCACGCGCGTCGTCGATCCCGACCGGTGCGAGACGGATTGCGAAATCCGGTGAGATTTCCGCGGTGATGCCACCCGCTCCGAGAATGACGGTGGGCCCCACCAGCGGATCGTCGCGATACCCGAGCATTAATTCCAGCAGGCGCGGTGCCATGGACTGTACGAGCAAGCCATCAATACGCGCATTTGGCGCGTGCACGGAGGCGCTGGCGATGATTTCGCCTGCAGCCCTGGCCAGGCCAGCGTCATCGGTGATTCCCACGCGTACACCGCCGGCATCGGTCTTGTGCGGGATGTCGCGCGAGGATATCTTGACGACCACCGGATAGGGTACCCCGTGGGTGAGCTGCCCGGGCGCAAGCAACTCGGCGTGCGCCGTGGGCACACCCAGCACTGCGAAGGCCCTGGCTGACTCATATTCGGTCAGCAAGCCCGCGACAGGCAGATCCGCCGGCCAGAAGACGGATTCGACGGGCTGCGGGGCGTTGCCGCGCGGAGCGAAAAATACTGCCAGCGCGTCCGCGCAGGCTTCTGGCGTGCGAAATGCGGCGATACCGGCTTGTTGTAGCAGGCGCAAGGATTCGGTCGCTTCCGGCGCAAGAAAAACCGCCAGCGGCTTGTCAGTGGGTCGGTTGGCCTCGATCAGGGGTTTGACGGCCAAGTCAGGTTGGAACTGGGCGGAAGAGCCGACCACGCTCAGGACCGCGTCACACCAGGACGCGCGCAGCAGTTGCTCAAGTAAATCCCGATACTGGCTGCTGGTGCCGGCCATCGTCAGGTCGATGACAGGCGTTTCGCGAATCTGGGTTCCTCTTGCTGCCATGTGGGCAACAAAATCGGGTGGCGGCGCAACGGCCACCATGCCGTGCAATCCCAGATTGTCGACGACCGTGGCTGCGCCACCGCCGGTCGTGGTGATCACCGCGACCCGGGCGGGCGCCGTGACGGCGGGGCAATGACCGAGATAACGTTCGGCCAGCGGAATCAGCTCAAAGAGCGTTTCAAGGTGATGGACCCGCATGACCCCATGGGCGCGCAGGAAGGCGTCTACCGCCACATCGTTGCCGGCCATGGCGCCCGTGTGGGATTGGGCGAGGGCATCGCCTTGCTCAGAGCGCCCGAGCTTATAGGCAATCACCGGTTTGCCGCGCTGACGCGCGTGCTCGAGCGCAGCGCCGAATACGCCCGCATCGCGGATTGTTTCGAGAAACAGCAGAATGACTTTGGTTTGTGGGTCGTCGGCCAGGACCTCGATGATCTCGCCCATCGTGACATCGCTTTCGTTTCCCACGGAAATCGATTTTGAAAACCCGAACCCGCGTGCGGCGGCACGCGCCAGGAGAGACCCCATCATCGAGCCGCTCTGCGAGACCAGACTGACGTCGCCTGCAATCAGCGAATCTGCTTCGAAGGCGGCATTGACCGAGAGAATCAGCCCGCGATCGAGATTGGCAAGACCAATGCTGTTGGGGCCGACAATGCGCAGACCGAGCGCGCGGGCGTCCCGCACCAGTTCCTGCTGTCGCGCCATGCCTTCCGCGCCGGTTTCGCCGAACCCATCGGTGTAGATCGTGACCACCCGGGCGCCCGCTTTCGCGCACGGCGCAAGCAGCGCGGGCACCTGGTCGCTCGATACCATGATGAACGCATGGTCGATGGGACCGGGCAACTCATCCAGACCGGCATAGGTCCGCTCGCCCATGACTTCGCTCTGCCCCGGGTTGATCGGATAGATGACACCGTCGAACCCATGCTTGCGCATGAAGCGCATCGGTCGCGCGGTGTTTTTTTTCGGATTGCCCGAGGCACCCACCAGCGCCACGGCCCGGGGAGAGAAGAGTGCGCCACCGAAAGTCATTGGCGGTTTGTTGCTGTTGGTCATTTTGCTGCGATGCGGTTGTCGTTGTTTCTCTTGGTTTCGTGCAAGCATAGGGTATTCTAGGACAATAAAAAACCGGGTCAGGGCCCGGACTATTTCGGGGGATACATGGAGTTCGACCAGACACTTCGGCTGGATTGGCCTGAGCGGGTCAACGCGCGCGACAGGCTCGTGTGGCGTGGACGCCACCTCACCACGACATTTCTCCTGCAAGTCGGGGATCAGGCTTATCTGGCGCATATTGCCGACGGCCGTCTGGCCAGCGTGCGCACGGGCCCGTTTGTCCTTGCGGACTGGGCGTTTGCATTGCGTGCTCCGGCCCAGGTCTGGTCGCAGTTCTGGTCGCCGTTGCCGCCGCCTGGGTTTCACGACATCATGGCCATGCTCAAACTGGGTCATCTGACGATCGAAGGCAATCTGTACCCCCTGATGTCCAACCTGCTTTACTTCAAGGACGTCCTGGCCGCTGTGCGCCAGGATGCAACCCAGCCATGAGCCAGTCCGCACAAAACGGTAAACCTCGCATCGAGCCTGTCACAGGCCGCTACCTGCAGCTGGAATTGCAGGGCAAACCCCACCGCATCTACTTCGAGGAGTCGGGCGCGGGGGTGCCGCTACTGTGCCTGCACACAGCCGGGTCGGATACGCGCCAGTACCGTGCACTCCAGAACGATCCGGAGATCCTTGCGCACTATCGCGTGGTGGCGTTTGACTTGCCATGGCACGGCAAATCCTCGCCGCCCGAAGGCTGGCAGGATGTCGACTACAAACTTTCGTCGCATGACTACACGCAGGCGATCCTCGCGGTGAGCGATGCGCTTGCACTGGATCAGCCGATTGTCATGGGTTGTTCGATCGGCGGGCGCATCGTGCTGCACCTCGCACTTGAGCACGCCGACCGGTTTGGCGCCGCGATCGGCCTGCAGTCCGGCGCGCACGTCGAGCCCTATTACGATCTCGACTGGTTGCATCGGCCCGACGTTCATGGCGGTGAAGTGTGTGCCGGCATCGTGTCAGGCCTCGTCGGGCCGTCCAGCCCGGCGCTGCATCGCTGGGAGACCCTGTGGCATTACATGCAGGGCGGACCCGGCGTGTTCAAGGGCGATCTTCACTTCTATACCGCGGATGGCGATATTCGCGACAGGGTTCGCGACATCGACACGGCACGCTGCGGGCTCTGGTTGCTCACGGGCGAGTACGATTACTCCTGCACACCCAGGGACACCGAGTTCCTGGGGCACGCGATTGCAGGTTCGCACTGGCAAATCATGAAGGGCATGGGCCATTTCCCGATGAGCGAGGATCCGGAACGCTTCCTGCAGTACCTGCGGCCGGTGCTGGGGCAGGCCGCGCAGGCTCGCCTGCGCAAGATTCCTCCCGCCCGGGTCTGAGGGCATCGCGGACTGGTTGCCATGACAACACGGCTTTTGCGTGCTGCCCTACAATCCGGTCTGCTTCCTACTGAATCCAACGGATGATCAATTTTCTCTGCCGCCTCTGGAACCGGGCCAGACAGCCTGGCGCTGCGCCCTGGCTGGTGCTGGCCACCGGAATCTGGCTGGGTTATCTGTCGTGGGTGAGGGCGTTGCATTTGCCGGACGAGGGGCGCTACGTGGGCGTTGCCTGGGATATGGCGCGCTCCGGGAGTATTTCGGTGCCCTTGCTCAATGGGTTGCCGTATTTCCATAAGCCCCCTTTGTTCTACTGGATCGATCAACTCGCGTTTGCCGTCTTTGGCCTGAATGAATGGGCCGCGCGCGTACCGTCCTGGCTGGCGGCCTGGGGCAGCGCCATCGGGCTGTATTTTTTTGTGCGCAAGTATCGGGGGGCCGACGTCGCCACACTGGCACTGGCCATGCTGGTGACGATGCCGCTGTTCTATGCCGGCGCGCAGTACGCAAATCTCGACATGCTCGTGGCCGGCATGATGACGCTGACCATTCTGGCGGGAGCCGAAACCGTCTTGCGCTGGGAACAAAACGGTGCCTGGCGTGCGATGTCGGTTGCGACGGGTGCTTTTGCGGCGCTGGCGATTCTTTCAAAAGGCCTGATTGGCGTGGTGTTGCCGGGCGGCGTACTTTTTTTCTGGATCATGCTCACCGGGCGCTGGCAACGAATCGCGCTGTTTTTTTGGCCACCCGCCGTTGCCGTTTTCCTGGTTGTGGCTGTGCCGTGGTTTTGGCAGATGCAAAGCCTGTACCCGGATTTCTACGACTATTTTTTCGTTTATCAGCACTACGAACGGTTTGTGGGCGAGAACTTTAACAACGAACAGCCCTTCTGGTTTTACCTGCCCGTCATCCTCGGTTTGTCTTTGCCCTGGTCGATCTGGCTGCCAGGACTGCTGCTTCCGGGCTACTGGCGCGGTGAGGGCGTGCGCCTGGAGCCGCTGCTGGTGATCTGGTTTCTGGTCGTCGCGATTTTTTTCTCGATCCCGGCCTCTAAACTCATCGGCTACGTGATGCCGACCCTCGCGCCGCTTGCCGTATTGCTTGCCGAGGCCGCGATCCGCGCGATGAGCTCGAAGTGGTCAGCCCACGTTTACCGAACGATTGCCATTTCTTTGGCGGGCGCGGCGATTGCCTGCGTGGTGTCGATCGGCGTGTTCTGGTACATCCAGACCGACAGTGCACGCGCAATGGGTCGCCTGATCTCAAAAAACGCCTCGCCCGACGACATCATGGTGTATTCGCACAGCTATCCATTTGATCTTGCCTTCTATGTCAAGGCACGCAAGCCGGCCTGGGTTGTCGAGGACTGGCCTGCAATCCCCAAGCGCGATAACTGGCGCAACGAGTTGGTCGACGCAGCGCGTTTCAATCCCGCGTTGGGCAAGGAAGTGCTCGTGACTTTCGACAATCTGGTTCCCCGGATGTGTCAAAACCCCAATCGCGTGTTCTGGATTCGCGGAGATCACTGGGAGTTGGGGCGCTGGCCATTCCTGCGGGACGTTGCGCCGTTTTTCAGACAGCCGGATGACGGCCGGCTCTGGAGGGTCGTGACGGACGACGATTTCAGAGCCAAGTACTGCCAGGGGTGATGCGGGCTTTTCCGGAACGCGTGAGGCGGAATTTCTGGAGTGCATGAGGCGGAATTTCTGGAGCGCATGAGGCGGAATTTCTGCAACGCATGAGGCGGAATTTCTGCAACGCGTGAGGAGGACTTTCTGCAACGCGTGAGGAGGACTTCTCTGGAAGGACGTTGAGTACCGCAGAACCTGCGGCCTCTATGCTTTTGTTATTGAAATACTAATATATTAGTATTTTCGCATGCCCCGTCAATCCCGTTGACCGCTCGGATCCCGACCATGACTACACGCGTTAAAACCCCCGAAACCCTGCGCAGCGCACGCTGGTTTGCACCGGATGACCTGCGCTCCTTCGGACACCGCTCGCGCGCCATGCAGATGGGCTATGGGCCGGAGGACTGGGCCGGCAAGCCGCTGATTGGCATTGTCAACACCTGGTCTGACATCAATCCCTGTCATGCGCACTTCAAGCACCGGGTCGAGGACGTCAAGCGCGGCGTACTTCAGGCGGGCGGCTTTCCGGTCGAACTTCCGGCGCTTTCACTGGCCGAACAATACGTCAAGCCGACGACGATGCTTTATCGAAACCTGCTGGCGATGGATGTCGAGGAACTGCTGCGGTGTCACCCGGTGGACGGCGTGGTGCTGCTCGGCGGGTGCGACAAGACGACTCCGGCCCTGCTGATGGGCGCCACAAGCGCTGGCTTGCCGGCGATCTATGTGCCTGCAGGACCCATGCTGCGCGGGAACTGGCACGGCAAAGTTCTCGGGTCCGGATCGGATGCCTGGAAGTACTGGGACGACCGTCGCGCCGGCCTGATCAACCAGAAGGAGTGGATCGAGATTGAGGGTGGCATCGCCCGCAGCCATGGCACCTGCATGACCATGGGAACCGCCAGCACGATGACGGCCATTGCCGAGGCGATCGGCATGACATTGCCGGGCGCTTCATCGATTCCGGCGCCGGATTCCAGCCATATGCGCATGAGCGCTGAATCGGGCCGGCGCATCGTCGATATGGTCTGGGAAGACCTCACGCCTGCCAGGATCCAGACCCACGCAGCGTTCGAAAACGCCATCGCCGTAGCCATGGCCATGGGTTGCTCGACCAACGCCATCATCCATGTCATCGCGCAGGCCAAGCGCGCCGGGTGTGAAATTGGACTGGAGGATTTCGATCGATTCAGCCGGTTTGTCCCGGTGGTGGCCAATGTGCGCCCCAGCGGCGACACCTATCTGATGGAAGATTTCTTCTACGCGGGTGGGCTGCCAGGATTGATGAACCGCATTCGCGAGCACCTGCATCTCGATGCCCTGACCGTGACAGGCCGTACGCTTGGCGAAAATATTGAAGGCGCGGCGGTCTACAACGACGACGTGATCCGACCGCTCGACAATCCGATCTACGCCGAAGGTGCGCTTGCGGTACTCAAGGGCAACATTGCCCCCGACGGTTGCGTCATCAAACCCAGTGCCTGTCCGGCCCATCTGCACCGTCACACCGGGCCCGCGCTGGTCTTTGACGATTACGCCTCGATGAAGGCGGTCATCGACACCGATGACCTCGACGTCACCGCGGATCATGTTCTGATATTGCGCAATGCCGGTCCGCAGGGCGGTCCCGGCATGCCGGAATGGGGCATGCTCCCCATCCCGAAGAAATTGCTCAAGCAAGGTGTACGCGACATGTTGAGGATGTCTGATTCGCGCATGAGCGGCACCAGTTACGGCGCCTGCATTCTGCACGTGTCGCCCGAGTCCTACATCGGTGGCCCGCTGGCATTGGTGCAGAACGGTGATCTGATCACGGTCGATGTACCGGCCCGCTGCATTCGCCTTGAAGTCTCCGACGAGGAGCTCGCGCGTCGGCGCGCTAACTGGACGCGACCAGCGCCGCGCTACGAGCGCGGCTATGGCTGGATGTTCACCAGGCATATCCAGCAGGCAAATGAGGGCTGCGATTTTGATTTCCTGCGTACCGACTTCGGCGCTCCGGTGGCTGAACCCGACATTTACTGAACGGAGTTCCCCCCATGAGCAGTCTCAAACCCGAAACGCGCGAAAAGCTGATGAAGGTCAGCACGGCAACCCTGGCAACCTGCGTATTCAGGCGCGGTCTGCGCGGGCAGTTCATCCAGAATGTGCAACGCCTGTCGAAATCCGCGCGGAACATGGTGGGAGAGGCCTTCACGTGACTCAGCAATGGGGAGCCGCAGTCAATTCGCATCCTGCCAATGTTGATGGCTTCATCTTCGTCTCAAGGCAACTTAACGATAAACGGGCCGTCGTGGTGTTTGACCCCCAGGGATGTCAATGCGGTTTATGCGAACTTTCGGGGCAAACAAAACGCCGACAACACGTAAGTGTTTGTCGGCGTTAGGTTTTTAAAATTTGGGGTGACTGATGGGGCTCGAACCCACGACAACCGGAATCACAATCCGGGACTCTACCAACTGAGCTACAGCCACCACGAGAGGGAAAAGTGTAGCATGTTTGCTCACGAACGTCCTTCCCATCAAGACCAGAACCGAGCATCATGCATCCCACGTTGATTGACCTGCACGCCATCTTCCGCGACTACTGGCCTCATATCGTATTTGCCGTGTCGATCGTGGCTGGCGCGGTCGCCTCAGTTCATGCCGCCATGACCAAGACCGACGTGCGTGCGGCGATTGGCTGGGTGGCTGTGATCCTGTTCTCGCCTCTGTTCGGTCCGCTCCTCTACCTCGTGGCGGGCATCAACCGCATTCGCAGGACCCGGGTGACGCGTTTGCGGGCGAACATGGTCTACGCCGAAGAGGTCATCGACCGGGTGGTGATCAAAGACGTCTCGCACTTCGCGGATCCGCAGTTTGCGGCGCTCAAGACACTTGGCGACCATGTTTCGCGGTTCCGCCTGGTCGGTTGCAACCAGATCGACCTGCTTGCAGGCGGTGACCAGACATATCCCGCCATGCTCGAAGCGATTCGTGGTGCGCAGCACTCGATCGCCCTGCAAAGCTACATTTTCGACGATGATGAGGTCGGACGCGACATCGCGCAGGCGCTGATTGATGCGCACGAGCGCGGGGTTAAGGTGCGGGTGTTGATCGATGCTGTTGGCTCGAAGTATTCCCGTCCTCCGGTTATCAAGCGTCTGCTTGCCGGCGCCGTGGATACGGCGCTCTTCATGCGACCGGTGATTGGCGTCAAACTGGTCTACGCGAATCTGCGCAGCCACCGCAAAGTGCTGATTGTCGATGGTCTGCGCGGCTTCACGGGCGGGATGAACATACGGGAAGGGTTTGTGACGGCGATCGCTGGCAAGTCCGTGACACACGACACGCATTTCCATGTCGCCGGACCGATCATGCATCAGTTGATGGTGGGCTTTGCCCACGACTGGGAATTCACGACCGGCGAGCGGCTCAAGGGCAAACACTGGTATCCGACCGAACTGCCCGATTTCCCCCAGCCGGGCGTCCCGTTACGGTGTGTTCCCTCGGGGCCGGATAGTTCGATCGGCAGCACGCATTCGATGCTGCTTGGCGCACTCTCGGTCGCGCAGTCGCACGTGCGGATCCAGTCGCCCTATTTTCTGCCGGATTTGCAATTGATTTCTGCGCTGATCACGACCGCCCGGCGCGGTGTGATAGTCGATATCGTGATCCCTGGCGCTAACAACCTTAAACTGGTCAATGCCGCCATGACCGCGCAGCTTGATGACCTGGTCGCCGGCGGTTGCCGCGTCTGGCGCTCATCGGGCACGTTCGATCATTCAAAGCTCTTTACCGTGGACGGCAACTGGAGCTATGTCGGCTCGTCCAATCTCGATCCCCGCAGTCTGCGTCTGAATTTCGAACTGGATATCGAGGTATTCGATCGTGCGTTGACGGCCGAACTTGAAGCGCGCATCGACAAGGTCATCGCCAGCGCAACGATTATCACGTCGGCAGCGCTGGCCCGTGCACCGTTCCAGGAGCGTCTGCGCAACCGCATCGTCTGGCTCGCATCGCCGTATCTGTAGGTTCACCGCGGGTTGTTCATCTCAGGGTGTAGCCTCACCGCGGGTTGTTCATCTCAGGGCGCGGCGAGCGGATCCTGCGCTGGATCCGCTGCGGGAGCCACGCCGGCTCCCCTGATGCCGTGGCGTGTCATCGAGTCCTGCACCACCGCAGCCGCTTTCATCTCCTCGACGAAGGCTCGCAGAAAGGCTGCGGCCTCGGGTCCGCGTGATTTGGGAACACCCATCGCCTGACGAATCACCATGAAGCGCTCGCCCAGCAGCCGCACGTTGTCCATTCCGTGCGTGTCGGCCTCCAGCTGTTGCTTGACGCCCGCGGCCACGTCGATCCCCTGGTCGAGAAACGTGCGCACCACGGCCTGTGACGATTCGGCTCGCACGATTTCGGCCTGTTTGATGTGCCGGGTCAGGAACAGATCGTAGGCACTGCCCTTGCCAACCACCACTTTGACAGACGGCATGTCGACCTGCGCATTGGACGCGATGGGCGAGGTGTTGCGTACCAGGTAATAGCCTTCGATGAGGACGTAGGGGGCGGTAAACGAGATGTCCTTGCCGCGCTCCGGGTCGATCGCGAAAAATCCCACATCTGCCTTGCCGGACTCCATCGTGGCGACCGATTTGCCGGCGGTTTCGTTGACGATCATCTCCAGTTCCACCCCGAGCCGCTCGGCGAGCTTTCGCGCAAGATCGATTGAAATGCCGAACGGTTTGCCGTTCGCGTCCAGATTGGCAAGGACCGGGTTGCCGACGTTGAGCGATGCGCGCAAAACGCCAGTCGGTGCGAACGCTTTAACGATCTCGGGATGCATTTTGATGAGTTCCTTTTGTGGCGGAGTCTGGTTCGCTGCAGGCGGGGAGGTACGCGGTGCTGGCGCAGTGGTTTGCATGGCTGAAGTCTGCGCAGTTGCGCCGCCGCCATAGCCTGCCGAGACTGCCAGGGTGGCAAGCACCGCGACCCATTTCGGCACGCTGGGTTGCTTTTTGCGCCGCACGCATACGGGAATTCCGGGGGCGAGTTTCATGGTGACCATCGATCCGGAAACCCGGGTGGCGATCGGTTTGGAGCGATCTTCCCGAGCGAGTGGGGTTGTCCGGAATAGAGTACCCCGACTATGAGCCCGGTCACAAGCCTTCCGGGCGGGGTGGGCTCAGTGCATCCCCGGTGTCACGCTCGGGTGTGGTGTTGTACCAATCCATGGCGGAGGTGTTGTACCAATCTATGGTGGAGGTGTCGCACCAGTCCATGGTGGTCGTGTCGCACCAATCCATGGGCATCGTGTTGTACAAATCGTTAGAATCGGACTGGTGGGCGATGCGCACAGGGGAAGCCGAGTGGAAATCGAGACCAGTCTTAAGCAGATCATTGAATGGGTGGGCCAGGCGCTGGACGTCTTTGGCGTGGCGATCATCGCGATCGGCATGGCTTACGGCGCCGTGCAGTATGCAGTGGAGTTGTTGCGTGGCAAAGCGGCGGATGGCTATGCGGCGTTCCGGCTGTATCTGGTTCGGGCGCTGCTGCTTGGGCTTGAAGTGCTGGTGGCAGCCGATGTCATTCGCACGGTGGCGGTCAGCCCATCGCTGAACAGCGTTGCCGTGCTGGCTGCGATCGTGGCGATCAGAACTTTCCTGAGCTGGTCGCTGATTCTGGAGCTCGAAGGGCGCTGGCCCTGGCAGAAATCGGTGGTGCCCCCGGCGTGACTCGAACACGCAACCGCCCGCTTAGAAGGCGGGTGCTCTATCCAGTTGAGCTACGGGGACGGTGCGGCGTTATTCTAACCGCGCTAACCGCGCAATGCCCGGTCCAGCCGTCAGAAGGCTGAAAGGGCGGAGTTGCAATCGGTTTCATTGTCAGGCGCGCCAACCGCAATCCGTTGTATCGTTGCGCCATGTCGCAATTCTTCACCGTTCATCCCGTCAATCCCCAGCCCAGGCTGATGAAGCAGGCCGCCCAGTGCATTCAGGCAGGCGGCCTGGTCGCAACCCCCACCGATTCAAGCTATGCGGTCGTCGCGCGTCTGGACGACAAGGGCGCTGCCGACGCGCTGCGTCGCTTGCGCGGGCTTGACGATCGTCACCACCTGACCCTGCTGTGCAGGGATCTGGCCGAGATCAGCCATTTTGCGCGCGTCGACAATGCCCAGTACCGTCTGCTGAAACTCGCGACGCCCGGCCCCTGGACCTTCATCCTCGAGGCAACCCGCGAGGTTCCGCGCCGCGTTTCGCATCCCTCGCGCAAGACGATCGGCATTCGTATCCCTGATCATCCGGTGACGCTGGCGCTGATCGAAAGCGCTGAAACGCCCCTGCTGTCCACGACGCTCATCCCGGAGGGGGATGAGATGCCGCTGAACGATGCGGCCGAAATCCGCGACCGCTACCAGAACGTGCTGGCCGCGATCATTGATGCGGGCGCTTGCCCGATGGATCCGACCACGATCGTCGATCTGTCCGGGACCACGCCTGTCGTCCTGCGGGTCGGGCGTGGCGATCCGCGCCTGCTCGGGCTGGAGGCCCCGTGAACGAGCTCATTCAGACCCTGACGATCTATGCGATTCCGGTCATATTCGCCATCACGCTGCACGAGGCCGCCCACGGCTACGTCGCCCGCTATTTCGGCGATATGACCGCGACCCTGGCTGGCAGGGTGAGTCTCAACCCGATGCGCCACGTGGATCCCGTCGGAACTCTTCTGGTGCCGATCGGCATTCTGATCGCTTCGCGCCTCGTGGGCGGGCCAGCGATGCTGTTCGGATGGGCCAAGCCCGTGCCGGTCGATTTCGGACGGCTGCGCAAGCCCAAACAGGATATGCTGTGGGTGGCGCTGGCGGGTCCTTTGGCCAACATCCTTCAGGCACTTGGCTGGACTGTCGTGCTGCGCGTTTTGCTGGCCGTCGGTCTGGAAGACGGCTTCTGGATGGAGATGGCGAAGGTCGGAATCGACGTCAATATCGTCCTGATGGCCCTGAACCTGCTCCCCATACTGCCGCTGGACGGCGGACGGGTGCTCTTCAGCCTGTTGCCGCAGCGCCTGGCCTGGCAGTACGGGCGAAGCGAGCGCTACGGCATGCTGATTGTCATCGCGTTACTGGCTCTCGGGGCGTTGCCCATCCTGATAGAACCCCTGCGCGTTGCGGGATATTGGCTGATTCAGCTCTTTTTCACTGCAATCCGTTAAACTTACCGCCTTATTCACGGTCGGCGCAGCCGCGCCGACGGTCGCATTCTGGACTCGTCTATGACATCCTCGATCTCATCTTCGCAGGGGCCCCGTTTTCAGGGCAGTATGGTTGCGCTCGTCACGCCAATGCATGCTGACGGCTCGGTGGATTATGAAAGCTACCGCAAACTCATCGACTGGCACGCACAGGAAGGCACCGACGCACTGGTTGTCGTAGGCACTTCGGGCGAGTCCCCGACCGTCGACGTCGACGAGCATGCCGAGCTGATCCGCGTGGCGGTCACTCATGCCGCCGGACGCCTGCCGGTCATCGCTGGGGTCGGCGCCAACTCGACATCCGAGGCCATTCATCTCGCCGAGCATGCGCGCGGCGTCGGCGCGCAGGCCGGGCTGTCGGTCGTTCCCTATTACAACAAGCCTTCCCAGGAGGGCATGTACCGCCACTTCAAGGCTGTCCAGGAGGCGGTTGATCTTCCCACCATCCTTTACAACGTGCCTGGTCGCACGGTCGCCGATCTTGCCCATGACACCGTGATGCGCCTGGCGCAGGTTCCCGGCATCGTCGGGATCAAGGATGCCACCGGTGACATCGGTCGTGGTGCCTTGCTGGTGCGCGATGCACCGGCGCATTTCCAGATTCTCAGCGGTGATGATGCCACTGCCGCTGCGCTGATCCTGCTCGGTGGCCGAGGCAATATCTCCGTCACCGCCAACATTGCGCCGCGTGCGATGCACGAACTCTGCGCAGCCGCACTGACAGGTGACGTCGCAAAAGTTCGTCAGATCAATGGTGCGCTCGGCACGCTGAACAAGCTGCTTTTTGTCGAAGGCAATCCAGTGCCCGTGAAGTGGGCGTTGGCGCAAATGGGGCGTATTCCTTCCGGAATCCGGTTGCCGCTGGCCGAACTCAGCGAACAATTTCACGCGCCGTTGCGTGCGGCAATGGTCCAGGCGGGGTTGCTCTGACATGAAAGTGTTTCAAGGTTACAAGTGGTTCACAACGCTGATCGCGGTGGTTGCCCTGGTGGGGCTGCAGGGTTGCAACAGCCTGCGCGATTCCTTCAGCGGCGATGATGCAATCAATTACCGCAGCGTGGTGCGTGCCGATCCGCTGAGCATCCCCCCGGATCTCACGCAAGCCGCCGGCGATCCTCGTTACAAGGCTCCCTCGGGTTCGACCACGTACTCCGCTTACCAGCAGAGCCAGGCTGCAGGCAAAAGCTCACAGGCCGCCGCCAGCACATCCGGTGTGCTGCCCCAGCGAACCGACATGCGCGTCGAGCGTGACGGCGATCTGCGCTGGCTGGTCGTCAATTTGCCACCTGATCAGGTGTTTCCCAAGGTCAGCGATTTCTGGACTGAGTCCGGATTCGTGCTTGACGTCGTTGATCCAAAGGCCGGTCTGCTCGTGACCAACTGGGCCGAGAACCGTGCCAATATTCCCGAGAGCTGGATCCGGCAAGCCCTGGGGTCGGTGCTTGAGGGTCTTTGGGATAGCGGCACGCGCGACAAGTTCCGTACACGCGTCGAGCGTTCATCGACGCCGGGTCGCACCGAGATCTACATCTCGCATCAGCACATGGAAGAGAAAGGCGCCCTGTCGACAACGGAATCCAATGTGCGCTGGGTCAACGGTCGCGAAGATCCGGGTCTGAACGCCGCCATGCTCGCGCGTCTGATGGTATTTCTCGGCGATGATGTCGACGGTGCGCGTCGCAAGATGGCGCAGGCTCAGCGTTCGCCGCAGGATCCCAAGGTTTCTGCGCTGGCACCAGGTGACAAGACGGCACTCGTGATTTCAGAGTCGTTCGAGCGGGCATGGCGTCGTGTGGGTGTCGCACTGGATTCGGGTGGCTTCTCTGTCGACGATCGTGATCGTACCGCCGGTGACTTCTTCGTGCGCTATGTCGATACCGACACAGGTGCCAGGCGTGAGGAACCCGGTTTCTTCAGCCGACTGTTCGGTGCCAAGGAACCTCCGCCCGCGCAACAGTTCCGGATCCATCTGACGGCGCAAGGTGACAAGACGGAGGTCACGATTCTGGATGCCGATGGCAAACGCGATACCAGCCCGACCGCGGCTCGGATTATCGATGTGCTCGGAAGCAAAATCTAGTGTAGTTTTCGACGCTATCAGGCACTAAAAACCGTGCCTTCAAGCGTCGAACACTACACCAGAAAACGAACTTGACTTTCTGGTCCCTGAGTCGGGCGGCGCATCATGTGCCGCCCGATTTTTTTGCGGTCTGAGCGATTGACCGGTTGCCAGGTTTTTAACTCCTTGTTGCGCACACATTCCGCGGCAACACCAGCGCCAGCGGATTGCCGGGACGCCCCGTGTTGGTGCGTGATACCGTGGATTTGCACCACGAAGGTGCAGTTGGGGCGCCATTGCAGTTCTGTCGTGCGCGCTCATGGCCGCGCCAGCTGGCACGCTATTTGCGGATACTGACCGACATGCGTTATACCGGACGCAGCGTTTCAATTTCAACCTAGCGTTCATCAATGCAGCCAGACGAGCACGTGCCGTTTCAGCAGGACGTTGCCGAAGCGGGGCAGGGTTTGTCGCATGCATCCTGGACGGCTCGTCTCGATCTTCGGTTCGAACCCGATCCGCAGGGCGGGGCGGGGGCCAGCGTGGCGAACCAGGTTGCGACACGCCTGCGGCATCGTCACGAAGGCCCTTTGCGCATCCAGAAGGCACTCTACCCTGAAGGCGCATCGCCCTGCCACGCAGTCATCGTGCATCCGCCTGGTGGTATTGCGGGTGGTGATCGGCTCGATGTTCGGATCGATTCGCGACCGGGAAGTCACGGGCTTGTCACCACACCTTCTGCCGCTAAATGGTATGGGAGCGCGGCCGATCATCCCGCATTCCAGAGTGTGCACATCCTGCTTGACGGCGCGCTCGAGTGGCTGCCGCAGGAAACGATCGTCTTCAACCGCGCTGAGGTGCGGTCAGATATCCTGGTTCGTGCCGGCTCAGATGCCAGCATGATCGGCTGGGACCACTTGATCTTCGGGCGCCGGGCGTGCGGAGAATCTTTCCAGCAGGGGGACTTTCGACAATCAGTGCGAATTGAGATCGATGGTCGCGTTGCCTGGCATGACCGCCTTGTGTTGCTTGGCGCGGATGCTTTGTTCGATTCGCCGATCGGTTTGCGGGGGCATCATGCGTTTGCCACGCTGTGGGCTCTCTTGCCGGCTGCGGCGCACTGGACGGAATCCGCGGTGGAAGCACTGCGCGCCGAGTCGCCTGCCGTTGCCTGGACTGTCTTGCACGAACGATTGCTGGTGGGGCGCATCCTTGCGAACCCGCTTGAACTCAAACCGCTGATGGCGCGTGCGTGGAGTGCTCTGCGCCCGCCTGTCATCGGTAAACCTGCCGTTGCGCCGCGCCTGTGGGCGACCTGACCATGAAGGAGATCCGATGGATTTGACGCCCAGAGAGAAGGACAAATTGTTGATCTTTACTGCTGCGCTGCTGGCGGAGCGCCGACGCGCACGGGGTCTGAAACTCAACGTGCCGGAAGCGATCGCGCTGATCACCGCAGAGATCATGGAAGGCGCGCGCGATGGCAAGACCGTCGCACAACTGATGAGCGATGGCAGAAACGTACTGCGTCGGGACGATGTCATGGCCGGCGTTCCGGAGATGATCCCGGATATTCAGGTCGAGGCCACGTTTCCCGACGGAACCAAGCTTGTCACCGTGCACCAACCCATCCAGTGAGGATTCGCCATGCATGAAGTTCCGATGATTCCCGGCCAGATGCTGGTGCAGGAGGGTGAGATCGAGATCAACGCCGGACGCACCGTGTGCTCGGTGACCGTTGCCAACACGGGTGACCGTCCGGTGCAGATCGGATCCCATTACCACTTCGCCGAAACCAATGCGGCGCTGGTGTTTGACCGTCAGGCTGCGCGCGGTTTTCGTCTGAATATTCCGGCCGGAACCGCAGTGCGTTTCGAGCCCGGGCAGGAGCGCGAGGTTGAACTCGTCGCCCTCGCGGGCGATCGCAAGGTATATGGGTTTACCGGTGCCGTCATGGGAGGGCTCGACCAATGAAAATTTCCCGACAGGCTTATGCCGAAATGTTCGGACCGACCACCGGTGACCGGATTCGTCTGGCGGATACGGCGCTCATCGCGATGGTGGAGAAGGACTTCACGATCTATGGCGAGGAGGTCAAGTTTGGCGGCGGCAAGGTGATCCGCGACGGTATGGGTCAATCCCAGCGCATGAGCAAGGATTGTGTCGACACCGTGGTCACCAATGCACTGATCATCGACTGGTGGGGCATCGTCAAGGCAGATATTGGCATCAAGAATGGACGCATCAGCGGGATCGGCAAAGCAGGTAACCCGGATATCCAGCCTGGCGTCACGATCGTGGTCGGGCCTGCGACCGAGGTGATCGCGGCTGAGGGCATGATCGTGACCGCCGGGGGCATCGACAGTCACATCCACCTGATCTGCCCGCAGCAGATTGAAGAGGCGCTTTCCTCGGGCGTCACCACGATGATCGGCGGCGGCACGGGCCCGGCAACCGGAACCTTTGCCACGACGGTGACGCCCGGCCCCTGGCATCTGGCGCGCATGCTCCAGGCGATGGAGTCCTACCCGATCAACATCGGATTGCTCGGTAAGGGCAATGTTTCGCTGCCTGGTCCGCTGACCGAGCAGATCGAGGCGGGCGCGGTCGGACTCAAATTGCACGAGGACTGGGGCAGTACCCCTGCGGCAATCGATAATTGTCTGACTGTGGCCGACCAGACCGATACGCAGGTGGCGATTCATACGGATACGCTGAACGAGTCAGGATTCGTCGAAGCGACGCTGGCCGCGATCAAGGGTCGTGTCATCCACACCTATCACACAGAGGGCGCGGGCGGCGGACACGCACCCGACATCATCCGGGTTTGCGGTGAGCCCAACGTGCTGCCGTCGTCCACCAACCCGACGCGCCCCTACACCGTGAACACGCTGGACGAGCATCTGGATATGCTGATGGTGTGTCACCATCTGGATGCCGCAATCGCTGAGGATATCGCGTTTGCCGAAAGCCGCATTCGCCGCGAGACGATCGCGGCCGAAGACATCCTGCATGACATCGGCGCGTTCTCGATGATTTCGTCGGACAGCCAGGCGATGGGGCGGGTGGGCGAGGTGATTATCCGCACCTGGCAGACGGCACACAAGATGCGCGAGCAGCGCGGCTCGCTCTCAGAGTCCGGATTTTCCGATCCATCCGACAGCGACAACGCACGTATCAAGCGTTACGTGGCAAAGTACACCATCAACCCCGCCATCACCCATGGGATGTCGCACGAGATCGGTTCGGTCGAAGTGGGTAAGTTTGCGGACCTCGTGCTCTGGCGGCCGGCGTTCTTCGGTGTCAAGCCGTCCACCGTGCTGAAGGGTGGGATGATCGCCATGGCCGCGATGGGCGATCCCAATGCATCGATTCCGACGCCGCAGCCGGTCCATTTCCGGCCGCAATTCGGGGCTGCCCAGAGCGCGATCGGCTCAAGCTGCATCACTTTCCTGTCAGCGGCCGCGATTCAACGCGGGCTGCCGGATCGACTGGGGTTGGCCCGCAAGGTTTCGCCCGTGCACGGCGTGCGCAATATTTCGAAGGCGGATATGAAGCACAACGACGCCACGCCCCGTATTACCGTGAGCCCCGAAAACTACAAGGTCTACGCCGACGGAGTGTTGCTCGATTGCCCGCCGGCGAAGTCGCTGCCGATGGCGCAGCGGTATTTTCTCTTTTAGCAAAGGCCTCGAAGGGCAATGGCGATTATTCTCAAATCAAAGCGCGCAGCTTCTCTGGTGCCAGTCACGGAGGATGCAGAGGCCTGGAGCACCCCTTGGCCGGTGCTCTTGCTGACCTGTGGTGAGCGCCAGCGATCACGCCTGGCGGCGATGTTGCCTGATGGTCGCGCGGTGGCAGTGATTCTGCCACGTGGTGACACGATGCAGCATGGCGATATCCTCTGCGGAGAGGCGGGCGAACGGGTCGAGGTGCGCGCGGGCGATGAGGAACTGCTGTGCATACGCGCCGCCAGTCCCCTGCAGTTCGTGCGTATCGTCTACCACCTGGCCAATCGCCATGTACGGGCGATGTTGCGCGAGGATGCGGCCTACATCGAACCCGATCCGGTGCTTGCCGACATGGTTGCACATCTGGGCGGGCGTATCGAACGCGTGCTTGAGCCCTTTATTCCAGAAGGCGGTGCATACGCCGGCGGCCATGCGGGTCAACCGGGACATGGCGGGCATCATCACCATCATCATGCCGACGAGTGCTCGGATGTCGTGCGCGACGAGGCGATGGGTGCCCTGGGCGAACAGCTTTCGATTGCCGCCCATGCCCGAAAAACGTCCTGATCCGCTGCTTGCCGCGCTGCACCTGGCGAGCCCCGCGCTGCCGGTGGGCGGATTCGCCTACTCGCAGGGCCTGGAACAGGCGATCGGAGATGGCTGGGTCACGGGAGCCGAGGGTGTCTTTATCTGGATTCGCGATGCAATGGTTCTGGGTCTCGCACGCCAGGAGTTGCCACTCTGGATCGCCTGTCACCAGGCGAGCCTGCAGGGCGAGTGGGGTGAGGTCCGGGATATCAATGACCGGTTGCTGGCCCTGCGCGAAACCGCGGAATTTCGCCTCGAGTCGATCCAGATGGGCCATTCGATGGCGAAGCTATTCGGTCAATGGCCCGGTGGGGCTGCGCTAAGCGCGCTGGGTGATGTGCGGTGGATATATCCTGCCGCCCACGCTGCGCTGGCCGCGATCTCGGGCGTGGACGCGACGATGGGACTGACCGCGTATCTCTGGGCCTGGGTCGAAAATCAGGTCCTCGCCGCAGTCAAAATCGTACCGCTCGGGCAGGTGGACGGGCAGGTGCTTTTGCATCGCCTGAAATCAGAAATTGCCCACGCCATGACCGTGGCCAGCCAAACGAATCCTGACCAGGCGGGCACCGGTGCGTTTGGCCTGGCAATCGCAAGTTCTCGGCATGAGTCACAGTACAGTCGCCTGTTCAGAAGCTAGGCGGCTCGCGGGGTATCTGACCTTTAAGTCATATCGAATAAATGCGAATCGAATCGAATCGAGTCGAATCGAATCGAATCAAATCAACCCAAAATCAAATCTGAAAATAGCAGACGGAATCAAGGAAAGAACACAATGCAGACATCCGACCCTTTGCGCGTAGGCATCGGCGGCCCGGTAGGTTCGGGCAAGACGACACTGGTTGAAATGCTGTGCAAGCGCATGCGCAATCATTACAAACTGGCCGTGGTGACCAACGACATCTACACCAAGGAGGACGAGCGATTGCTGGTCGCTGCCGAGGCGCTTTCCGCGGACCGCATCATGGGCGTTGAAACGGGCGGGTGCCCGCACACTGCGATCCGCGAGGACGCCTCGATCAACCTCGAAGCGATTGATCGCATGCAAAAGCGGTTTCCTGACCTCGAACTGATCTTTATCGAATCCGGCGGCGATAACCTGGCGGCTACGTTCAGCCCGGATCTGTCGGATCTTACGATCTATGTGATCGATGTGGCCGGCGGCGAGAAGATTCCGCGCAAGGGTGGCCCGGGCATTACACGCAGTGATTTGCTGGTCATCAACAAGACCGATCTCGCACCGTATGTCGGCGCCAACCTTGATGTCATGCGCCATGACACAGCCCGGATGCGCGGCGAGCGACCCTGGGTCATGACCAACCTCAAATCCGGCGAAGGCCTTGATGAGGTGATCCGTTTCATTGAAAAAGCCGGGTGCCTGCAAACCGCTTAGGAGCATCGCATCACGACGCAGACCCTTCTTGACTGCGCAGAGACATCACCCGACTGCGCAGAGACATCACCCGACTGCGCAGAGACATCGCCGAACTGCGCAGAGACGGTGCCTAAGGCAGGCTTATGGCGCTCGCCTGCGGATCGCATGGATCCAGCCCGCGTCGACCCAGTCGGCCAACGCATCGGCTGCGTCAGGCGATAGCTTGCGCGCGGCCGGGCTGTCTGCTGCAAGTTCGCGGTCGTCGGCCAGTTGGCGCAAACCCGCCTCGGCGCGCACGCAGGCCACCTCGCCGTTGATGAACAGTTGGGTACCGCGATACAGCATGCGCGTGCGCCGATCCAGCACCCAGCGCGTCGGCAGGGCGTGTTCCTCGTCATCGCCGGCCTGCGCCTCAGGTTGATCAAACACGGTGAGCTGGTTCGGCTCGCTCAGCCAGCACCCGAGGAATCGCGTGGCGAGCGCCTCGTCGAAGCGGATTTTCGCCACCGACTGCACGGCTGCGGCGGTGAGGCGATCGGGGATTTCTGCCGGGTGTGCGGTTGCGGGTTGACCAGGGTCTCTGTACAGCCCCGTGAGCTTAGGGCCGGGCAACGGCGGTTCGCCGTAAGGGCCGCTCACGCCGCCCGCGCGCGCGGTCGCCTGGTCCGCGGCCGCTTCCAGCATGCCACGCGCCAGGCTCGCCGTGTCGGGTACGCGAAAGCCGATCGAAATCGTCATGCACTCGCCGAGCGCGATGCCGTCATGCGCGGCCTGGGGAGGCAGGTACAGCATATCGCCGGGCTCAAGCACGCATTCATCCTCGGGCTCGAAATGGCGCAATATTTTCAGCGACAACCCTTCGATCAGGGCAAGGTTCACTTGTTGGCCGAACCGCCAGCGGCGCCGCCCATGCGCCTGCAGCAGAAACACGTCGTAGCTGTCGAAATGCGGACCCACGCCGCCGCCATCGGTCGCGACACTGATCATCAGGTCATCGAGACGGGCGTCGGGCACAAAGCGAAAGCGATTCATGAGCGCGGCAGCGCCATCGTCGTGAATATCGACGCTCTGCACCAGAACCGTCCAGTCAGGTTTAGCCGGCGATGGTAGCCGGGAGAACGGACCGCGCTCCATGTGCCATTCACCTTGCTCCTGCCAGACGAGTCGGGACTCGACGTCGTCGCGGCGCGACAGCTTCTTGACCGCCGGAATCGACAGCGGCGGGCGAAATCCCGGTATCGCCTGGCGCACCAGCAAAGGTTTGCGCTGCCAGTGGGTTTTCATGAACTGCGCGGGCGTCAACCCACCGAGCAGGGTAAGCGGGGTATCTGGATTCATGGCAATCGCCTAGTGCAGAAAGGTCTTGAGCCGGTAAAGCGCATCCAGCGCCTCGCGCGGGCTGAGGGTGTCGGGGTCGAGCTCGCCAAGCGCGTCGCGCAGTCCGTCGAGCGCAGCGGATTGCTCCGCCACCGCTTGCGCGGCGGGATCGATGGTGGTCGATTCACCGAATAAACCGAGCTGGGGCGACGGCGCCCCCTGCGCCTCAAGCCGCTCAAGCTCCCGCGTGGCATGGCGAATCACTGCGCCCGGGATACCAGCGCGCTGCGCCACCTGAATCCCGTAGCTGCGGCTTGCCGGACCTTCTCGCACTTCATGCAGGAAGACGATGCCCGACGGCGATTCGGCCGCTGCCAGGTGCACGTTGGCTGCGGTCGGCTGCTCGCTGGGCATGCGCGTCAGCTCGAAGTAGTGTGTGGCAAACAACGTGAGCGCGCGGTTGTGGGTCAGCAGTCGCAGGGCGATGGCCCAGGCAAGGGCCAACCCGTCATAGGTCGACGTGCCGCGACCGATCTCGTCCATGAGCACCAGGCTGTGCGTCGTGCTGGCGGAGAGAATGGCGGCCGCCTCGGTCATTTCCATCATGAAGGTCGATCGCCCGCCCGCGAGGTCGTCGGCCGCACCAATCCGTGTAAAGATCCGGTCCAGCGGGCCGATGCGTGCGGCGCGCGCTGGCACGAAACTGCCGGTCCGTGCGAGCAGCGCGATCAGTGCCACCTGCCGCATGTAGGTGGACTTGCCGCCCATGTTCGGGCCGGTCACCACCAGCATGGCCCGCTGCGCGCTGAGCAGGCAACTATTTGGCGTAAACCGCTCGATTGCCCGTTCGACGACCGGATGCCTGCCGGCATCGATTTCAACGCCCGGCCGTTCGTCGAGCTCGGGTGCGACCCACTCGTGCTGTTCAGCGTGGTGGGCAAGGGCGACGAGCGTGTCGAGCTCGGCGCACGCAGCGGCGCAGGCTGCGAGCCGGGGCACCATCGGCGCGAGCTGATCGAGCAATTGTTCGAACAACCACTTTTCGCGCGCCAGTGCCCGGTCCTGCGCGGAGAGCACCTTGTCTTCCCACGACTTCAGCTCGGGCGTGATGTAACGCTCGGCGTTCTTCAGGGTTTGCCGTCGGCGATAGTCCTCCGGCACCTTGTCCGCCTGGGCCCGACCGACTTCGATAAAAAAGCCGTGCACGCGGTTGAATTCAACGCGCAGGGTGTTGATCCCGGTGCGCTGACGCTCGCGGGCCTCGAGTTGCGTCAGGAACGTGCCGTTGTCGGTCGAAATATCGCGAAGTTCGTCCAGATCCGCATCGAAGCCGCGTGCGATGACACCGCCGTCGCGCACCATGGCGGCTGGCTCCGGATCGATCGCGCGCGCAAGCAACGCGTACAAGCCTTCCGGCGGCACGATCTGCCCGGCGATCTCCTGCAGGCGGGTCGGTTCGTTCGTGGCGTTGGTCTGGCCTAACTGGCGCTCGATCTCCGGCAGGGCGCCCAGTGCATCGCGCAGGCTGGCGAGCTCGCGCGGGCGCACCGACAACAGCGCGATGCGTGTGGCGATGCGTTCGAGGTCGGGTAGCCGGCCAAGCGAATCCCGCAAGGTCCGGATCACCGGCACGGCATGCAACAGCTCGCGCCGGTCATCGCGCGCGCCGATCAGTTGGGTGATGGCGCGTTGACGCGAGAGCACCGCCGCGTTGTCCCGCAGCGGATGATGCAACCATCGGCGCAAAAGCCGGCTACCCATGGGTGTGCAACACGCGTCAAGCACCGAGAACAGGGTCGGCGACTGCTCGCCCGATAATGTCTGGGTGATCTCCAGGTTGCGCCGGGTGGCCGGGTCCATCAGCACGTACTGGCTGGCGCGATCCGCTGACAGCGACTGAACATGAGAAAGCGCATGGGTTTGCGTGCGGCTTGCGTAACGCAGGAGCGCGCCCGCAGCGCACAGACCAGCGGGCAGATCGTCGACATCGAAGCCTGACAGGGATTCTGTGCGGAAGTGTGCAAGCAGGTGGGCGCATGCCTGCTCGAACTCGAAGTGCCAGGGCGGCACCCGGGCGACAGGGCAGGCAAGACCGGGTACCTGATCGGCGTCTTCCGATACGATGATCTCTGCGGGATCGATGCGGTGCAGTTCCGAATCCAGCGCGTCAGGCCCGCACTCGGCGACGCGGAACTCGCCATTGGCCAGATTCAGCCAGGCAATCCCGGCGCGCGTTGATTTTGATGATTTGCGCGGCATGTAGACCGCGGCAACGCAGCGATCCGCCTTGGCCGGCAGCAGCGCGTCGTCGGTCAGCGTGCCGGGGGTCACGATGCGCACAATCTTGCGATCCACCGGGCCTTTACTGGTGGCAGGGTCGCCGATCTGTTCACAGATCGCCACCGACACGCCGCCAGCAACGAGCCGCGCGAGGTATTGCTCGGCGGCGTGGACAGGAACGCCCGCCATCGGAATGGGCGCGCCGTTTGACGCCCCGCGGCGCGTGAGCGTCAGCCCGAGCAAGCGTGCGCCACGCTCGGCGTCGTCATAGAACATCTCGTAGAAGTCGCCCATGCGATAGAGCAGCAGCAACGGCCCCGCCTCGGCCTTGAGGCGCAGGTACTGCTGCATCATGGGGGTGTGCCTGGACAAGTCCAAGCCCGCATCCTGACGGTCAGAATGTGCTTTGACGATTCCGGATTCTTCTCTTTCCATCAGTCCTTTTGCGCTGTTTTCAGGGCCTCATGCGCCAACAAACGGTGCATGCTTGCGTCATGTAAATGACCGATCACCGGGGATCCGCGTGTACCCTGAAAACCGAATTTTCGATCGGCTGAATTTTACCAAGTGTGCGAAAAGCCCCGTCCTTCAGGACGGGGATGGATAGCACGACGGCGTAAGCCGTCTGGTCGCTGGAAACGGCCACTCTGATTGAGTGGATCACCAGCCAGTGAACATAGCCATCTTCGCTGTCAAACTTCGCCGGTTTCGCTTCAAAGTCAGTGTACACGCCGGCATTGATCGGGCGCCGTTCGTGCGGAAGTTCCCTGGTAAAGACGACTTGTCAATAGCAGAGGCGTGCTGAACTGCAGGGCGTTATTATGCGTGCGATGATTCTCTGCTCGACAGGAGCAAGTCAAGCCCTGCCCCGTTCGGCGCGGATGCCAACAATCCCACACGATTTCCCCCAATGCTCGCAATCCAGAACGTCAATCTGATCTCCCTCGCCGATACCCTCGTCAGCCTGCTGACTGCGTTCGTGCTGGGTGGGCTGATCGGGTTTGAGCGGCAATACCGACAGCGCACAGCGGGGTTGCGCACCAACGTGCTGGTCGCGGTGGGCGCCGCCATCTTTGTGGATATCGCCAACCGCCTGCACGGCAATGACGGCGCGGTGCATGTCATCGCGTATGTCGTCTCCGGGATCGGCTTTCTCGGTGCCGGCGTCATCATGCGCGAAGAGGGTAACGTGCGCGGTCTGAACACGGCGGCCACCCTGTGGTGCTCGGGTGCAGTCGGCGCCTGCGCGGGCGCGGATCTGATCTTCGAGGCTCTGCTCGGTACCGTGTTTGTGCTGCTCGCCAACACGGCGCTGCGGCCGCTTGGCAACCTGATCAATCGTCAGCCGATCGACACGCCTGATGTCGAAGTGACGTGCACCGTCTGTGTCATTGCCCCGCTCACCCGCCAGAAAGAGGCAATGCGTGAACTCGACCGGATTCTTGATGCGCACGGCCTGCCAGTCCAGGAGCTCGAGGTAGAGGCATTTGGCGACGACGCCGCCAAGATCGAAGCCAAACTCGCCTCGACCTCGGTGGATGGCGATCAGATGGACGCGCTGGTCGCGCGTCTTGGCGCGCTTCATTGCGTCGATCAGGCGTACTGGAGTCCGAGCACCACCGAATAGGTCACAGATTCATTGCTCTTGAGCGGCTGCATGTAGAAACACATTGTTCTCCCGCAGTCGCAAGTACGGGTACATTGTCTGCCGCGGTCGCAAGTACTAATGCGCATGTACTAATGCGAATTTTGGATCGTCAGGGTTAATACTTATAATAATCACCATGCCGTGACCGTTAGCGCTAGCCGCAGCGGGCACGCGCCCTTTTTCCACTACAGGGATACATCATGCCAATTTCCATTCGTCTGCGCCGGTTTGCGCTCGTGTCCTCCATCCTCGGTGCCTCGCTGGCGGCCTCTCTGCCCGCGGCTGCCCAGGGGGCCTACCCGGATCGCGCGGTCCGTGTGGTCGTCGGGTTTTCGGCCGGCGGCACCACCGATGTCGTTGCGCGCTTGCTCGCCAAGGAACTCACGGAAGAGCTCGGACAGAGCTTCGTGGTCGAGAACAAGCCGGGCGCCGGCAGCAACATCGCAGCCGAACTGGTCACCAAGGCGGCCCCCGACGGCTACACCCTGCTGATGATGGCTGTCACCAGCGCGATCAACCAGACGCTCTACCCGAAGCTCAAGTTCGACATCACGCGCGACCTGACCGCTGTTGCGCTTGGCGCTAAGGTACCGAATGTCCTCGTCGTCAATCCGACGCTGCCGATTAACAGCGTCAAGGAACTGGTTGATTACGCAAACAAGAATCCGGGGAAACTCAATTTTGCATCGTCCGGCAGCGGCACCTCGATTCACCTGACGGGCGAGCTTTTCAAACTGCAAACCAAGCTTGATGTCGCCCATATCCCTTACAAGGGCAGTTCACCCGCTTTGACCGATCTGGTCGGCGGGCAAGTCCAGTTCATGTTCGACAACATGCCGTCTTCCTGGCCGCTGGTGCAATCGGGCAAACTGCGCGCGCTGGCTGTCACATCGGCCAAGCGTTCACCTGCGGCTCCCGATCTGCCCACCATGACAGAACTCGGCTACAAGGATTTCGACATCAGCTCCTGGTTTGGTCTGATGGCGCCCGCCGGTACGCCCGCGCCGATCATCGACAAGCTCAACGCTGCAGTGAATAAGGCGCTGGCCAAACCCGATGTGCAGAAGCGGCTCTCGGATCTCGGCGCAGATGTCCAGCAACTCTCGCCGGCCCAGTTCAGTGCGTTCGTCAAGAAGGAAGTCGACACCTGGGGTCCGGTCGTCAAGAGTTCGGGCGCGACTGCGGACTAAGGCGACATGATTTCCAAAATCGTCCCCACGTTGCAGGCGGCCGTTGAAGGCATTCAGGATGGCGCCATCGTCCTGATCGGCGGTTTTGGCGGCGCAGGCCAGCCTCACGAGCTGATCGATGCGCTGATCGCTCAGGGCGCCCGTGACCTCACCATCGTCAGCAACAACGCCGGCAGTGGCACCACCGGGATTGCCGCGTTGCTGCAAAACGGTCAGGTCAGCAAGGTGATCTGTTCGTTTCCGCGTCAGGCGGATTCTTTTGTGTTCGATGGCCTGTATCGCGCGGGCAAACTCGAACTGGAACTCGTGCCTCAGGGAACGCTCGCCGAGCGTATCCGTGCCGGTGGCGCCGGCGTCGGCGGGTTCTACACACGGACTGCAGTCGGCACCCCGCTGGCCGAGGGCAAAGAGGTTCGGCAGATCGACGGGGTCGATTACGTGTTCGAACTTCCCATCAAGGCCGACGTCGCTCTGATCAAGGCGCAGGTTGCGGATCGATGGGGCAATCTCACCTATCGCAAGACGGCGCGTAACTTCGGTCCCATCATGGCGACTGCTGCGCGTCTCACCGTCGCGCAGGTCAGTGAAATCGTCGAGCTCGGTCAAATCGATCCCGAACTCGTCGTGACGCCAAGCGTTTATGTCAACCGCGTTGTGCGCGTTACCGGAGCCCCTGCAGCATGAAACGCCTCACACGAGACCAGATCGCCGAGCGCGTCGCGCGCGATATTCCCGAGGGTGCGATCGTCAATCTGGGCATTGGTCTGCCAACCCGGGTCGGCAACTTTCTCCCAGCCGACAAGGATATCTTTCTGCAAAGCGAAAACGGCTTGCTCGGCATGGGCCCCGCGCCCGCGCCCGGCGAGGAAGACTGGGATCTGATTAATGCAGGCAAGCAGCCGGTGACGGTGGTGCCGGGTGCCAGCTATTTCCACCATGCGGATTCGTTTGCGATGATGCGCGGCGGGCATCTGGATATTTGTGTTCTGGGCGCCTTCCAGGTCTCGCGCGATGGCGATCTGGCCAACTGGTCCACGGGCGAGCCTGGCGCAATTCCAGCGGTGGGCGGCGCAATGGACCTCGCCGCCGGTGCCAGGGAAGTCTTCGTCATGATGGATCTGCAAACCAAGGATGGGCAGAGCAAGCTTGTCGAGCGCTGCACCTATCCGCTGACCGGCCTCAAGTGCGTTTCGCGCGTCTACACCGACGTGGCGGTTTTCCAGATTGAGCCGGGCGGTGTGGTTCGCGTCGTCGAGGATGCCGCGGGAGCAGGGCCTGAAGAATTGCGTCGCATGACCGGACTGGAACTGGTCTTCTAGGGTCGCCACATCACGACGTGTGATTCAACGCGCGGGCTTCGGCCCGCGTTGCGTTTGCAGTGCCATTCGGAGAGGTGCGTGGGAGACGTGCGTGGGATACGCGTGTGCGTGCGTGTGTGCGTACGCACGCACTGCGCCGTCGTACGCGGTGGGTCAGACCGTTACACCGTAGCGACGGTTCGTCAGTGCCCTTGCACAGATGCAGCGCAGACTCCGTTATTCGTCGACGATCTTGGTCAGTCGCTGCGCATCAAAAGGCTGTGCCGGGGTCTCGACACGCGACCCTAGCGCCTCAAGTGCCTGGCAGAGGTTCGCGATGCGCGCATCCTGCTGCGCGGTGTGTGCAATCAGTTCATGCAGTACCCGGGCAAGAGGGTCTGCCGCGCCAGGGTCCACTGCATAGGCGCTGAAGCCTCCGGGTTCCTGGGGTACCGCGGTCGCCCCACCCCTGGACAGCAGCGCCTGTAGCGGCGCGGGATCCAGTCCGCCCTGCTCGCAGGGCGTGATCAGCGGCTTGCTCGTGGTTGGCCGGCCGCCCCCTGCCATTGCGCCTGCACGTTGATGTTCAGATTCCGCCGGGTGGCCATCGCCACCCTCGGTTCCGGGCGCGTCGTCTTGCCCGATGATGCGTGCGGGGTTGCCCACGGCAGTTGCACCTGCCGGGACGGGTTTGACCACCACCGCGTTGGAACCGATGCGTGCTCCGTCGCCGACGGTAAACCCGCCCAGCACTTGCGCACCGGCACCGACCACGACGCCTTTGCCCAGAGTCGGGTGCCGCTTGGTACCCTTGTAAAGTCGCGTGCCGCCCAGTGTCACGCCCTGATAAATCGTACAGTCATCGCCGATTTCAGCCGTTTCGCCAATGACCACGCCAAAACCGTGGTCGATGAACACACGCCGGCCAATCTGTGCGCCGGGGTGAATTTCGATGCCAGTCAGCATCCGTCCGAGATGCGACACAAAGCGGGCGAGCCAGAGCAAGCCTGCCGCCCACAGCCAGTGAGCGGCACGATGGATCATGATCGCGTGCAGGCCCGGGTAACAGGTGAGCACCTCCAGTTTGCTGCGGGCAGCAGGATCCCGCTCGAGGATGCAGGCGATGTCTTCACGCAAATTTTTCAGCATAGCGGTGTCATGGTAGCGCAGCGGATGGGGCGCAGAGAGATTAACCGGACTTTGCGGGTGGATACGCCCGGCCGGCGGTCGCGATCATGGCAGTACACACGCCACGCCACATATCGACCTCGTCCCGGGTGAGCGCGCAACGCCCGAACAGATGCCGCATGCGCGGCATCAGCTTTTTCGGGTGTGCGGGATCAAGAAATTCAACCGCCTCGAGCGCCTGCTCAAGATGCGTGATCAGCGCCTGCACCGCTTCGCTGCTTGCAGGGCGGCGGCCCGGATCATTGCTGGCCGCACGGACTGAGGCGTCGGCCGTCGCGCTTTCCGGTGCGGCGATCGGTGTCTGCGCAATCGGCGGGTTCAACAGCGCGTAGCGCATTTCCCAGGCGGCGAGTTGCAACGCCTGGGCGACGTTGAGCGAACTGTAAGCCGGATTCGCGGGAATCTGACAGACCCGGTGACACAGCGCGATCTGGGCATTCGTCAGTCCCGACCGCTCGGTGCCCGCCACGATCGCGACGCGGGCGTCGGGATGCAGGGCGAGGTGCGATGCCGCGAGGAGGGCGGCCTGGCGGATGTCCAGGCCGGGCGGGCCCAGGTCGCGCTCGCGCGCGGTCAGGGCAAACGCCAGTGTGACCGGCGCGAGCGCATCGGCGAGCGTTGGGTGGATCGCCGCGGCATTCAGCACGTCGTTGGCGCCGCTGGCCAGTGCAATCGCTTCGGGCTGAATGGAGATTGCGTCGATACGAGGCGCCACGAGCGTCAGTTCCGAAAACCCCATTGTCTTGATTGCGCGGGCGGCGGAACCGACATTTCCGGGATGGCTGGGCTCGGTCATGACGAAACGTACACGGTCAAAGGCCGGAGTCATTTAAAATGTCTTGTTAATTGGAAAAAAAGTTGATTTGTCATGCACCCGATGCTTAATACCGCCGTCAAGGCGGCCCGGCGAGCTGGTTCGATCATCAATCGCGCCAGCGTTGATCTTGAACGGCTTCAAGTGGCCCGAAAGGGTCCCCACGATTATGTCACGGAAGTCGATCGTGCCGCCGAGGAGGCCATCATCGACGTGCTGCGCACGGCCTATCCCGATCACCTTTTTCTTGCCGAAGAGTCGGGCCAGCACGGTCACCCGCCCTCTGGCGAGCTGGCCGCCAATGAATGGGTGATCGACCCCCTGGATGGCACCACGAACTACATTCACGGCTTGCCCACTTACGCGGTTTCGATCGCGCTGCGCCAGCGTGGTCAGGTGATGCATGCGGTCATCTACGATCCCGCGCGCAATGAACTGTTCACCGCCAGTCGTGGCGGCGGCGCCTTCCTGAACGATCGCCGTGTGCGTGTTTCTGGTCAGTCCAAATACCATGACGCGCTGATTGGCGCGCGCTGGCCAGGCTCCTTCGGGCCCGACCAGTTAGCGGCGGCGCGGTTCGGGGCGCTCGCGTCCAAGTGTTCCGCAGTGCGTCGCACGGGTTCCGTGGTGCTCGATCTGGCGTATGTCGCGGCGGGACGGCTCGACGGCTTTTGCGGTCTCGGACTGCAGCAATGGGATCTGGCGGCAGCGAGCCTGATGGTGCTGGAGGCGGGCGGGCTTGTTGCCGATCTCGAAGGCGAGCAGACCTGGATGGAGACGGGCAACGTGCTGGCCGCCACGCCCAGGATCTTTACCCAGATGCTGGCACACCTGAAGGCGGACTGAGAACACCGTGCGATTTGCGCAATCGGTGCGTCCATCACGACCCACGCCGGCTGGCCGGCGCCGTGCGGCCGGTTTATCCGTTACGATAGACCGCTTCACTGACACGCGGAGCACTTGATGGAGTGGCTGCTCGACCCGACAGTCTGGGTCGGACTCCTGACCCTGGTCATTCTCGAGATCGTCCTGGGGATCGACAACCTGATCTTCATCGCGATCATCGCGGATAAACTGCCGCCCGCCGAACGCGAACGCGCTCGTGTCATCGGCCTGTCGCTTGCGCTCATCATGCGGCTGGGCCTGCTGGCCGGTATTTCGGCGCTGGTGAAGCTCAAAGAACCCTGGCTGGTGATCTATGGGGCCGAGTTTTCCGGTCGGGACATCATCCTGATGCTGGGCGGCTTTTTTCTCCTGTTCAAGGGCACGATCGAACTTCACGAGCGCCTCGAGGGCTCGCGACAAGTCACCAGCAATCCGCGTGTGCATGCGCCGTTCTGGGTGATCGTGACCCAGATTGTCGTACTTGACGCGGTCTTCTCGCTGGATGCCGTCATCACCGCCGTTGGCATGGTGGATGAACTCGCCGTGATGATGGCCGCGGTGGTGATTGCCGTCATCATCATGCTGGTCGCCTCCCGGCCGCTGGCACGATTTGTCAACGCGCACCCCACGGTCGTCGTACTCTGCCTCGGGTTTCTGCTGATGATCGGTTTTTCGCTGGTCGCCGAGAGCTTTGGCTTTACCGTGCCCAAGGGCTACCTGTACGCGGCGATCGGCTTTTCGGTCCTGATCGAATTCCTGAATCAGATTGCGCGCAGCCGTGGCCTGAAGATCGAGGCCAGGCGCCCCATGCGCGAGCGCACAGCCGAGGCGGTGCTGCGGATGCTGGGCAAGCAACTGCCTGATGAGGAGGTTGCCCCGACCGGGCCTGCCGGAGACTTACCCGCGCTGACGTTCGGCGTCGAAGAGCGCAACATGGTCAGCGGAGTACTGACGCTGGCCGAACGCTCCATTCATTCCATCATGACACCCCGCACCGAGGTCTCCTGGGTGAATCTTGAGGATGATCCGCAGGATATCCAGAAGCAGATTGCCTCGGTTCCGCACAGTTTCTTCCCGGTGTGTCGCGCAACGCTTGACGATGTGGTGGGGATCGGACGTGCCAAGGACATGATCGCCGACATCATGACGCACGGGCAGGTGCAATCTGCCGGGTTACGTGAGCCGATCGTGGTTCACGACACAATCAGCATCATTCGCCTGATGGACACGCTCAAGCGATCCAGGGGGCAACTGGTTTTGATCTCCGACGAGTTCGGCACCATTCAGGGTCTGGTGACGCCGATCGATGTGTTCGAGGCGATCGCCGGTGAGTTCCCGGACGAGGACGAAACGCCGGACATTGCGGCCGATGGCCCAGGGCGCTGGACGGTCGATGGTGCTGCTGACCTGCACCACCTTGAACAGGTTCTCGACACCGACGGCCTGGTCGATGAGGAGCAGGATTACACCACCCTGGCGGGCTACCTGCTTGAACGTTTTGGTCATTTGCCGAGCGCCGGAGATGCGTGCGAGTATGCCGGTCCGCGCGCGACTTTCCGCTTTGAAGTGCTCAAAATCGAAGGCCGGCGCATCGCCCTTGTCCGAATCGAGCGTATTGCGCTCGAGGAGCCGGCTGGGGCGGCGCAATAAACAAGGTCAACATGAGTATCGAAACACTGCAACTTCTGAAGGCTTTTTTTCTGGGTATCGTCGAGGGCATCACGGAGTTCCTCCCGATTTCCAGCACCGCTCACCTGATACTGGTGGGTGAGTGGATCAATTTTTCATCGACCGAGGGCAAGGTCTTCGAAGTGGTGATCCAGTTCGGATCAATTCTTGCCGTCATGTGGGTTTTTCGTCAGCGGCTGATCAGGGTGATCGCCGGAACCTTGCGCCGCGACCCCGTCGAGCTTTCGTTCACGATGAACCTGATCGTCGCCTTCCTTCCGGCTGCGGTCGTTGGGTTCCTGTTCATCAAGGCGATCAAGGCACTCTTCTATCATCCTTCGGTCATCGTCGTTACCCTGATTCTCGGGGGGGTCATCATGTTGTGGGTCGAGCGCAGGCGCAAGCCGGGCGTGGCGCCTATGGTCGTGACGGCGGATTCACTCGACTCGATTACCTGGAGACAGGCGCTGGTGATCGGATTGGCGCAGTGCCTGGCGATGGTTCCCGGCACTTCCCGCTCGGCCGCCACGATCATTGGAGGGATGCTGGTTGGCGTGGAACGCCGCACGGCCACCGAGTTTTCGTTTTTCCTGGCGATGCCGACCATGCTGGCTGCCGCCACTTATGACCTGATCAAGAATGCCAGTTTATTGACGCAAGCAGACTCGCTGGCGATAGCGGTCGGGTTTGTGACCGCATTTATCAGTGCCTTACTGGTGGTCAAGGGCTTGCTGTCTTATCTGTCCGGCCACACTTACCGAGCGTTCGGCTGGTATCGTATTGCGCTTGGGGTGGTCGTGACGATCTGGCTGGTGACACGCGGCTGACCCTTGCCGCCTGCTTCAGGGGCGGTCCGGATCGAAGAGCGTTTTAGGTGGCGACGCAAATCAAAA
>JADZBO010000100.1 GCA_020851995.1 Burkholderiaceae bacterium
CTTTTATCCAACAACTTGATCGCCTTCAAAACCGTCTTGACACCAACCCAGGTTTCGATCCAAAATTCGCCCTATCGCGTGAACAATCGTTTGTTCATCTTTTAGAACTGCATCTGACACGTTCTAAAAGGCAAGCCTTGTCGACACGCCCCTCTGGAAAAACGGTACTCAACACTATGGATAAAGCCAGCGGATCCGGCATTGATCTTGACGCAACCGCGCTGGGGTCGGCGAACCCGGCGCAACAGACGCACGTGGCGGCGCTCGCGGCGATCGTCGGGGCGGATAACGTGCTGACAGGCGTCGCTGACCGCTACGCCTACAGCCGCGATCGCCTGCCTTTCGCGCTCTACCAGCTTCGGGCGCAGCAGTTGCCCGCTACCCTGCCCTGTGCCGTGGCGCTGCCCGGCACCGCGGAGGAAGTCGCGTCCGTCCTGCGTTACGCACGGGCCAACGGGATTCGGGTGATTCCTTTCGGGGCGGGCTCGGGCGTGCTGGGCGGCACGATTCCGCTGGTACAGGAGTTGATGATCGACCTCAAAAGGCTGAACCGGCTCGTCGAGGTCAACCCAACCGACGCCACTGCCACGGTGCAGGCCGGCATGAACGGCTGGCAGTTCGAGGACGCGCTGCGCGCCCAGGGTTATACCGCCGGGCACTTGCCGCAATCGATCACGATGTCGACGGTGGGCGGCTGGGCCGCCTGCCGCGGCGCGGGGCAAGCCTCGTCTCGCTACGGCAAGATTGAGGATATCGTGGTTGGGTTGAAGGCGATTCTGCCGGATGGCCAGTCACTTGAAGTGCGGCCGCTGTCGCGCCGCGCGGTGGGGCCGAGCATCAAGGACATCCTGGTCGGGTCGGAAGGCGTGCTGGGGATCATCACCGAGCTCACCCTGCGGATCTGGAAGCTGCCGGAATACTCGTCCGCCGCGGTGATGGCCTTCCCTTCGATCGAACAGGGTTTCGACGCCTGCCGCGAGATCATGCAGGCCGAGCTACGGCCGGAGGTCGTGCGGCTCTACGATCAGGCCGAAAGCGCACAGCGCACGTCGGGGATGGAGGCCTTCAACGATCGCCCGATCCTGTGCATCCTGAAGTTTTCTGGCAAGAAGGCGCTGGCGGAAGTCGAACGTACGCTGGCGCTGGAGATCTGCGCGAAGCACGGTGCGGTGCTGACAACCGACGGGCCCTACCACCACTGGGAGGAAACGCGCTTCAACTCGTATTCCACGCAGTGGCAGACGGATGGCTACTTCATGGATACGATTGAAGTCACCGGCAACTGGAGCAAACTTCCGCAGATGTATGAGCAGATTCATCGCGCCGTGCATGCGATCCATCCGGAGATTCACTTCGGCGCGCACTGGTCGCACGTCTACCCGGAAGGCGCCTGCCAGTACATGACGGTGCGGCTGCCGCCGATGGAGCTGGAGCAGGCGCTGGCCCTGCACCGCAAGGCATGGGAGACTGTGGAGGGGCTTTGTCTGGATCTGGGCGGATCGATCGCACACCATCACGGCGCCGGGCTCTTCCGTGGGCCGTGGATGCGGCGCGAACTGAACGCAGGGCTTGGGATCATTCAGATCCTGAAGGACGGGCTGGACCCGGATAACCTCGTCAACCCGGGCAAACTGGGTCTTCGTCAGCCCGCCGGCTCCACCTGGAAGGAGTAAGCCACGATGAGCAACATCTCCAAGAACCTGGTGATCTGCGCGTTTTGCCCCAACACCTGCCGACCGGCGATCGCCGCGCAGGGAATTCAGGTCGAAGCGCAGACACCCTCGGCGCTTGCCCTGATCACGGTTGCGGTGCTCCAGGGGCGCATCGCGCTCGATGATCAGACCAGGGCGGTGCTGGCACGCCGCGATGCGGTCAATGCCAGCGTGGGCCATTGCACCTATAAGCTGGATATGCCCAGGGTGCTTGACGACGCGCTTCAGGGGCTGGCGAACTGATTCGCGCGACAAGGAACAACGCACATGAAATACCTGATGGGAATCGACCTTGGCGCGGGCAGCCTGAAGACCATGATCGTCAATGGGGACGGCAAGGTCTGCGGCAGCGCGAGCATGGATGTGACGACGCATACGCCGCATCCCCGCTGGAGCGAGCAAGATCCCGCCGAATGGTGGCGCGCGATTTGCAATACGATCCCACGGGCGCTCGCCGAGGCAGGTATCCAGGCTGCCGAGATCGCCGCGGTGTCCTTCAGCGCCGGCGCGCATACCCCCGTCCTGGAGGACGCCGATGGCGAGCTGGTTCGCCCGGCCATCTTGTGGAATGACCAGCGCAGCGGCGACGAATCCCGCGAGTTGCAAGAGCAGTGCGGCGCGCGCATCTTGCAGCTTGGCCTGAACCGCCCGGCACCGACCTGGACACTACCGCAGTTTTTGTGGCTGACCCGGAACGAGCCCGAGGCGGTCAGGCGCGTGGCACGCGTCTACGTGGCCAAGGACTGGATGCGCTCGCGCATGACAGGCACCTGGGAGACGGATCGCACGGAAGCGGTGGGCACGCTGCTGTTCGATCCCGAGGCCGATGCGTGGTCGCCCGTGCTGTGCCAACTGGCCGGCTGGGATATCAATACACTGCCGCCGCTGGTGAACCCGACGACGGTGGTCGGCAGCGTGACGGCCGCTGCGGCAACGGCCACGGGGCTGGTGGCCGGCACGCCGGTGGTTTGCGGTACGTCCGATACGTCAATCGAGACGTTTGGCGCGGGCTCGATTGAGCCGGGCGACGGCACGATCAAGCTCGCCACGGCGGGCACGGTGAGCGTGGTCAGCGCCACCGCCCAGGTGCACGAAACGCTGATCAACTACCCGCTTGCGGTTCCGGGGCTGTGGTACATCATCTCCGGCACCAACAGCTGCGCATCGGCGCACCGCTGGGTGCGTGATCGCTTTTTCATGGTGGATGGGCTGACTGGTAGTCAGGCGTTTGCCGAAATGGACCGACTGGCCGGCACCGTCAAGCCGGGATCCGATGGGTTGCTGTTCCATCCGTATCTTTCGGGCGAGCGCGCGCCTTACTGGGATCCGCTGCTGAAGGCGGACTTCGTGGGGATGGGGTTCCGTCACGAGCGGGCGCACTTCGCGCGCGCGGTCTATGAGGGCATTGCGTTCTCGCTGCGCGATGTGCTGGAGCAGTTTCGTGCCCGTGGCATGGATGTCAAGCGCGCCCGCATCATCGGCGGCGGATCCAAAAGCGCGGTCTGGCGTCAGATCGTGGCCGATGTGCTGAACGTCGAGATTTTGTTGCCGGAGACGACCGATGCCTCGTTTGGCGCGGCGCTGATCGCCGGGGTAGGCGTCGGTGTCTGGCCCGATGAACGCACCGCGGCGCGCCTGTGCGCCCGTGTGGTGGATACCGCGGTTCCTGATCCGCACAATGTGGCCTTCTACGACAAGCTCTTTGCGCTCTACAAGGATGCACAACAAGGCCTGGAAAAGGTCAACCACGCGCTGTCAGCGCTGACGGGCTAGAAGCACATGGGTGTCATCACACTGAACAACGTCAGCAAGCGCTACGGCACGCAAGCCGTGGTGGACAACTTCGACCTGGAGATGGCCGAGGGCGAGTTCATCGTGCTCGTGGGCCCCTCGGGTTGCGGCAAATCGACCACGCTGCGCATGATCGCGGGACTGGAAGAAGTGAGCGAGGGGCGCATCTTCATTGCCGGCAAGGATGTGACGGACCTGGCGCCGGGCGAGCGCAATATTGCCATGGTGTTCCAGAACTATGCGCTCTACCCGCACAAGTCGGTATACGAAAATCTGGCCTTCGGGTTGCGCATGCGCAAAATCCCGGATGCCGAAATCCGCGACAAGG
Organism: Burkholderiaceae bacterium; assembly: GCA_020851995.1. Classification (GTDB taxonomy): domain Bacteria; phylum Pseudomonadota; class Gammaproteobacteria; order Burkholderiales; family Burkholderiaceae_B; genus Zwartia. The sequence continues at coordinate 3,832 of JADZBO010000100.1, forward strand.
TGAAGTGGGCCGCGCAGATGCTCAATATCGAGAACCTGCTTGAGCGCAAGCCGCGCCAGCTCTCGGGCGGGCAAATGCAGCGGGTGTCGCTCGGCCGGGCGCTGGTGCGCTCGCCAGAGGCCTTTTTGCTGGATGAGCCGTTGTCGAATCTGGATGCCAAACTGCGCGTGCGCATGCGCGAGGAAATCGCGCAATTGCACAAGCGCGTGGGCACGAACATGGTCTACGTGACCCACGATCAGGTCGAAGCGATGACGCTGGGTGACCGGATCGTGATCCTCAATCACGGCAAAGTGCAGCAGGTGGGCAAGCCGCTGGAAGTCTATGACCACCCGGCCAACCTGTTTGTGGCAGGCTTTATCGGCGCGCCCGAAATGAACCAGATTCCGGGCACGCTGGAGCACCGCAATGGCGAAATCCGCTTTATCGCGACCGGGCTGGATATTCCGGTGCCGGCGCATAAAGCGGGCAAGGCACTGTCGGGCGCAAGCGTGGTGCTGGGCGTGCGGCCAGAGCATGTCGGCATTGCTGAGAGCCCCGACGAGACGGCCACGGTGTCTGCGACGGTTGGCATGGTCGAACAAATGGGCGCCAGCACGCTGACGGTGCTGAACCCGGAAGGCGACACCAGTGGCGCCAGGCTGCGCATGCTGACCAACCGGCAGGACGGCATCGACGAGGGCGACCGACTTCGCGTACGGCTTGACCTGGCACAGATCCACTTGTTTGATCAGGAATCGGGAAATAACCTTGCAGGTTGAGTGAATAAAACACGACAAGGCAACAGCAGGTCACGGTAAACAGAAGTCGCTAAAAGGCATCCGCAAGAGAAGTCATACCCCCACAGTAACGATCACAACGACTGCACCAGGAGACGAGGATGAAACAGTTCGACAAGACTCAAACGACCCCCGCCATCACGACGGACGCCACACCGTCCGGCGACGGCCAGGCACGCACGGGCTTCAAACGCCGCGATGTCCTGAAATCGGCTTTCGCGGGCGCCGCACTGGCGGCCGTCGGCATGCCCGCCGTGCACGCCCAGCAAAAGACGCTGCGCTTTTTGAACGCCGAGCCGGGTCGGGAACCAGTGCGCGTACTGCGCGTGGCCGCCGCGGAGTATGAAAAGGCGACCGGCATCAAGGTCGTGATCGATACCGTGCCGCCGGACGACGCCTTCAACAAGACGCAGGCGGCGATCGCCGCCGGCACGCCGTACGACATCAGCACGCTGGCATTCGCCGGGCACGTGCTGCTGCTGGCCGAAGCAGGCAAACTGCTGCCGACCACCAAGCTGGTCAAGAAGTACGAATGGGGTCCGCGCATCCTGTTCCCGATCAAGGGCGAGAACTACTGGTACCCCTACGACTACAACTTCTGCTGGATGTACTACCGCAAGGATCTTTACGCCGCGAAGGGCCTGAAAGTACCCACCACCTGGGATCAGATGCTGGAAAACTCCAAGGCGCTCACAGGCGACGGCAAATTTGGCGTCAGCCTGCCGCTGGGCGCCAATTCAGCCACCCAGTGGATGTCGATTGGCAATATGTGGGCCGACGGCGTCGCCATGCTGGACGACAATTTCAAGCTGATTCTCGACAATCCGCAGATGAAGCCCAAGGTCATCGCCTGGCTGGAGTTCATGAAAAAGATGGGGCCCAACATGCCGCAGGGCATGACGCAGGCGCTGTTTGGCACGGTGCTCGGGCAATATTCCGGCGGTCAGATCGCCCACGCCCCCTACGCCGGGCGGTTGATGGAAGTGGTCGAGGACAAGGCGCCGGAACTCGCCGGCAAGACGGGCTTCTTTGCCTACCCGGACAGCGCCGGCAAGGGGCAGGCGGTGAACCACGGCTACGACGGCTGGGTGGTGCTCAATACGCCCATGGGCGAGGAATCCATGAAGTTCATGGAATGGTTTACCGACAAGCACTATATCAACTTCCTGCACGCCGCCCCGCTGCACTTCCAGCCCCCGCGCATGGACATCTACGATGATCCGCGCTGGCGCGCCCACCCGCTGATCGAAAA
>JADZBO010000101.1 GCA_020851995.1 Burkholderiaceae bacterium
ATCAGCAAGAGTTCAGGCGACAACTGGGTGCTGAATAACTGCAATCCGTGCCCCGGTGTGATGCCGACCGCGCCGGCGTCCAATGGCTACGCAGGCGGGTTCGGGGTGGATCTGATGCTGAAGGATCGTGGTCTCGCGGTCGAAAACGCGTTGTCGACACGCTGCAGCGTGCCGCTTGGCGCGCTTGCCCGCAACGTCTACGACCTGCACAGCAAGGCCGGCAACGGCAAGCTGGATTACGGCAGCGTCTTCGAGATGCTTGCCAAGTCGTAGTCCACCCGAGGGAGCCTGATGCACTTCACGCGATCAGGCGATCAGGCTCCAGAGGCCGTTGTGCTCCTGCACCCGGCCTTCTTCCTGCAACTTCTGTAAATGTGCGGCCAGTGATCGCATTGCCACCTTGTGCCGGCTGGCCGGTGTGTCGTCGTACGCCTGCACCACCAAAGCTTCCAGATCGGCTGGCGCGTTGATGCGTCGCATGGCCTCGAACACTTTGTTTTCGCGCGTCTGGCGGTGCACCAGCAGACGATCGACCGCAACGGCCGGATCGGCGATCAGGAATCCGTGTCCCGGTGCCAGATATTCAATGTTTTCCGACTGAAGTAGTCGCAAGGATGCCAGGTAGGTTGCCATGTGACCGTCTGGCGGATTGATCACGACAGTGGAGCCCTGCATGATGTGATCGCCCGTGAACAGCAGGCGTTCGGATTCCCATAAGTAGCAAACCTGATTGGAGGCGTGTCCGGGGGTGTGAATCACGCGGAGCGTGACTCCGGCGACAGGGATCCGGTCGCCGTTTTGCACAACCTGGTCCGGTGCAAAGGTCTGATCCTGGTTAGGATATGGTGGTGGCGGCATGCCGTAGACGGTTGCTCCATGCTTTTCGCGCAGCACCCGGGCGGCCGGCGAGTGGTCGACGTGCGTGTGCGTGCAAAGGATCCACTTGATCTGGCCCGCCGCATTTTGTTCGATCGCAGCGATATGCTCGTCCAGCAGCGGGCCCGGATCGATGACTGCAATGCCGGTTTCGGCGTTGCCGATCAGATAGGTGTTCGTGCCCGGTCCGGTCATCATGCCGGGATTGGGGGCTGTCACCCGAACCACCTGGCTGGCAATCTCGACGGGTCGGCCTGGTTTGATATCGCACCAGACCTGGCCTTTATTGTCGGGGTCCAGTTTTTTGACCTCGGCGTAGGCGAAGTCGCCGGGTACCAGCGTACGCTGCGATCCGTCGAGCGCGACTGCGGCGCGCGGCGCCATGATCGGGCGCGAACGCGGCGATCGCGCGAATTCAAGCATGTCCTCGACCCGCGCGAAGCGCGTCAGGCTCTCCAGTGTCTTGACGGTTGGGAACATCAGCGTCATCTCGCCGTTGCGCGCCATCTCCAGGGCGTCGCCGGGACGCACCCAGAGGTGGGCGACCAGTTCCGAGTTGTCGTGCATGGGAACCTGGGTGCTGGGTGCACGCGCAACAAAAAAGCGCGTGTCGTAGCGGCGCGGCCGCCCGGGTTGCGTGATCCAGTGGCTGTAGTAGGCGATGAGGTCCGTCGCCGCGCGTAAATTCTCGCGCTCCAGGATTTCGCTGAACGTGACTTTGTGGCTTGCGAGATCAAGGCGCAGCGCCGAGAGGCGGTCGGCGTCTTCATCCTGTAGCGTCAGCAACTCGTCGCGTTCGCGGTAACCGAGCAGCAGGCCGGCTTCCTCGAAACATTCGCGGATCGCCGCGATCCAGTAAGCGAGACCCCCTTGCTCCATGCCCAGTTGTGCGCTGGCGAGCGTGTCATCGAGTCCTGCGCAACGCGCGGCAAGGTCGGGGTGCCGGTCGGCCGCATCGAGTGCACCGCCCGGAAAGACATGCATGCCCTTGGCGAAGGTCACCTCCGTCGTGCGTTTCATCATGAAGACTTCCGGCCCTTCCTCGGTATCACGGGCAAGAATGACCGTTGCGGCGGGGCGGGGGATAGAATGCGGATCGGTCACGTTGGCGGTTCTCTGAGTTGCGGGGTTACTTCAGGGCTTCGACCTGCTCGCGCTTTTCGCGCGCAACGTCGGGCAGAAACCAGGCGACGATACCGATGGCAGGCAGCAGAGCGCACACCTGATAGACAAACGGAATCCCATTCGTATCCGCCAATCGGCCCATGAAGGCGGCGCCCAGGCCACCCAGACCAAAAGAGAATCCGAAAAACATGCCCGACACCAGGCCCACACGCCCCGGCATCAATTCGTGTGCATAGACCAGAATGGCGGGGAAAGCCGACGCCATCAGCAGTCCGATCATGATCGTCAGCACAGAAGTCCAGAACAGGCTGGCGTGGGGCAGAAGGAGTGTGAAGGGCAGGGTGCCCAGAATGGAAATCCAGATCATCGGCCGGCGGCCGATACGGTCGGTCAATTGCCCGCCGAGCAGCGTACCGACTGCAATGGAAGCCATGAAGATGAACAACTGGATTTGCGCGGCTTCGACCGGAATATCGAAACGCTCCATCAGGTAAAACGTAAAAAATGATGTCAGGCTTGCGCTGTAAACGTTCTTGGAGAACAGCAATGTCATGAGCACGAACACCAGAAAAAGTGTGCGCACGCGTGGCAGCGGTGTTTGTGTCGACCCCGCTTGCGCCTTGACGTGGGCGGGGCGAGTGCGCTCGCCGTACCACTTGCCCAGTCTCGTCAGTACCCCCATCGCGACAAGTGCGGCAAGCGACACCCAGGCAATGGCACCCTGGCCGCGCGGCAGAACGATGAAGGCGGCGAGCAACGGTCCGACCGCCTGGCCGAGGTTGCCGCCGACCTGAAAGAAAGCCTGCGCGGCGCCGTAACGCCCGCCGGACGCCATGCGTGCCAGGCGTGATGCTTCCGGGTGAAAGATCGCGGAGCCAGTGCCGACCAGCGCCGCAGCAATGAGCACAGTCGTGTAATTGTGGGCCACTGAAAGCAGCAAAAGACCGGTCAGGGTTGAGCCCATGCCCGCCGCCAGCGAGTAGGGCTGAGGTTTGCGGTCGGTGATCAGGCCGACGGTCGGTTGCAGCA
>JADZBO010000102.1 GCA_020851995.1 Burkholderiaceae bacterium
CGCGCCGGAATGGCGTGCCTACTCCATGGTCTCGGCTGCCGACGAGAATCTGCTCGAGTTCTATTCCGTCGTCGTGCCAGATGGCAAATTCAGCCCTGCGCTCGCGCGCCTGGCGCCAGGCGATACGCTGTGGGTCGACAAGACCCCATTTGGTTTCCTGACGCTCGAACGCTTTGCCGACGGCGAGGATCTCTGGCTCATCGCCACGGGTACCGGCTTATCGGCCTATCTGTCGATGCTGCGTGACCCCGCCACCTGGCAAAAGTTTTCGCGAATTGTCCTCGTTCATGGCGTCCGGCACGCCGGCGAGCTGGCCTATCGCGAGGCCTTGCTCGATCTGGTCGCGCGTCACAACGGCGGCTCGGCCGGTTTGCTGACTTACCTGCCGGTGACCTCACGCGAAGCCACGGATCCGTCGCTCTTTCAGGCTGTCCGCCCGGATCTCCTGGCCCCCGCACGCATCACCTCGCTCGTCGAAACAGGGGAACTCGAACAGCGCGTTGGCCTGACGCTTGATGGAGCGCGGTCCCGCGTCATGCTTTGCGGAAATCCCGCCATGGTCACGGACATGCGCGCACTGCTCGCCACCCGTGGCTTTGCAGCGGGTCGCCGTGGTGTACCCGGCAATCTGGCGGTCGAGAACTACTGGTAGACGTCTCACAGATGCACTGTGCGCTAGTCACCGATTTGCTCATTTAGTCACCGATTTGCCGATTTAGTCACCGATTTGCTCATTTAGTCACCGATTTGCCGATTTAGTCACTGATTTTCTCATTTAGTCACCGATTTGCTGGTTTAGTCACCGATCCCACCTCTTGTGTGTTGCGTCGCGGTTTAGCCACAAAACCAGTCCTTGATGGCGATCGAGACCATCCAAACCAGTTATTGAAAGCGGATCGGAGCATAATCGGCGAATCGCCAAACAACAACGGAATCGCCTCATGCTTTATCAGCTGCACGAACTTCATCGGGCGATCATGTCCCCGATCGCAGCGTTCACCGATGTCGGCTCCAAGCTGTTCACCCACCCGGCCAGCCCTCTGGCCTACACCCCAGGCGCCCGCCAGGTCGCCGCTGGATACGAACTGATCCACCGTCTGGGCAAGAACTACGAAAAACCCGAGTGGCAACTGCCCACCACAGAAGTTGACGGCGAATCCGTGGCGGTGACTGAAGAAATCGTTCTCGAAAAGCCCTTCTGCAAACTCGTGCACTTTCGCCGCGACCTGCCCACGAACGTTCTCGCCGCGGATCCGCGCGTGCTTCTGGTGGCGCCGATGTCCGGGCATCACGCGACACTGCTGCGCGACACCGTGCGGGCTCTGCTGCCCCACCATGAGATTTACGTCACAGACTGGATCGATGCGCGCATGGTGCCGCTGTCCGACGGTCCGTTTCATTTGGCCGACTACGTCAAGTACGTCCAGGCGTTCGTGCGGCACCTGGGACCCGATGTCCATGTCATCTCGGTCTGCCAGCCAACCGTGCCGGTTCTGGCTGCGATTTCACTCATGGCGTCGGCCGGTGATCCCTGTCTCCCGCGCAGCATGGTGATGATGGGAGGACCGATCGACCCGCGCTGCTCGCCCACCCAGGTCAACCGGCTCGCAACCACCCGCCCATTCGACTGGTTTGAAGAAAAGCTCATCCATACCGTACCGTCGAATTACCCCGGCGCCGGGCGGCAAGTCTACCCAGGGTTCCTGCAGCACGCGGGCTTCATGTCCATGAACCCCGACCGTCACCTGAAATCGCACTACGACTTCTACCTCGACCTGATGCGAGGCGACGACGAAGACGCCGAGGCGCACCGCAAGTTCTATGACGAGTACAACGCAGTGCTCGACATGTCCTCAGATTTTTACCTTGACACGATCCATACGGTGTTCCAGAGCTTCGATCTGCCGAACGGAACCTGGGTGATTGATGGCGAACTCGTACGACCGGCAGATATTCGCAGCGTTGCGCTGTTTACGATCGAAGGTGAGCTCGACGACATCTCCGGTGAAGGGCAGACCCGCGCGGCACACGATCTGTGCTCCGGCATACCGGCCCGGCGCAAGCGGCACTACACAGCGCCCGCCTGTGGCCATTACGGGATTTTCGCGGGACGCCGGTGGCGCGAAACGATTTGCCCGCAAATCGCGGAATTCATCCGCAAGGCCTGATGAGCATTTGGCCCGGGCCTGCGGAACGCGGCCCGGGCGCGAAGCGCTGGTGTGGTGTTCTACGCTATCAGACACTTAAAGTCGTGCCTTCAAGCGTCGAACACTACACTTAGACTGTCGCTACGAATTCCGAAAAGAGCCCGAGCTGTACGCCTGCTCCATGACCACCCTGGCTGAACGCATCAACGACCTGCTCCCGCAAACGCAATGCACTAAGTGCGGTTATTCGGGCTGTCGACCCTATGCCGACGCGATTGCCCGCGGCGAAGCACCAATCAATCGTTGCCCGCCGGGCGGCGCGCCGGGGATCGCCAAGCTTGCCGCCTTGCTGGGATCCGGGGAACTCCCACTGGATCCCGAATGCGGCGAGCACAAGCCGCTGGAAGTGGCTTTCATTGACGAACCACATTGCATCGGCTGCACACTCTGCATCCAGGCCTGTCCGGTCGATGCCATTGTCGGCGCCTCACGACTCATGCACACCGTCCTGCCTGACTTATGCACCGGATGCGAGCTGTGCATCCCCCCCTGCCCCGTGGACTGCATTGTGATGAATCCCGTGCGGCCTCCCCGGGACTGGATGCCCGAGGACGCTGCGGCGGCGAGAGCGCGCTTCGAGTCGCGTCAGATCCGGATGCAAGCACAACCGGCGTCGCTCAGGCATGCCGCAGATGCCGCGTCCCGGGCGACCCCAGCGATCACCGCCGCCCCCCCGCCCTCCGATAAGCAGAAGATCGTGCTTGCCGCACTGGCTCGTGCCCGCGCACGGCGATCACAGGTCTGACGTCATGAATCCCGCCAAGCGTGCTGAGATATTCAGGCGACTGCGCGACGCAAATCCGTCGCCAAAGACCGAGCTTGAATACGACACGCCTTTCCAGCTCCTGGTGGCGGTCACCCTTTCAGCCCAGGCGACGGACAAGTCTGTCAACCTGGCGACCCGCAAGTTCTTCGCCGAGCATGGCACGCCGGAGGGCATCGTCGCCCTGGGGGAGGAGCGCCTCGCCGAATTCATCCGCACAATCGGGCTTTTCCGGACAAAAGCACGCAATGTCGTCGCCGCAAGCGCCATCCTGATCCGCGAGCATGGATCCAGGGTGCCCGATAGGCGCGAGGCTCTGGAAGCGCTGCCGGGAGTCGGCCGCAAAACTGCCAACGTGGTGCTGAACATTGCGTTCGGCCACCCCACCATCGCCGTGGATACGCACATTTTCCGGGTCGCGAACCGTACCGGCCTCGCCCCGGGCAAAGATGTGGCGGCCGTCGAACAGCGATTGCTCAAGGTGGTACCGCCGGAGTTTCTCCTCCATGCGCACCACTGGCTGATTTTGCTCGGACGCTACGTTTGTGTGGCCAGGACGCCCAAATGCCCGCAATGCGGCATCGCAGACCTCTGCGATTACCGGAACAAAACCAAACCGCAGTGTAAAATGTAAGGATGTATGAGGCTCGGCGCTGAATGAAGTTCAGCTGAAGTTCAGCGCTGTATAAGGTTTCAGCAGTGTATAAGGTTTCAGCGTTGTATAAGGTTTACCTATGACAAACCCTCATAGAACTTTGTGCTGCACCTGCGTCATACTCCTCATCTGACCAAATCTCGCCAAGAAGCAGCATGAACGACATCATCCTTGAGACGCACGGCCTGACCAAGGAATTCCGTGGATTCGTCGCAGTCAATAATGTATCCCTGCGCGTGCAGCGCGGGCATATCCACGCGCTGATCGGGCCCAACGGCGCCGGCAAGACGACGTGTTTCAACCTGCTCACCAAATTCCTGTCGCCCACGCGCGGGCGCATCGCCTTTAATGGCATTGACATTACCGGCGACAAGCCAGCCCAGATTGCCCGCCGAGGCATCATTCGTTCATTCCAGATCTCGGCCGTATTTCCGCACCTGACCGTGCTTGAGAACGTCCGCATCGGACTCCAGCGCCAGACCGGAATGTCGTTTCATTTCTGGAAAAGCGAGAAGATTCTCAATCGGCTCAACGACCGGGCTCGCGATCTGCTCGAGCAGGTCGACCTCGGATCTTTCGCCGACGTCGTGACCGCCAGCCTCCCCTACGGGCGCAAACGGGCGCTGGAAATCGCCACCACGCTGGCGATGGAACCGGAAGTCATGCTGCTCGACGAGCCCACACAGGGCATGGGGCATGAAGACGTCGACCGCGTGACCCAACTCATCAAGCAGGTGAGCGCGGGCCGCACGATTCTGATGGTCGAGCACAACATGGGGGTCGTGTCGAAAATTGCCGACACGATCACGGTACTCGCGCGTGGTGCCGTACTGGCTGAGGGCCCCTATTCGGAGGTTTCTCGCAATCAAGCGGTCATGGAGGCCTACATGGGCACCACTGAGGGTGAACTGCAAGGAGCGCACGCATGAGCACGCCCGCACTTGAAATCTCCCGCTTGCACGCCTGGTATGGTGAGTCGCATATTCTCCACGGAGTCGACCTGACGGTTCACAAGGGCGAAGTCGTCACGCTGCTCGGGCGCAATGGCGCCGGGCGTACGACGACGATGCGCGCGATTCTGGGATTGACCGGGGCACGCAAGGGTTCCATCAAGATCCATGGAACTGAATCGATCGATTTGCCCACGTTCAAGGTGGCGCACCTGGGGGTCGGCTACTGTCCGGAAGAGCGCGGCATCTTCGCCAGCCTGTCCTGCGAAGAAAACCTGCTGTTGCCTCCACCCGTGGGCCCGCTCGGCGGCGGAATGTCGCTGTCGGAAATTTACGAAATGTTCCCCAACCTGCTGGAGCGCCGCAATTCACCCGGCACCCGGCTGTCGGGCGGTGAGCAGCAGATGCTTGCCGTGGCGCGCATTCTGCGAACCGGCGCAAGCCTGCTCCTGCTTGACGAAATATCCGAAGGTCTTGCCCCCGTGATCGTCCAGGCGCTTGCCCGCATGATCAAGATGCTCAAGGCCAAGGGGTACACCATCGTCATGGTCGAACAGAACTTCCGCTTTGCCGCACCGCTCGCCGACCGGTTCTATGTCATGGAACACGGCAAGATTGTCGAGAACTTTGACGCCTCTGAACTGGCGGCCAAACAATCGGTGCTCGACGAACTATTAGGTGTCTGAAGCAGGACTCGCCGAATCTTCACTCATGTCGGGTGATTCGGGAAAGCAGTAATCAACAACTCGCAGTCGCAATATTTTTGGGAGAAGTCAATGAAACTACGCACACTGAGCGCTGCTCTGATGACGCTGGGTCTGGGCGTTGCCGCCATTCCTGCACAGGCAGCCATTTCCGACGATGTGATCCGTATCGGGATCATCTCCGACATGTCGGGCGTTTACTCGGACGTCGACGGCCCCGCGGGCGTCGAGGCTGTCCGAATGGCAATCGCCGACATGGGCGGGGAAATCGCCGGCAAGAAGATTGAACTCCTGACCGCCGATCACCAGAACAAAGCCGACCTCGCTTCCTCCAAGGCGCGCGAGTGGTTTGACCAGCAAAAGCTGGACATGCTGATCGGCGGCACCAACTCGGCGACCAACCTTGCGATGGCCGGCGTTGCCGCCGATAAGAAGAAGCCGTTTATCTCGATCGGCGCAGCCTCGTCGGACATGACCGGCGCTGCCTGCACGCCTTACACCGTTCACTACGCTTACGACACCGTGGCGCTGGCGCGCGGCACCGGTGGCGCCGTCGTGAAGGATGGCGGCAAATCCTGGTTCTTCCTCACGGCCGACTACGCCTTCGGCCACGCACTCGAGCGTGACACCTCGATGGTCGTCAAGGCGGCCGGTGGTGAAGTCAAGGGCAACGTCAGGGCACCGCTGTCGAACTCCGACTTCTCGTCCTTTCTGTTGCAGGCTCAGGCTTCCGGCGCGAAAATCCTCGGTCTGGCGAATGCCGGCGGCGACACCATCAACTCGATCAAGGCTGCCAACGAGTTTGGCGTCACATCGACGATGAAACTCGCCGGCCTGCTGGTCTTCATCAACGATATCCACGCGCTCGGTCTGAAGGCTACGCAGGGCATGTATCTGACCACCGGTTTTTACTGGGATCGCACAGATGAATCGCGCGCCTGGTCCAAGCGTTTCGAGGAAAAGGTCAAGCGCAAGCCCTCGATGCTGCAGGCGGGCGACTACTCGGCCACCACGTTCTACCTGAATGCGGTCAAAGCCACCGGCACGGACGATGCCGACACGGTCATGAAGTGGATGAAGTCGAACAAGATCAACGACTTCTTCGCCACCAACGGCTTTGTGCGCGAAGACGGCCGGATGGTCCACGACATGTACCTCGCACAGGTCAAGAAGCCAGAAGAGTCCAAGGCTCCGTGGGATTACTACAAGATCGTCGCCACGCTGCCTGGCGCAGAGGTCTACAAGCCGTTCGGCGAGTCGGCCTGCAAGCTCATCAAGAAATAAATCAGGCTGGTCCGGGTGGCTTCAGGGCCTCCCGGACCGCGCTGACGTCTGCGGCTTAAGCTTTGATTGATACACGATGACTACAATTTTCGGCATACCTATACAAGCCTTCCTGGGTCAGTTGCTCCTGGGACTGGTGAACGGGTCGTTCTACGCCATCCTGTCGCTCGGACTGGCGGTCATTTTCGGATTGCTCAACGTCATCAACTTCGCCCACGGGGCGCTCTACATGCTGGGTGCCTTCCTGGCCTGGATGGGGATGTCGTATTTCGGCCTGAACTACTGGGTCATGCTGGCCCTTTCGCCGATTCTGGTGGGGCTCTTCGGAATTTGCATCGAGAAGTTTCTCCTGAAGCATCTCTACAAACTTGACCATCTCTACGGCCTGTTGCTGACTTTCGGCATCACGCTGCTGATGGAAGGTCTGTTTCGGAGTGTCTACGGGGTCTCCGGTCAGCCTTACCCAACGCCCGATGCACTGCGCGGCGCCACCAATCTTGGTTTCATGATTTTGCCGAACTATCGCGCCTGGGTCGTGGTGGCATCCGTTGTCGTGTGCCTGATCACCTGGTATGTGATTGAGCGCACGCGGTTGGGCGCCCTGTTGCGCGCCGGCACGGAAAATCCTAGGCTGGTTGAGGCGTTTGGCGTCAACGTGCCCCTCATGATCACACTGACCTACGGTTTCGGTGTCGCTCTGGCCGGTTTCGCTGGCGTTCTGGCCGCGCCGGTTCTGCAGATTTCTCCTCTGATGGGGTCAAACCTGATCATCGTCGTGTTCGCCGTCGTGGTGATCGGCGGGATGGGTTCCATCCTGGGTGCGATCGTCACCGGTCTGGGCCTGGGCATCGTGGAGGGTCTCACCAAGGTGTTCTGGCCGGAAGCCTCGAGCACTGTTGTTTTCATCATCATGGCTATCGTGCTGTTTGTGCGTCCCGCCGGGCTCTTCGGGAAGGAAAAATGAATCGTCAAGCGCTCGGGTATCTCGTTCTGTTCCTGTTTCTGCTCGCTGTTCCAGTCATTGGCATCTACCCCATCTTCGTCATGAAGGTGTTGTGCTACGCATTGTTTGCTTGCGCGTTCAATCTGTTGCTGGGGTTCACGGGGCTGCTCTCGTTCGGTCATGCGGCCTTTCTGGGCAGCGCGGCCTACGCGGCGGGCCACGCGATCAAGGTCTGGGGGTTGCCGACTGAGGCCGGTATCCTTTTTGGCGTGCTCATTGCCGGCATTCTCGGCACGGCGATGGGCGCTCTGGCCATTCGTCGTAGCGGCATCTATTTCGCGATGATCACGCTGGCACTGGCGCAGATGGTGTTCTTCTTTTTCCTCCAGGCAAAATTTACTGGCGGCGAGGACGGTCTGCAGGGGGTCCCGCGGGGCACGCTGTTCGGCTTGATCGACCTGAAGAACGATCTGAATCTGTATTACGTGGTGGCAGGCATTTTTGTTCTCGGCTTTTTCATCATCTGGCGCACGGTGCACTCGCCGTTTGGTCAGGTGCTGAAGGCCATCCGCGAGAACGAACCCCGGGCGATTTCGCTTGGCTACGATGTCGATCGCTTCAAGTTGCTGGCTTTCGTGCTTTCCGCAATGCTCGCGGGGCTCGCTGGCGCAACCAAGATGCTGGTTTTCGTTTCGGCGACGCTGTCGGATGCAACCTGGCAGATGTCGGGTCTGGTGATTCTGATGACGCTGATTGGCGGGTTGGGCACGTTGCTGGGGCCGGTACTCGGGGCCTTCATCGTGGTGCTCCTTGAAAACAAGGTCGGCGATTTCGGTACGTGGCTGGCCAACATCACGGGCATGGTCTGGTTCCAGCGTCTGGGCGAATCGGTCACGATCGTGATCGGCCTGATCTTTGTCATCTGCGTGCTGGCTTTCCGCCGTGGCATCATCGGCGAGCTCGATGCCTGGATCCGCCACCGTCGTGGCCTGGACGTCAAGGCATCATCGGCGCACTGATCAGTCAACGCCTCGACCCAAAACCCGAACGCTGCCAGGCATCATCCTGGTCGCATTCGGGTTTTTTCTTTGCCACCCCCAATGCTTCAAGGGTCGCCAGGGTTCTTTTGCTTTACGGTGCCGCAGACCCACAGCCCTGAAGGGCGAATTGCGCCGCCGAGGCTTGCGCCGGACCGACGGGATGAAGGCGAGAGCCTGACTCTCGCCGCCCGGCGGGACCAGCAAACGCAGGGTAGTCCGCGCAGCGGACCGGCGCAGTCTGAGCCCGGCAGGGCTGTGGGTCTGCGGCA
>JADZBO010000103.1 GCA_020851995.1 Burkholderiaceae bacterium
GAATACTGTCGCTGGACGCTCCCCGGTCACTCTTGACCCATTCGTGGACAACCAGATCGAGCCAGATGGCAAAGGGTCTGCCCTGACTGATCGCCGCTTCGACGCCGAAACTGCCCCACGCGCCGAACGATCCTATATTTGTAAAACACAGGTAACGATGCTGAGCAACCAGAGCTTCATAGCGCTTGCGCACCTCGGCGCGATAGCGAAAATGATCCAGAACGTGATAGCCCCAGGGGAATGCCTCCAGAGATACGCGCCCTGTTGCAAGCAGGTCGGCCGGGTCGACATAAACCGAAGTGGCATTGAACGCATCGCCGGGTATCAGGATCGGCGCACAGACGGTCACATGGCCAAAATGTGTCGCCCAAAGACGAATCCCGTTCAAAGCCTGCGCTTCGACCAGCAGGCCGTCGGCCCCCTGCATGAAGGGCACACCGACATCCAGTAGAAGACCCTCGCTGCCCCGCACGTCCCGCTTGCCACTCATAGTTCGCCAGCCCCGAATCACTGCTAGGTTAATCAGATTCTGGCGCGTATCCAGCTTTTCAATTTACGCGCCACCATCAGCATACTCGCTGGAACCATCCGATCGGCAAAGTTGCCGGGCGTTACGTCGCTTCTGGAACTTCTTTGAAGGAGAAGGCTTTTACTCGCCCGAAAAACCCGAATTTCAGGGTGAACGTCCATGAAAATACTGTACGCTGCGTCAATATGCATCGGCCCGAAGCCGCTGTCTCCGGGCGGTCGACTGATCATCCCCTCCAGGAATTGAATCAGTGAGGGAAGCACCTCGCCGCGCAGCGCGTAGGCATGGGTGCACTGAACGCCGCCAACCGTCTGAATCCACCGCAAAGGACCTGAAACCGGAGGCAGAACGTGCCCCAGGTAGAGAAAATCCCAGTCGCCGGTGTGACAAAAGTCAATCAGCGCGTCGGCTCTGCGGAAGTAACGTCCGGGCATCGCGTCGTCCTCCAGCACAAGGAACCGGCGCAACCCCGAATCGCGAGCCTGCCGGAGTATCTCAAGATGACTCAAGAAGCACCCGCGCGCGCCTCTGGATGGAAATCCCCCGGCGTCCGCGGGCTCCAACGCATCAAAAAACCGCACCGCCCCTTGCCCGATCCTGAGACCAGCGCGGGCCAGTTCCCGCTGGATCTCCGTTCTGCGGTCGATGCGTTTCGTCAGGCTGACGACGTATATCGCTTCAAACGCCGAAAAAATCGACGTCATGGGAAAGTTGCTATTTACATTGCGCATGGATTGAGTTTTGCAGTAATCAGCGCCATGTTCAACTTTTTCGGCACTAAGCACACGAATCGTCGCCCGGCGGGACCTGAGGAATGCCTTGACGTCGCCTCAATAGGCGATAATCTCCGGAATCGGTGGTCAGAGAATTTACGGTTCGGCCCGAACCGTACACTCTGCGCAAAGGACCTGAGACCCAGACCATGGCATACATTGTCTTTGTGGCAATGTTTTTGGCGATTTACGCTATCAACCGCTACGACTTGCAGCGGGCGTTTATCTACGTGTGGATTCCGGCTCTCATGCTCCTCCCGTCGGACTGGAACGTCAATATCCCCGGACTGCCCGACCCGAACTTCCCCCAGGCCGCATGCATTCCGATCATTTTCATACTCGTTACGCGGGAGCTTCACAAACTTGAATTTGGCGCCATTGAGGGGTTAATCGCCCTTTATTGCGCGTATCGATTCCTGATGGACTGGCAAAGCCGAGGCTATTCGGATGCGCAGAACTACGCCTTCGATATGCTGACGACCGGGGTCGCGCCCTACATGATGGGCCGCTATGTGATTAACAGCCGACAAATGGATATCGCGACGGCAAAGATGCTCGTCCTGATGTTTCTGGTCCAGGCTCCCGCGTTCCTTTACGAGTTGCGGATGTGGCAACCACCAGTCTTCCGTTTCTTCGGCTTTTTTTTCCCGGGCTCCCACTCCGGGCTTTCCGTGCGGTACGGGTTGGCGCGCCTCACCGGACCCTACACGCACCCCATTCTGGCGTGCGTGATCTTCGTCGCAATCTACAGATTGCACAAATGGCTCGACTGGATGGGAGTCTGGAAGCAGCCTCAGACTGGAATTTACGGCGTATTCCAGAACCTGAGCCGGCGCTTTCCGCTGTCATTTGCGACGCACATCACGATCATCTTTTTCGTCATGATCATCCTGACGTTCTCGCGTGGCCCCTGGATTGGTGGCATCGCCGGCGCAGCGCTCACGGCGGTCGGCAATTTTGAAAACCGCAAGCGCGCGCTGATTATTCTGGTGATCCTGATGGGGATCGGCGGGCTTGCCGCCCAGGCGGGCTTCAATTACTACACGAGCCCGGGCTCGGACGGCACCATCAGCGAAGGCGCGGAAACAATGCTGTACCGTAAGATCATGTTGGCCCGCTACGATGCATTTCTCTGGGAAAAGCCCTGGACAGGCTGGGGCTTGACAACCGTACCGCAAATCGCGGGCATGGAGTCGATTGACAACGCTTACTTCCTGATGGCCTTGCAGCACGGGATTCCGGCACCCGCACTGTTCATCGTCATCTTCTCCTATGCAATCGGATCGCAGATCCTGTTCGGGCTGAAATCTGTTTCCAAGGAACCTCCGCTGGGTTTTACCTTCGCCGGCGTCTATCTGGCATGCTTCATGGCTTTCGCGACGGTGTATATCGGCGCTCAAACCCCGTCTATTCTGTTTCTGCTCCTTGGATGGGGCGAAGGCATCCGCAAGCGCGATTTTCAGGTCGTCACAACGGGTGATGCCAAACCGGTGGTCGCGCCACCTCCATTCCGCAGGGTGATTTATTGATAACCGTTCAGGCAATTTTTAGTCTCTTGCGTGGGTATGATCGCGACGCGCGCCCCTTGTTCGTCAGGCGTGGTAACACCTACCGATGGCGTGCGATTCGAATCATGATGGTCGCGCTGGCGGTCGTCATCGCTTTTCTGTCGGAGCCCGGCGGTGCCGCATCTCCCCCGGCGACCCTCGCACCGTTGATCGGCGCCAACCTCCCGGCGATCTCCGATTACTCCCCGACCCCTGTCTATGTCGACCTGGTCAAGCAGGGGCGACGTTTCGGCACGGCGATGACGCCCTGGGACGAAAAAGCGGTGCTGGCCGACGATGGCTGGCCGATCGGCGACTTCGGAATATTCCTGATGACGGGCATGGCCGACATTCAGGGCACCGGCGGAACCTACAAGGTCTCGTTCAATGGCCAGGCAAAGGTCGAAGTCGTGGCCTCGAACGCGACAACGGCCAACCCGCACTACGACGCCGAGCGCAATGTGAGCACTGTTGACGTGATCATGCCGCAAGGATCGAACCAACTGGTTCTTGCGCTGACCGGAACGCGGGGCAATATCAAGAACTTGCGGGTCATTCGACCTGGCTACGATCCGGCGGAGCCTCCGCTGTTTACACGCGAGTTTCTGCAGCACATCGCCCGGTTCAAGACGATTCGTCTGATGGACTGGCTGGAGACCAACGGGCGCGACAATGTCACAACATGGGCAACCCGCACAGACCCGGCGCGCACGCATTACGCTGCGGCAACCGGCGCACCCTGGGAAGACATCATCGCCCTCGCCAACCTCACGCGACAGGACATCTGGATCAATATTCCGGTTCGGGCGACCGACGAGTATGTCGAACAGCTTGCAATTCTGCTCAAGTCCACGCTCAACACCCAAAGTCGGATTTATGTGGAGTACAGCAACGAAGTCTGGAACCCGATGTTCACGCAGTTCGGGATCAACGTCGACAGCGCAGTCGAGGAGGTTCGGCGCAAACCCCAATCCGCGCTTGCCTACGACGGAAAAAAGGACAAGTACCTGCTCGCCTTTCGGCGTGTCGCGCAGCGCGGCAAGGACATTAGTGACATTTTCAGGCGCGTGTTCGGCGACGACGCGATGATGACGCGGATTCGCCCGGTTTTCAGCGGACAAGTGGTGCGGCCCCACCTCGCCGAAATGGGTCTTGAGTTCATCGCGAATCGCTACGGACCACCGTCAGATTACTTTTACGCTTTCGCGGGCGCACCCTACTTCAATCTGGGAAAGCGTCAGACCGAAGAGGGGCTGACGCCTGGCGAAGTGCTCGATGCGTTCGAGCAATCCGTTCGCGATATCCCCGCGGTCAACCTGATCGAGAATAACCTGGCCCTGGCCGCATGGTACGGCCTGCCCTTCATTGCGTACGAAGGGGGTTCCGACACCTTTGGCCCCGGCAGTCTCCAGGCAAAGAAGCAAGCCAGCATGGATCCCAGGATGCTTGCCATTTGCCGCCAGTACCTGAACAACTGGTATGCCTCCGGCGCGGGCCTGTTCATGTGGTACACCGCCGGTGCGGGCAACTGGGACACGCAATATGGCACCTGGGGGCTCACGACTGATCTCGCGCTGGACAATGCGCCCAAAATACGCTGCATGGACGAAATTGCGCAGGCCGCACCACCCCCGTCCAGCGCGCGCCATCAGATTCCCGGGAGTTTCGACGCGATTGAGTATGTGGGCAACCTCCCGCCCTACAAGCCAGAGACGCGCGGTCGCATTCGCTACATGCATCCGGGGTCCGGCCAGGTTGACTACCTGATCAATGCGCCGCGGGCCGGCGACTACAGCCTGATTGTGCGCGCCGAGGCCGGGCGCGCCGGCAACGCCATCTCGATCGGGCTCAACAACCGTGTCATCAATCCGGGTTTCGAACTCAAGGCGACCGGGTGGGATGCACCTCAGGACAATGCAGCGATTCCAATTCGTCTCACACAGGGACTTAATACAATACGGATATCGACAACCCGGGAAACCAGCGGGTTCGGGCTGACTGCCCTGACGATTCGCTGATGACTGTGGGCAAACGCAGACATGGAAGACTCAAACATGTTCGGAAACATTCGCGCTGACCTGGCCGCCCACCGGGGTGACTGGGGCGCGCAAGGGTTCTGGGCACTGCTTGTCTATCGCTTTGGGCGATGGCGGTACACGGTGCATCCGACGATCCTGCGCAAGCCGCTGTCATTGCTCTATCACGTCTTGTACAAGTTCGCCCAGATCATCACGGGCATCGAACTCCCCTGCGAAGTGCCAATTGGCCGCAATTTTGTGATCGAGCACTCGGGCGGTATTGTCATCAGTGGCTTTGCCAGCTTCGGCGACGACTGCCGCATTCGCAACGGGGTCGTAGTCGGGCTGTCTCGCACCGACGAACCGTGTGCACCTCAGATTGGCAATGATGTCGATATTGGCGCAGGCGCCAAGGTGCTGGGCAACATCCGAATCGGAAACTGCGTGAGGATTGGCGCAAACGCTGTGGTCCTCACCGACGTTCCCGACAACTCGATTGCGGTCGGCGTACCCGCAAAAATCAGACCACGTAAAACAGATTCATCCTGATCTGCAACAATCAGGCCGCGCCGGAAAAGTCCTTCCTGATGCCGTTCCAGTCGAGCAAGCGTCGCGTGCGGGCAGACAGTCCCACAAGCCGGAGTGTGTCGCCACGCGCTTTAAGCCGTGATTCAAGCGTCAGCATCTCGCCCGCGAAACAAGGCCCCAGATAGGTCAACGCAGTAAGATCGATTGTCAGGTCGCCCTCGCGTGCCAGCGCGCGATCAATCGATTCGCGCAGCGCCTGGGGTATCGAGTCAGGGACCGGCCCGACGATCGCCACGTGGCTGCCCTGAGCGTCGTGGCGATACTGAATCACCGGCTGGGCTGACGGAGCGGGTCGATGAAGGCGAAGCCAGAGTACGTAAGGCAACAACTGGAGGAATGCCAAACGCAGACACGCCTTGCCGTCGCGCCAGTACCGGCGCCATAGCATCGGCTCTTCCCGGATGCGCCAAACCCACTCCAACCCGGTTCGCTGCAGCCAAAGGGGAGCGCGCCTGACGGTCCCGGCCTCAAAGTTTACGACCGCACCCATGTTGCAGATCACCGGCACGGTCAGACGGGCACGATTGTGCATGATCCAGGCCTGTGCTTTCTGGGCGCTGAGCGCAACAAGCAGAAAATCCGCACCGCTCTGGTCGATCCGCTGCATCAGGTCGTCACCACTCATGTCCGCAACCGAGCCAAAACCCGGTGTCTCATAACCGACGCAGCGCATCCCGGGAGAGTGCGCGTTGATGCGTTCGCCGGCGGCTTGCGCTGCCCCGGGCGGTCCGCCGAAGATAAACACTCGGATCGGTGTGTCCCCGGGCGGCGGCGGGTTCCCGCGCAAACTTTCGAACAACCCGGAGCCAGTGACTCTTTCGGGCAACGGTATACCCAGCATCCGGGACATCCACACCAGCGGCATCCCATCAGCCACGCTCAGATCACTCTCAATGACGGACCGCCGGAACGCCTCATCCGCCTGACAGGCGATCAGAAAGTTGAGATTGGGCGTCGAGACAAACAGGCGACGCTGCTCGCGGATCGCAGCCCGCACCGCATCCACTGTTTCGCGCATGCTGACGATGTCGATCGGCAATCCCAGCAGACAGAACACTTTTCGGTTCATGGTTGATCTCCGATCGCTTCAAGAAGTAACGCGGTCGCATCATCCCAGGAATAGGCGTGAGCGCGTTCATAGGAAATCACTGACATGCGCCGCCAGGCGTCTGCCGGACTGCGGAGCAGCGCCATCAACGCGGTGGCGATCGCCTGCGGCGATTCGGATGGCACGAGAATCCCGGCTCCGTCGGCCAGCAAATCGGGCGCCGCGCCGATCGGGACACCAATGACGGGCGTGCGGCAAGCCATCGCCTCCAGCATCGGCAATCCAAAGCTGTCAAGCCTCGAGGCAAAAAGCCACGCATCACAACGCGCGTAAAGCCCCGGGATCCGATCCTGTGCAGGGCGATAATGAAACTCGGTATCCGGGGGCAACGGCAAATCCTCCGTCGGATGCTCCGATCCGAAAGCGAGCGTGCGCAATTCGGGAATTTCCTGTCGGACGAGCCTGCAAGCCTCGTGAATCAGGTCGGCGCCCTTGATGAGCAATGGCGAGTAGGTGAAACCGACTGTCGGCGGGGATCCCCGATCGCGCCAGGGCGCATCGAACTGCACGAGATCGACTGCGTTTGGAACGACACGAATATCGAGGTCACCGAGCTCCGCCTCGATATCGAATTTCAGCTGGCTTGAGATCGCAATCTTTCGATTGGGCAAGCGCAGCGCCGCGTGCAAGCGCGCCCGTACATCGCCTCCGGTCCAAATCTCGTAGCCCTGAATCAGGTGCACTTTTCGGCCTTTGGACCTGGGCATCGCGTCGACCCAGATGGCCGTTTCCCACCAGGTCGCGATCAGCAGATCGGCCTCGGGAAGCATCGCAACCTGTCTCGGTTGCTGATGATCGAAAATGATGCACGGCACGCCTGAATTCGCAATGTGCCCCACCTCGGGCACCGCCTTCATGAACCGCTGACGGGTCGCTTCCCAGACGCCCGCAAGGTCGCCACGCCGCAAGGCGCGCAGCGCAGGTCGAAGACCTCCGAGGCGATGCGGTGGCGCGCAGGCAATCAGAACCGAGTGGCCAAGGTCTTGCAAACACCGGGCATAGGTCGCGATCACCCGAATGCCACCGGTCAGGCTGTCCTGAGGTGTAATGAACGTGATGCGCACGCGTCAGGCTCCCTGGCTATCGATGCAAAAGTGGAAAAATCCAGGTCAAGGTCGCGTTGACCAACCAGCCCAGACCGAGGCCGACCGCAAGTGCCGGAAGCCACCAGCGTTCAGTAGCCCAGGTCAGCAGACCTTGCTCTCGCTTGAACGCAAGGGATAACGGCCAACTGGCAAACTGGCATAAGGCAACAGCCAGAATTGCACCGAACTCTCCCGAGACCCTCTGCCCCACAGGAATCAGAACCACCAGGGCGATCGCGCGCAAGGCATTGTTGGCACTGACCCACGATGGCTTGCCACGCGCGAACATCAGTTGCTCAGTGACCTGATGGCGGATCGCGATCACCGACAGTCCAAGGCACTGCAACATCCAGCCAGCCGCGTGGTAACGCTGGTCGTACAGGATCCATACGGCCCACTGACCCGACATGATGATCACCCCGGCGCTCACGCCGAGAAACAGATCTGCCAGCGATTGGACATGGGCGAAGACACGGACTTGCTCGGCCTGATCGCCCGACTTCAAGGCAAGGCTGAGGCTCGAAAAGATCACGTGGCCGTTCAGACTGGAATAGACACCGACAAAGGCCGCCATGAGCAGACTGGCAATCGAAAAGATCCCAAAGCTCGCGACAGACAGGCTGCCGCCCAAAATCAGCTTTTCGCCGTTTGCGGCCAGAAACCCTATGATCGAGGAGAGGAAGATCCATTTGCCGAAACCGACGATCTCCCAGGCGAAGGCAGAATCCCAGGCCGGGCGGACCATTTTCCCTGGCAACGCGAAATGACTCATCAGCGTGCGCACAACCGAGGATACGACCGAACCGATCAGCAACGACCACACCGATCGGGTCAGCCAGGCGAGCGTTACCGTCACCACCATTGCGGCGAACTGGGACAAAATCTCCAGGCGCGCGAGTTGGGAACCGAGCAATTCGCGCTGGGCAGCCGCGAGATTCATTGACTCAAATCCCTGTATCAATGCGGTCAGCCCGAACACCATCATCATGGGTGGCAATCGTGGATCCGCGTAGACTGTACCGGACTCGAACCAACCGGCTCCCGCACCGACATACAGAATCAACGCGAAGAGCATGACGATCAAAAAGAGCAGCAGGCCGCGTAGCAACTGCACCGACCAGGCGGTCCCCAGGAAGCGACGATCCTTGCCATGCTCGCTGCGGATCACGCTTTGCCAGACGCCGAGGTCCGAAAACATGACCAGGCCGAAATACAGCGTATTGACGGCCGCGACAAGGCCAAACGCCTCTGGCAGGAGCAAGCGTGTCAGTATCAGGTTGCTGGTGAGCCGCAGCAATTGTCCGGTGAGATTGCTACCGATCAGCCAACCGGCTGCTTTGAACATCCTTGTTTTGAGTGCCGGTGCTGACATGATCGCGTCACCAGGGTCTGGGCGGACTTTGTCTGCCGTGGTCGGTATCACGCCACGCATCGTTCAACTGGCCGCAGTGCACTCCAAAATCATCGGCCTTTTCGGTTTGACCAAACAGCCGCGCCTTGAGCTGGCGCAATCTGTGCCAACCGAGTTCCAGCCAGTAGTAACCGGCAGCTCCGGCGGCACCATGGTGCTTGCGGTAATAGAGCAAAGCGCTGCGCATGCGCCAGCTTTGAAGTTGTGAACCGGATTTCGACACCCGGGCACGAACGACCGTCTTGGCCGATTCGCCGCCAATGTGCATGGCCTTGAGCTCTGGCCAGTAGTAGATCCTGTAGCCCGCCGCCTGCATGCGTCGACACAAATCCACCTCTTCACTGTAGAGGAAGAATCGCTCGTCGAATCCGTCAAGTTGACGAAAGACCTTGACGGGAATGAAGACGAAGGCCCCCGGGATCCAGTCGACCTGCGCGGCAATCTCGGGATCGGCCCAACGACGATCGAGCCTTGAAAAAATCCGGCTCGTGGGGTAGCGGGCCGAAAGCCCCGCGAGCGTAAAAAATTCGTCACGCAAAGTCGGAAACATCCGCGCGGAGGGTTGGCGGCTACCGTCAACACCACGCAATTCACCACCCGCGAGACCGACGTCCGGGTGTTCGTCCATGAGCGCAACGCCCCGTGCGAGTGAGCCTGGCGCCGGCACCGCATCCGGATTCAACAGGAGCAGATAGCGACCGCGCGCATGGGAAGCTGCGAGATTATTGCCCGCGGCAAACCCCAGATTGACCTCGCTCGCAATCAAATGGACCCACGGAAAGTGCTCCCGGACAAGCGCGGCCGTTCCGTCCCGCGACGCATTGTCGACGACGACCACCTCGCCATCAAAGCCCTGAAGTTCGGTGTGCACCTTTTCCAGCAACGACCCGATCAGGGGCGCGGAATTGTAGGTAACGATCAGAATGGTGAGATCCATGACAGCCTAGTTTGCGGGTAAATTACGCTGCCTGATTGGTCGGGCAGGCACGCCGGCCACGCATGTGCCGGCCTCGACATTTCCCGTCACAACAGCGTTGGCAGCCACGATACAGTTCGCACCGAGTCGGGCGCCCTTGAGCACGCACGCTCCGCGTCCGATCCAGACGTTGTCGCCAACCTCGATCGGCGCGCTGGTGTGTCCGCTGCGGCGCACACTCACCGGGTCGGGATTGTGATTTGCATCGCGCAGACTGCTGTATTCGCCGATCATTGCGCCGCGCCCAATCGTCACCCGGTCGAACGCCACGATGTGAACGCCGCCTGAGAACACTACGTCATCACCGATTTCGATGCGACCTTCGCCCTGGGTCTCCAGATAGACCCCCGGATAAATCATCGCATTGCGTCCGAAATGGATGTTGCCGGTACCCTGAACCTGCACCGGACCCAGGATCACGTTCGAGGAGTGGACTTCGCCGCCGATCGATTCCTGAAGGCGCGCCATGCTCCACACCCGTAACCAGCGGTCAATGACGTAACGGCGCCAGAGGCCCGCCAACGGCACCAGAACACGAACCAGCAAGGGCTTGAGCCCACTGGCTTGCGTACCGGATGCAGCCGAAGTAACAGAAGGCTGATCCGCGGCAAGACCACCGGGCGTGTCCACGCCACCTTTGTAATCCACCAGGGCAAGTTCGCCGCGCGCACGACGCCAGGCGAGTTGCCCGAACAGTGCCGGAACCTTTTGCAAATAAGCGTGCACTGCGTATTCCCAACACAGCAGAGGATCATCGGGCGCCTTCCAGCGGCAACGCTGCACCGTCCGAAAGAGGACCGCGCCCACGGCTGCGCACACCAGCACGGTCAGCCAGGGTGACCAGAGCAGCGTCAGCAGCAGGACGAACGGCAACGCGATCAACAGGATGCCGTGCATGAAATCGCGCTGTGCCTCGCGCTGCCACATCGGATCGTTGCGCTGGCGCATGCGATCAGCGACTTCGGCGTAGGCGATGCCGGAGCGGTATGCACGCAGCCAGTACGCGCGCAGCGTGGTGATGGCGAGATCATGGCGAGTCATCGGTGCGTCGATGTGCTCGATCTGCCAGCCGGCGGCCCTGAGCCGCGCGCACATTTCGGGCTCCTCGCCCGCCTTGAGCGTGGGGTCGAACCCGTTGACGCTGGCCAGCGCGGATTTACGCACCAGGACATCACCGCCAAAGTACAGCGTGCGCCCCACCGGATAAACCCAGTCCAGATCAAGCACACGTGTCAGAATTGACTGGCCGGGATTGGACTCGCGCCGATGCCCCCAGGCCGCACACAAAGTGGGATCTTCCAGCGCCTTCAGGGCGCTGGCGACGAAATCCGGATCAAGTTGCGTATCGCCGTCGAGGAACAGGATGAACTCGCCCCGCGCCTGTGTCCAGCCGAGATTGCGCGCCTTGGCGGCGCAGGGCGACGGGTCGTCGAGCACGAGGGCGCGCGCCCCGAGCGACTCGGCGCGCTCGACGCTGGCGTCACTTGAACGCGAGTCGACATAAATGATCTCGTAGGATCGGCCACTCCAGTGGCCACGTTGAACGGATTCCAGACACCGAACCAACCGATCACCCTCGTTACGCCCGATGACGACGACCGAAACGAGTGGATCGCCAGACTGCCCTGAATCTGCGGCGGCGTTCATTCGAAAGTGTCCGCAAGTGACCGCACGCGATCCAGATCTTCGGTCAACGAAGGGGGAACCTCAAGCGCGAAGATTTCGCAGAGTTGGCGGATACGGAACCGCCAGTCGTGGTGAAGCAGCATATGACGGATGTTGGCGCGCCGCTGCTGGCCAAACCCGTCGCCGGACTTGAGCATCTCGAGCAATTCCTGCACCGCGATCACGGGATCGTCGGAAAGCTCAACCGTGGAGCCCGGCCAGAACAGCATTTCTTCAGCCATGCGCGACTGAGGTCGTTTTCCCGCGACGATGCAGCCCGACAGCAGCGATTCAAGCCAGCGCGAGGTCACCATCGTGGAACGTGGCCGATTGCCCTGCGGTTCGACATAGAGGTGAAACGCCAGCGAAAAGCCGGTTCGGCGCAGAACCTTGAACAGCATGCCGCGCTCTGTCTGCACGATGGGCCCCTGCAGATTGCCCAGGGGCGAATGCAAGTAAAGGTAGGGAGAATCCGGTCCGTGAAAATCCTGTTGCAGTTGCCGGTGGTAACTTGGTGGGGTCCGGCCAAAAGAAATCAGATCAATCGAGCGCGGGACGTCCTGACGCGGCACCCACGTCAGGCAATCGGCACCCTGGTAACACTGGTGCACGGAGATCGAGAACTTATCGCGGACGAAGGCGATATCCTCATGCGCCGTGACCGTGATGGCGTCATAGTCCGCGGTGTCGCGCGTGAAACCCGCTTGAAAATAGGAGTCGGTCACCCAGGCGACAATGCGTTTGAACTTCTTGCGACAATCGGTAATCGATCGTATTGCCGCCAGATCCAGGGGCATGCGTGCCACCACGATCAAGACATCCCCCCCGTCAGTCCGGACTGGGCCATAGCTGGCACCCGACCCGCCCACCAGCCGCTGAAGCGAAGACGGCTCCTGAGGCTCCGGGAGCAGCAGTTCCGCGTTGAAATATCGCACCAGCAACGCCGCAAGCTCGTCAATGGGAGCCCAGGCGGCCCAGGGATCCGCCAGACCGGGCGACAAGACAGATACCTTCAATGCAGTTTTCATCGCAACAGAATCCCGTGCTCATAATCAAAGCGATCTGCGCCAAAAACTCACGCACATCTCCAACGCCTTTGCCTCGCGCCCCGCAGCGAATGCATGGAACGGATTCCGCGCGTTCGCAGCCTCGGCACCGCACGCTTTCATTATAGAGCGTAGAACCTTTCTGAAGCCCGATTCTCGGGACTCCTGGCCGTGATGATTGCCCATCTGACAAGCAACAGAATCCATTTCGAAAACACGGACAGATCACCGGTCCATCAGATGGCAGACGGTCTGTCCTGCCCCCCCCCTATAATCGTTGGTTGAAACAGTGCGCCAACCCTCTGCACCCGAGCCTGTGGCGAGTCTCTGCCGAGGCACTCAAACTCCCAAGCGGGCAACCCACCATGAAACCTTCTTCGCTCAAGTCGCTCTTCGCCGCACTGACCAAAGTCACGGGTATGAAGGACGATTGATTCATGCCCCACGCTCAACACTCCGCGGGTCGCTGGTTTGCACGACTCGTCCTGCTGATCGCCATGTCGCTCAGTGCAGGTGGTGCGGTGGCTGCCACCTGTGTGGCAGCCAACTGGCCCCTCTGGAATGACTTCAAGCAACACTTCATCAAACCCGACGGACGCGTAGTCGACGCCAGCACGCCACAGGTGCACAGTTCCTCTGAGGGGCAGTCTTATGGCATGTTCTTCGCCCTGATCGCCAACGACCAGCCGACCTTCGATCGCCTGTGGCGCTGGAGCGTCAATAACCTGGCCGGGGGTGACGTCGGCGCACAGTTGCCCGGCTGGCTCTGGGGTCGGGCTGAAGATGGCGCGTGGCGGCTTCTGGATCCCAATGCGGCGTCTGATGCGGACTTGTGGTTTGTATACGATTTGCTTGAAGCCGGGCGACTCTGGGGGCGGCCAGACTACGTCCGCGATGCGATGCGTTTACTTGCACTGATCGAGCAAAAGGAAATCGTCTCGCTGCCCGGACTTGGTGCGATGCTGTTGCCCGGCCCGATCGGTTTCGAGCAGCCAAACAAGGTTTGGCTGCTGAACCCGAGTTATCTGCCGATTCCCCTCTTGAGAAGGCTCACCAGCGCCTCACCCACCGGGCCCTGGGCGAGCATCGCCGCAAATACCGCGAGGATGATCACATCGGTCACACCGAAAGGATTGATCGCGGATTGGGTCGGCTATCAGGTGACATCAGACACTGCCGGCCGTTTCATCATTGACCCTGTCAAGGGCGATCGCGGCAGCTACGACGCGATTCGCGTCTACCTCTGGGCGGGCATGACCCCGAACGCCGATCCGCTGGCAACCAAGGTTCGCAATGCGCTGACTGGCATGAATTCGCACATCGCTTCATTTGGGTACCCGCCAGAGTCCGTCGTGACGCTCACGGGTGCCACCGCAGGAACTGGCCCGTTTGGTTTTTCGGCGGCGCTGGTGCCCTATCTGAGGGCGATCGGCAAAACCGCGCTCGCTGAGGAGCAATTGCAGCGCGCGCGACGGCTGCAGGCCGAAAGCCTGTTGGCACAGAACCTCGCACAACGCCAGCCGCCCTATTTTGATTATGTTCTGAGCCTTTTCGGGGTTGGCTGGGCAGATGGATTCTATTCGTTCAAACCGAATGGTTCACTCCAGATACGCTGGCAAAATCCGTGTAATCCCTGATATTCAAACCCAAGTATCCCGTGACAAGGGAAATTCACGATCCTCCCGTTGCATCCTTTACAATCGTGCGTCAAGATCACCCAATCGTCACCTCGTCTTCAATCGGTGTAACTGCGTATGCCTAGCTCACTTCTTGCGGGTCTGTCTATCCTGATGGTGGGTGACAGTCACCTCACGACGTCGAACTACCTCATTGCGTCCCTGCATGAAAACCTGGTCAGGCAGGGCGCGTCAGTGCATTCCCTTGGAGTTTGTGGCGCCAATGCCGCGGATTGGCTCGTCGCGACCAAAGGCACATGCGGTGGGGCAGAACGCAAGAATGGCGGAAAAATTAACATTCTCGGCCCTTCCGCGAGCACGGTTCCGATCAAGACGCTGATCGGGCAGGACAAGCCGGATCTCGTCCTGGTGATCATGGGCGACACCATGGCGGGCTACAAGAATCCCGACCTGCCAAAATCCTGGATCTGGCAGCAGGTCACCGGTTTAACCAAGGAAATTGCCAGCACTAAAACAGCGTGCGTCTGGGTCGGGCCGGCCTTCGCTCCGGAAGGCGGCCGCTATGGAAAGACGTTCGCCCGAGTCCAGCAGATGTCAAGTTTTCTGGCTACGAGCGTCGCGCCGTGCGCCTACATTGACTCCCTGAAGTTCACTACGGCGGCTACTGCATGGCCAACGACGGACGGTCAGCATTACCAGCCAGGCGGCTACCGGCAATGGTCAGACGCAATCTATAAGGCGCTGATTGAACTGCCAGTGGTCAAAGGACTCAAGCGCTGATTCAACTGCCAGCGGTCCAAGGACTCACGCACGACCTGGAATGCCCGTGGTCAAGGGATTCAAGCGCCGCTTGAGCTGCCCGCAGTCAAGGGACTCACACGCTGCTTGACTGCCGCGGTAAACGCCAGCATGAAACAACAGCGCTCATCACCACCGCCGGAACAGCTTACCAAGAAACTGCACGTAGACACGCCCGCAACGGTTGCAGGCGTACTTGCGACTTCCGACGAGCATAAGCTTCATTTTGCGGGAACGTTCGATGCGTTCCATGCGATCACCGCGGGGATCCCCGCAATGAGGACAGCGGGGTGCCGAGGATTTTTTCGATGCGGGTCGGGAGGCATCTTTTTGCGTTGACACTTCGGAGAGCATCCCTGAATAAATGGCTGCAAAAGCGTACGGATCTGAAGGCGGATGGTGGTCAGGTCTGCAATTTGTGACACGATTAAGTCTACCAGATGACACCCCATGTTCCTGAAACTCTCAAGCGTGTGGTGGTTCTGTCGCATTGAAAGTTATGGTCAAATGAGACATTACATTGAGGCGTCTGGACGGGATTCACATGCACAAATTTTTGTTGGGTGCCACGGCGGCGGCGGTTGCGCTTGCACTGTCGGTTGGCCCTGAGATCGCGGCGCTCCGGCTGGGCGGCTTCGCCCATGCACAGCCGGCGGGTCAGCAGGGTGCGAATCTGACGGCGCCCCAGTTGCAGGCACTGGTCGCGCCGATTGCCCTCTACCCCGATTCGCTCCTTTCGCAGGTTCTGATGGCGGCCACTTACCCGCTTGAAGTCGCCGAAGCGGCCAGTTGGCTCAAGAGCAACTCCAGTCTGAAGGGAGACGCCCTTCAGACTGCGCTCAAAAACCAATCCTGGGACAACAGCGTCAAATCACTGGTGTCGTTCCCTGACGCCCTCAACACACTGGGCAGCAAACTTGACTGGACCCAGCGTTTGGGCGATGCCTATCTTGCTCAGCCCAAGGATCTGTTTCAGGCGGTTCAGGATTTGCGTGCGAAGGCCAAACAGTCTGGCAACCTGAGCTCGGGTTCCCAGATCACCGTCACCCAATCGCCACAACAGGAAATCGTGATCGCCCCGACGAATCCCCAGGTGATCTACGTGCCCAGCTACAACCCGCAGTTCGTCTACGGTGCGTGGCCCTATCCTGCCTATCCGCCCGCGCCAGCCTATTACTCGGGTGCCTCGATGGCGGCGGTCGGGCTGTTGTCGTTCGGTGCGGGCATGGCCGTCGGCGCAGCCCTCTGGTCCACTCCCCACTGGGGCTCGGGATCCATCACGGTCAATAACGCGAACTTCAACAATTTCAACCGTAACTTCAACTCGGTCAATAACATGTCGGCCGAACGGTTTGGGAATGAAAGCAACTGGAACTACAACGCCGCGCATCGCGACGGTGTCCCCTATTCCAACTCGGCGCTGAACAACCGCTACGGTAACCAGGCCGAACGCACCCAGACCGAACGTAACAATGCCGAACGCTACCAGAACGCCCGTAACGACTGGAACCAAAAGGCCACGCCACAGGAAAAGCAACAGGCACAGGATGCCCGTCAGCGCGCCTCGAGCGAGTGGAACGATGCCCGCGACAACCGCAACGCGACCCAGAATCGCGCATCATCCGGTGAAAGAAGCACCGGCTCGGATCGCTCCAGCAGTCCGGAGCGATCCAGCGCGCAACGCTCAGGCGGTGAGCGGTCAGGGTACGAAGGGCATTCTGGCGGCGAACGCTCCGGTGGTGAGCGCTCTGGCGGATTTGGTGGCGGTCACTTCGGCGGATTCCGTCGCTAAGGAAACAGGCATGACACGACTTTTCATTTCACTGATCGGCATTTTGCTCACCCTGGGATCAGCTCAGGCTCAGACCGCTTCTGCCAGCATTCCCAAACCGGACGTCAGCACCGAGGCAATGGTCACGTTGTGCAAGAACAAGACGGACCAGATTGGCCAGACGTTCTGCTTCGGATTTGGCGAGGGCGTCTATCAGGCGGCATTGCTGGGCAATGCCCAGCAAAAACCAACCATCTGCGTCCCGGAAAGCGGCGCCGGAACAACCCGCGACCAGGTGCTCGCAGAATTTCTCGCGTGGGTCGACGCGAATCCGTACTTGAACAAGGAACCCGCCGCCGCCGCAGTCATGAAGTTCCTGCCGTTGCGCTTTCCCTGTAAAGGTTGATTACGTCTGGCGCACAATCGCTTAGGGACTTTTCGAATTTCTGCTTGCCGCTTGTCGGCAAGTGGTTGAGTTGTCACGTGAAAGCGCGACTTCAGGTTTTCAATGCCATCCAAGAGGATCATCATGTTCAAACGCAGGCAGTTTCTTGTTGCGACCGCAGTTGTAAGTGCTGGATTACTGGCCGGTTGCGTCAGCCAGCAAAAGTACAACTCTTTGCAGCAGGCCTATAACCAGTTGCAGGCTGCCTATCAGGGCGACGAAGTCGAGATCAAACAACTGCAGGGTGAACTCAAGGTTACGATCAAGGACAAGATTCTGTTCCCCGAAGGCGGCTACCGCCTGAATGCCAAGGCCGAGCAGACCCTCGCCAAGATGGTTCCGACCCTGGGCGGATTCAAGGATACGAAAATTGTCGTGCGCGGTTTTACGGACAACGTGCCGATCGGCCCAGAGCTTCGTCGTCAGGGTATCGCGACCAACCTGGATCTTTCCTCCAGGCGTGCCGACAACGTGGTTGACTTCCTGCTCAAGAAAGGTGTGAGCCCCACGCTGATTTCCGCACAGGGCATGGGTGAGACCGACCCGGTAGCGCCGAACACAACGCCCGAGGGGCGCGCCCAGAACCGCCGCATCGAGGTGACTCTCGTCGGACCCGGAACCTGATCGGGCCTTGATGCACGAAACATGAACCCGGCGAAAGAGCCGGGTTTTTTTTGATCCCTTTTCTGCAATACGCGGCTGTGTCAGGCCTATTGACCCATCTCAGACCTATTGACCCATCTCAAGCATTTTCAAAAATAATTGATCACCCACGATATCCAGACAGGACTAAAATGGACTTGGGCAACGGATGTCTGGTTGAAATGCTGCCCTATGCGTGTGCAACCCTTCCTGAAGGAACCATCTTGGCTACCAAAACCACTCCCACTGCCCAGGACGAATCGCTGGGCTCCCTGTTCAAACTTGCAGATGTTGCCTTGTCAGCCGCCGAAAGCTTCGCCGCGCTGAACGTCGCGACCGCGCGACAGGCAATCGCAGATGGCGCCCGCAACACCAAAGCCGTCCTCTCGGTCAAGAGTGCTGCGGACGCAGCCCAGGTTCAGTCAGCACTGACCAAGCCGTCATCGGACAGCGCCGTGCAGTATTCACAAAAAGCGTACGAGATCTCGTCGGATGCCGCCAAGGAACTGGCCAAGGTGTTTCAGGATCAGTTCGAACAGATGAACCGATCGTTGCGCGATCTTGCCCAACGGACAGCCCATGTCGGAACCACTGGAATTCCCGGCAATATGGGTCCCTTCAATCAGGTGTTCGAGGCCGCGAACAAGGCGTTCGAGAACATCAACGCAGCGGTCAAACAGGCCACCGAGAACGCCCAGACGATGACCAAGAAGTAAGGATAGCCTAACGCGCTCGGCACGCATCATGCGGGCCGCGCCGAGCGCCTCGCAGGCCGACCAGACCCTTGCAGGCAGCTGCGATGACACGATTCAGAGCACTGCCATCCTGATGTCAGGATGGCATCCGGCTCAATTCTGCTTGACCTCGCCTTTGCCGCCGTGGTCAATTACGAAGGTTTCGCATTGCTGTTATCGACGGCGACTCGCCGCTTCGTACGGCCTTTGCGAGTCAAGAGCACCAAACCACCGATACAACAACGCCACGACATGGCGCCGGATTATCCCGGCACCGCGGGTGGCACTCAAATTGGGTATGACGCGCATGGCACACAAGACTTTTGAGCAAACCCGCCTGAACGAGGAATTCGTCAGCTACGGCCGCACGGTGACGGAGACCGACATCGTTAATTTCACCAATCTTGTCGGGTTGAAACTGCCGATTTTCATCGACGCCGAATTCTGCCGGACCAACTCGCCGTTCGGCCAGCGGATCTGTCCCGGCATTTTGCTGCAGGCCTTCGCTGCCGCCATGATGGAGGAGTTGATCGGACCCTACACCATCGCGGCCCTGGGCTTTGGTGAGTCGAAATTCCTCCGCCCGGTCTTCATCGGCGATACGATCCGCACGCACTCGCGCATCGCGGCCAAACGGGTCACGTCCAATCCGGATCGCGGCATCGTCGACATCGCCGTTCGCGTTGTCAATCAGCGCCAGGAAACCATCATGGAGGGCACCTATCGCCTGATGATGAAAGTCGGCACCTGAGGATCTTCACATCAATACGACCGGATAGCCCTTTGAGGGATGCGACCCGTCGACTTCAGCCAGGGCGTCGGTGCAGGAACATTAATCCAGCTTGATGCCCGCGTCATGGATCACTTTTCCCCACGACGCCACCTCTTTCTTCAGCGTTGCGGCAAACTCGTCCGGCGTTGATTGCGCTGGCTCGGCACCCAACTTTTCAAGCGTCGTGGATAGGGCCGGACTCATCACTGCCTTGTTCAGCGCCGCATTGAGCCGGTCAATAATCGGCCTGGGGGTGCCTGCAGGCGCAAACAGCCCGATCCACGTCATGGCTTCGAACCCAGGAACCCCTTGCTCGGCAATCGTCGGGATATTCGGCTCATTGACCGAGCGCGAGAGCGCGGCAATGCCCAGCACCTTGATCTGGCCCGCCTTGTAGCGAGGGATGACGGAGGGCGCCGAATCGAACATCGCGATCACGCGTCCGCCAATCATGTCGGTCATGGCCGCGGGGTTCCCTTTGTAAGGAATGTGGTTCAGATCCATTCCCGTCAGGCCCTTGAGCATCTCGCTGGCCAATTGGGCCGTCGTGCCGTTGCCGCCAGACCCGTAGGCGAGTTTGCCGGGATTTGCCTTCACGTAGGTGACGAATTCCGCGAAATTATTCGCAGGAACATCTTTGTTCACGGCAAAATAGATCGGCACCTTGACGATCATGCCCACCGGAGCGAAGTCCTTCACAGGATCATAAGGCAATTGCTTGTAGAGACCCGGGTTGATCGCCATGGGACCCGTCGAATTGATTGACAGGGTGTAGCCATCCGGCTTGGCATTCTTCACAAACTCGGTACCGATGATGCCCGCCGCGCCAGGTTTGTTTTCAACCACGAACGGCTGGCCAACCTCGCGCGAAAGCTGCTCCGCCACTACGCGGGCCACAATGTCGGTCGTCTGCCCGGGCGGCCAACCCACCACGATGCGAACCGGGCCAGTCGGATAGGCGGATTGGGCAGAGGTGCTCCCCGCCCACGTTCCGATCATGCTCATTATTGTTACTGCTGCCAGCCGTGCGCGCGCGCGGTTGATCCCCATGTCTGTACTCCTCGTCTTATGTATTTTGTTGTCGTTGTCGCGGTCTTCGCCACGTGTGGTCAGGGCATCTTAAAGGCAAACGACTTGCAGACCAAGCACTATCCGCGACTCCAGTTGCTCGTAACCAAAACCATTTGATGTTGACCAATACCGGATCCGTGCGCAACGGTGTCCGTGGCGCGGGTTTGATCTGAGCCCTCAAAATAGCCGGTGTTTCGCAGACAGGCTGCACATGGCCACGATTGCGATTATGCTCACGGGACATCAAAAATATGTCCATCGCGCAGGGTGCACTCGATACTCTGGGTCACGATCGGATCTGCACGAACAATCGAGCCGGAGACAAGCCCATGGCACGCTGGCGCCGCAACGCGACTAATAGACCCATCTTCGATGGGAGGGATGACTGATCATGGCCGAAGCTATCGTTCCCCGGGACAATTCGATTGTCTGGCATCCCGATCCGCAGGTCGTTGCCCAAAGCAATATTGCGCGATTTCTGGCCGCGGCGGGCATTCCGACAGCCGATCCAGCGGGGTATCAAACGCTGCTGCAAAAAGCCGATGCCGATCCCGAATGGTTCTGGAATCTGGTCATCCGTGAAACCGGGGTGCAGTTTTTCAAGCCCTACGCGCAGATCATGGACACTTCGCGCGGCATCGCCTGGACCGAATGGTGTGTGGGCGGTACCACCAACGCCGCGCTGAACTGCCTCGACCGACATCTTCAGAGTGCCACGCGAGACAAGGAAGCCATCGTCTGGGAAGCCGAAAGCGGATCGGTCGAGCGCTGGACCTATAAGCGTCTGGGCGAGCACACAAGCCGCCTGGCCGAGGGTCTTCGGCAATTGGGATGCAAGCCCGGCGATGTCATCGGGATCTATCTGCCAATGGTTCCCGAGGCCGTCGCGGCGATGCTCGCCGTCGTCAAGATCGGTTGCGTTGTCCTGCCGCTCTATTCCGGATTCGGCCCCCAGGCGATCGCCACGCGACTTAACGACGGTGGCGCAGTCGCCGTGCTGGCCGCAGACGGAACCTGGCGTCGCGGCAAGTACGTGCCGCTCAAGGACATGATCGACGACACCGTGCCCCTGGTGCCGACTCTGCGGCACGTTGTCGTTCTGCGCAACTCGGGCGAACCGGTGCGCTGGAACCCGGAAGTCGATCACTGGTGGGATGCGCTGTGCGAAGGGCAGTCCGACGCTGCGCCGACCACACACATGCCGGCCGAAGCGCCGATGATGCTGATGTTCACCAGCGGCACAACCGGTAAGCCCAAGGGCACTGTCCACAGCCACTGCGGCTTCATCTCGAAGCTTGCGCTGGACATGACACTGTTCATGGATCTGAAGCCCGCCGATCGGATGCTGTGGATGAGCGATATGGGCTGGCTTGCCGGTCCGATGCTGGTGTATGGCGCGACCTTTGCCGGTGCGACGATCGTGCTGGCCGAAGGCGTCTTCGACTATCCGGACGAAGGCCGTTTCTGGCGCCTGATCCAGGACAACCAGGTCACATTGCTGGGCATCGCGCCCACCATCGTGCGCAGTTTCATCCAGGCCGGAGGGGCCGGTATCGCGGATTACGACCTGAACTCCCTGAGACTGACCTTTTCGACCGGCGAGCCCTGGACACATGACGCCTGGATGTGGATGTTCACAAAAGTCTGCGGATCGCGGATTCCGATCATCAATTATTCCGGCGGAACCGAAATCGGCGGCGGCATCCTGACCGGAACCCCCCTGCACCCGATGAAACCGGGCGCGCTCTCGGGTCCTGTTCCCGGGATGGGCGTGGCGGTCATGGACGACAACGGCACTGCCCTCACACCGCCCTGCACTGGCGAGTTGGTCGTACGCAAGCCGTCAATCGGTATCACGCGCGGATTGTGGAACGACCCGCAGCGATATCTCGAAAGTTACTGGACCCGGTTTCCGGGCATCTGGGTGCACGGTGACCGTGTTCAGGTCGATGCCGACGGATTCTGGTATGTGCTCGGGCGCTCAGACGACACGCTCAAAATCGCCGGTAAACGCACCGGCCCCTCGGAGGTCGAGTCGCTCGTCACCGCAACAGGGCTTGTGGCCGAGGTTGCGGCGATCGGCTTGCCCGATTCCGTCAAGGGATCGTCGCTGTGCATTGTGGCGACGCTGATGCCCGGCGTGCCGGCGGAAGACGGAACCCGCAGAGAAATCGCGCAGGCGGTGGTCGCCGGCCACGGCCGTGCCTACCTGCCAGCGGTCATTCTGTTCGTTCCGGATATCCCCAAGACACGCAACCTGAAAATCATGCGTCGCGTCGTCAGGGCAACCTACCTCGATGAGAGTCCCGGCGATCTGTCATCGATGGTCAACCCCGAGTCGCTCGACGCGATCCGACAGGCGCGCGAGCGCCAGATTCCACATTAACCTCACATATTTCTCTGTTACCAAGGATTTAAGCATCATGAATCACGCACTCCAGGGACGACGCGCACTGGTCACCGGATCCCTGCAAGGCATCGGCCACGCAATCGCACTCGCGCTTGCGCAGGAAGGCTGTCACATCGTCCTGCACGGACTGGGGTCGCCTGCGCTGCAAGAAGAGGCACGACAGGCTGTGCTGGCGGCTGGTGCGCCATCGGCCACCGTCTACACGCACGATGTGAGTGACGCGACGCAGATCGCCCGATTGATGGCGGAGGTACTTGCCGAGGGACCGCTTGACATCCTGGTCAACAATGCCGGTATTCAGCATGTCGCTCCAATCGCCGAGATGCCCGACGCGATGTGGGACAAGATCATCGCCGTTGACCTGTCATCGTCGTTTCACACGATGAAGGCCGCAATGCCTGGCATGGCTGAACGAGGCTATGGACGCGTCGTGAACATCTCGTCGGCGCATGGGCTTGTCGCGTCAGTCAACAAAGCGCCTTATGTCGCCGCCAAATTCGGCCTGATCGGATTGTCGAAAGTTGCCGCGCTTGAATACGCCGCAGTGGGCAATCGCGATCTCGGCGGCGTCACTGTCAACTGCATTTGTCCCGGGTTGACTGAAACGGCGATTCTGATGGCACAAGCCAAAGATCGCGCCGACGCCTCATTCGGCGGCGATCTCGATGCGGGGATGCGCGAATTCCTGAAGGAGAAAC
This sequence comes from Burkholderiaceae bacterium, assembly GCA_020851995.1. GTDB lineage: Bacteria > Pseudomonadota > Gammaproteobacteria > Burkholderiales > Burkholderiaceae_B > Zwartia. The sequence continues at coordinate 23,725 of JADZBO010000103.1, forward strand.
AACCCAGCATGCGCACTTCGAAGCCCGCGGAAATCGGCCAGCTGGTTGCCTGGCTCTGCCATCCGATCGCACACAACATCACCGGCACCGCGATCCCGATCGACGGAGGCTGGACCAGCCAGTAGGCCTGCGCAAAATCAGCGCAGCGCCACCCACACCCAATGCCGGCGCGGATCAGACAGATCGGTCAACACGTTATCCACACGCTTGCCCACTGCGGACGGGGACAACTCGGGAACCGAATGACCCTGCAATCGGGGGAATCGCGTTGGTTCTGGCGCTGCTGTTCGGCGACGTGACGGCGGCCATCGCGCTGGGCAATGGTTTGTCGATTGATGGATTTCATGCCGTTTGCGTTACCGTTACTACCATTCAAGGCATGCGTCTGGGCTAATATAATCCGCAGATATGCACTTATCTCCTCAAAACATAACGAGCCTTAATAAACTCCAATAAAGGCTACCCCGTATCTCGGAGGGCATTGCATGAAAAATGATCTTTGGACCGATGGACAGGCACTCATCACATCACGCGCATCGTCGCGACGGGGCTTCATCCTCGGATCCGCCGCTGCCGGACTGGGCGCGGGGTTCGCGGTCGCATCAGGCCCTGTGCTGGGGCAAGCGATCAAAACCGATTTGGAAGGGATCGCACACGACGAGATCCGGATTGCCTCCGGTGGCAGCGATATCCCGGCCTACGTCGCCCGGCCCGCAAAGGCCACTGCGAAGCTCTCCACGATTCTGGTGATCAGCGAGATCTTCGGTGTTCACGAGCACATCGCGGATGTCTGCCGGCGACTTGCGAAGCTCGGCTACCTGGCCATCGCGCCCAACCTGTTCGCACGCGCGGGTGACCCGACCGCATTCGGCACCATCGCGGAAATTCAATCCAACATTGTGGCCAAGACACCGGACCGCCAGGTTCTGGGCGACCTGAAGTCCTGCCTCGCCTGGGCCACCGCCAATGGCGGCGACGCCATGCGGGCCGGCATCACCGGGTTTTGCTGGGGTGGACGCATCACCTGGCTTGCCTGCGCCCAACTTGAGGGTCTGACTGCTGGCGTCGCCTGGTATGGCAGGCTGACGGGCGATAAATCAGACAATTTTCCGCTCCATCCAATCGATATTGCCGCTGCGCTAAAGGCACCAGTTCTGGGTTTGTATGGCGGCAAAGATACCGGCATCCCCCTCGAGTCGGTTGAGGCCATGCGCACGGCACTCATGGCACCGGGTGCCAGTGCCAGCGCACGGCAAAGCCGCATTGAGGTCTACCCCGATGCTCCGCACGCGTTTCACGCCGATTATCGAGCGTCCTACCGGGCCGGTCCCGCCGCCGATGGCTGGGCCAAAATGCAAAGCTGGTTCAAGCAACACGGACTATGATTTCGCACCCGCAGACAGTGTGTGCTGCGGCGTGTTCGTTTCAACACCCATGACGATGATGCATCCTGTCACTCGTGCGCACTTCGCGCGCTCCTTGTTCTTTGTCCCAGTCTCTGTAACCAGTGCCGGAGCCCGGCGATCATGAACAGCGCAACGCCTGCGCCCGGGCAAGGCTGGTACTTCGGCTGGAACATCGTCGCCGCCTCCACCCTACTGACCTTGCTCACCGTCGGTATGCGAATGGGCATCGGGCCCTTCTTTCTGCCGATGGCTGAAGGCCTGGGATTCAGCCGCAGCCTGCTCGCATCGATCGTGGCGGTGGGCATGCTGTTCTACGGTCTCGGCATGCCACTGGCCGGCTACCTGGTCGCGCGCCGCGGCACCCGTTTCGTCCTCCTCACCGGCACAGCAATCGTGGTGGCCGCGTCGATCTGGTCGATCTTTGCAACCTCGCCGCTGACCTTTCTGCTTTCGTTTGGCGTCCTGCTGTCCACCGGGCTTGCATTCACCAGCCCCGTCGCGCTGACGCCCGTCATCAGCCGCTGGTTCACCCGTCAGCGCGGCATGGCGCTGTTCTTCCTCTCCACGGGATCCATGGCAGGAATTGCTGTCATGACCCCGGCACTGACATGGGCCATCGAATTGGCTGGCTGGCGCATGACGCTGTTCGGGTTCGCCGTGGTGTTCGCCGCCATCACGATCCCGGTCGCGCTGTTCGTCATCCGCGATGTCGCGCCGAAGGGAACCGATCAGTTACCCGACCAGAGCACCGCCGGCACTGCGCGCAAATCCCTCTCAATGTCGACGCTGTCATTCTCGGACGCAATCCGGACCGGTCCATTCTGGAAGATCTGCGCCGGGCTGTTCGCCTGCGGTTTCAGCATGAATTTGCTGGGTACCCATGGAATGCCCATGCTGATGGATCACGGCTTCGATGCAATGACCAGTTCGTATGGAATCGGCCTGATCGGGCTGGTGGCCATCTTCGGCACGCTGGTGATGGGCCGTCTGGCGGACCGACTGCCCCGACGCAACATTCTGGCGGCGATCTACTTCATCCGCGGTCTCGGTTTCCTGGCGCTGCTGATCGTTGGAACGCACTTCGAACTCTACATCGCCGCTGCGATCGGCGGCCTGGTTTGGGCCGGAAGTATCGCCCTCTCCTCGGCGATTCTGGCAGATCTTTACGGCGTAAGGCTCGTCGGCATTCTGTACGGCTGGGCGTACCTTTCACACCAGATCGGCGCGACGATCAGTTCCTGGCTCGGCGGCTGGGGCTACGAGGTATTCGGTACGCACTGGATCGCCTTCGGGCTGTCGGCCGCATTGCTGTTTGGCGCTGCAGCGATATCACTGCGCCTGCCACAGATGGGTTACGCGCAACCTGCATCAGCCTGATCCTGATCAATATCACTTGGGCGAACGACCATCGCTCCCGTCTCTCAAAACCCCGCACACAGCCTGTGATCTCGGTGGCTCAGCGTTTGCGAACCGGAGACGGAGGGTGTGTCGCGCTGATACCCGAGCCGACTGCGAAAGGCTCGCTTTGCGCGCGATCAGGATCACGTGTCGAGATGAGCCGTGCCGTTTCGATCACCATGGGAGCGAGCTCGCGTTGAAGCCGGGCCATTGTCCAGCGCGTAGCCGGCGCGAAAATATTGACGGCACCGACTGGGTGGCCGTTCGCGTCGTAAACCGGAGCAGCAACATTCAGATCCGCATGGTAGTACTCCGCATTGGCGATCGAATAACCGCGCTGCGCGGCTTCCTCGCATAAGGCGAGGATTTTCGGTACGGAAGTTACGGTCGTTCGGGTGTAAGCGACCAGATCGGAATTCCTCAGAATCTCCGCACGATCTGTCGGCGCGAGGGCCGACAGATATGCTCTGCCGGAAGAGGTGCAAAACATGGGAAGCCGACGCCCAAGCGGCATCTGTACCGGTGTGGATTTACGGGTCGGAAAGCGGCAAACATAAACCATATCGGTGCTGTCGGCTTCCGAATAATTGACTGTCTCACCGCAGGTCCGGTTCAGGTCAAACAGGAATGGGTTCGCACGCTCAACCATGCGGTCGACCAGCAAATATCGATAGCCAAGCGCCAGAGTCGCCGGCGTCAGTGCGTAGCGTTTTGTCAACGGATCCTTGCGCAAATAGCCGAGTGCCTCCAGGGTGAAAGCAAGGCGTTGCGCCGCACTCTTACTGATGCCCGCTGCGGCCGCAATTTCTCCGAGGTTCAACGTTTCCCGTCGCGGTCCGAAGCAAAGTAGCACCGCAAGCCCTTTCTCAAGGGACTGGTTGAATAACAACGAGGCGTGGGCTTGATCCCTGTTTCGATTCATGACGTGGATACAGGACGATTGGCTCTGGCGAGCGACGCGACAAACCACACCCAGGATACAACGAGACAGCCAAGGACAAATCCCAATCCCGCCTGGTAGGCGCTGGTAGGATACACCCCAGGCGCAAGGGGCGCCCAGAGCCCAATGATGGCACCAATGACCCACTGCAAGATGAAGCTGCCCACAAGAACCAGGGCATTGATCGCCGTGGTGACGCGCGCCGCCATGCTTGAATCAAATCGTGCTGTCAGTGCGACATACGACATGGAAATCGGATTGAGAAGGAAACCGATCGCCGCCAGCAGCGCCATGCTCAGACCGGTCAATTGCAAAACGAGGCCGGCAACGGCAGCGATAAATGCCAGAGAAAGTACGCCGACCGCCTGAAGTACGCTGAATCCAAACCGCTGGGCCGCCGCCAGGATGGGACCGCAAGCGACTGCGCCAAAGACCAGCGCAACAGCCATGACCGAGAGATGGGTTCCGACACTGGCGGAATCCAGATGGGCAACATCCATCAACCACGGGCCGGCCCAAAGCCCCTGGATCGCGAACCCGGATCCAAGCACTGCCACCGTCAGCGGAGCGACGCGCCAGAACACGGCGTCCGTGAAAACGCGTCCCAGGCCGGAAAGCAAGACGCGCAGTGACTCGGAGTGGTTTCGCGCCTTTTCGGGCAAGACCAGGAATACGATGGCTGAAATTCCGACCGCACCGATCGCGATCCAGAAAAACAGATCACGCCAGGCACCGCCGGCGGCGATAAATCGCGCCGTTGGCGCACCCGCCACGAACGCCCCCATCCCGCCAAAGGCCATGAGCAAACCAACGGTGGCTGGGACACGCGCCGGTGCGAGCCACAGCACAAACGCCGTGAAGCTCACCATCAGGCTGCCGGCGACGCCCGCCCCGATCAGTCCGCGTGCAACGATCAGTTCCGGCAGCGTGCGGCCGAAAGCGAATCCGAATGCCCCCGCCGACGCTACTAGAAGCAGTGCCGATTGCACTTTTCGTGGACCAAAGCGATCCACCAGAAGTCCGATCGGGATCTGCATGCCAGCAAATGCCAGGAAATAGACCGAGGTGAGCAGACCGATCGAGGCGGCAGTCAAGCCTAAATCATCGGTCAGCTGCGGGACGATGACCGCATTGATCGTGCGAAAGAAATAGGAAAGAAAATAGCCAAGCGAAAGCGGAACGAACAACCGGACCATCAGCCGCCAGCCCGCGAGCGGCGGTGCATGACCCGGGGTGAGCGTGGCTGGTGTGTCTCGCAACGGCCGGGGGTCCTGTTGTTTCGCCTGCATAATCCTCTCTCGTGTCGCACACCCGTCAACCGGGCAAGGACGTTGGACGCGGATTCTACTTTACGCCAAACACGAGGTTGGGCAGGTACAGCGAAATGTTGGGAAATATCGTCAGCAGCGCCGTGCCGATCAGCAACATAATCCAGTACGGCAGGCACTCACGACCCAGATCCTTCATGGTAATGCGCCCCCTGGCAATTGCGAGCATGATGAAAAGGTTCACACCAACCGGGGGGGTCAGCATGCCGATTTCAATCATGATCGCAACGAAAACGCCAAGCCAGACTGGATCGAATCCCACAGCCGTCATGACCGGAAAGATGAAAGGCACGGTCGTGAGCATCAGTGATATGCCGTCGAAGAATATCCCCATGATCAGGTAAAACACGATCACCGCGGCCAGCACTTCGTACTTGGAGAGCGAAAACTTGTTGGCGTATGCAACGAGTTCGGCGGGCACTCCCAGAATCGTGATCGACTGGCTGAGCACGGCAGCGCCTATCAGAATGAACGCGAGGGCGGCAAAACTGACGGTCGACTCGACCGTCGCGCGGAACAGTTTGCGCGGTGTCAGATCGCCGACAAGCAGACCCATCAGTACCGTCGCCAGCACGCCCAGCCCGGCGGCCTCCGTGACCGTGGCCAGTCCGGCGTAAATCGTTCCGAGCACGCTGCCAAGCAATATGACGAGCGGCCAGAGCGTGAGCAGACCACGCAAGATACGGCTCACCGGTAAACGTTGGGTCGGCGGTGGCAAGTGCTGAGGACGACGCTTTGAATCCACCCAGATGTAAATCATGAACAAGCCGGCCATCATGAGGCCGGGAACGATCCCCGCCAGAAAAAGCCGACCGATCGAGACATCCTGCCACGCGCCGTAGATCAGCAGCGACAAGCTTGGCGGAACGAGTAATCCGAGTGTCCCCCCCGCTGCGAGCGATGCGGCGACCGAGGGAAGGTAGTAGCCGCGTTTTGCCAGTTCAGGGTAGGCAATTGAACCGACAGCGGCGGAAGTCGCCGCGCTGGAGCCGCTGATCGCGCCGAACACCGTCGAGACAACGATGTTCGCATGGAGCAACTGACCTGGCACACGTTCGAATAATGGCGATATGCCGGCATAGATCCTGCTGGAAAGCCCGCTTGCCACGAGAAGATCGCCCAGCAGCAGGAACATGGGGATGGCGCTGAACGTGAAATTGTTCATCAAATCCCACGCAGCGGAGATTCCGAGATGGGTCGCACCGTTCGCGAAAAAATGAAGGATGATGAAGCCACTGAGCCCCATCGTGGCGCCAAGCGCCGCGCCGCAGGCGGCGAACCCCAGCAGCGATGAACCGAGCACTAGCCAGAGCATCAGAGACCATCCCCGACCGGCAAGCCCTGCCCTGGTTCGCCAGTGCTCGACGCAGGTTTACGGAACAGATGGAAGATTTCGATCAGTGTCGTGAATCCCAGTGTGAGCGGAATCAGCATCATCCAAGGCCAGAGCAAAATATCGAACTGCTCCGTCCGGGAACTCAGACGTCGTGAGTATTCCGCGAAATCCAGCGCCTCGATCATGAACCAGGTGCAAAATCCGACCATGACCAGCGCGCTACCCACCCGAAGCAACCCAGCGAGCAAGATCGTCAGTCGCTCGGGCAGAACCGAAACGGTAATTTGCGTTCGCCTTGCCGTGACAAGCGGTATGGCGAGGTAAACCATTGCCATGTAAAGCAGCGCCACGAGCTCCTCGGTAAATCGGAACGGTCTGCCGACAAAGTAGCGCATGACCGAGGACGTAATCACAAGAAGGGTCATCAGCAAGAGCGATATCGTCGCGAGATAATTCAGCCCGCGCGATATTCGCATCAACAACCGCTCAAGTGTATCCATGCTGATCTCCGTTACGTGCGGCCGACCGCTCCTGCCGTCAGCCGCACCACTCCAGATACCGTCAAATTCGCCGGGCAGGCCCGGCGCCGGTACTAATTGCTTCCGATCGCCTTGATGACGGCATCATGATTCTGTAGTGCTTTCGGACTAATGGCCTTGGCCTCCCGATCCCAGACACTGCGCGCGGCATTCTGAAATGCAGCCTGGTCTTGCGCAGAGAATGGCTGCAACAGTTTCCCGCCCTTTTGCTGGAATACGACGACCGCCTCTTTGTCCAGATCACCCTTGACATAGGCAGCGACTGTCATCTGTTCGACCTCCTTGGCTGTGTCCTGAAGAATCTTGCGCACATCGGGCGGCAACGCATCAAATGCCTTTTTGGATACGATCAAATTCAAAGGGTGCAACACATAAGGGAAAAGGTATGCCGCATTCGGCGCGACTTCCTGCAGTGCAATCGTGTTCGCAAAACCGATGGGATAAACGGCGCAATCGATGACGCCAGTCTGCATGGCCAGGTACAAGTCGTTTTGACCGACGACCTGCGCTGAAACGCCAAGTGTTTCGAAGGTCTGCACGTGGAATTTCTCCCACACCCTCAGCTTCTTGCCCTTGAGTCCGGTCAAGGTGTTGATCGGCTCCTTGCAATAGATATGTGTATCACGCACCGGATGGGCAATATAGCCAAGCAGCTTGATGCCCCACTTGTCGTAGGTTTCCTGATAAATGTTAGTCAGCGTCGGCAGAATCTTGACCAGCGTCTCCGCATCCTTGATCACACCAGGCGGCACGGTTACAGCGTATTCCGGCAAATCCCGTGTCATGTAGCCAGGATAGAGACCGGCAATCTGGATCACGTTACCAGGGGGCAACACGCGCAGCATGTCAGCATCCTTGACGCCAAGCGTCGCTCCGGCGTGCAAGGTGATGTTGAGCTTGCCCTTGGCACGTTCGTTCACGAGATCCACGAACTTCTGATAGGCCTTGGCTTCTTCTCTGGCTGGAACCCAGACGATGTGCATCTTCCACTCGACCGGCTGCGAAAGCGCGGGCAAAGCGCAAGCGCCCAGCACGATTCCAATCAGACCGCACATCCAGCGAGCCACTCCGAAACGCAATTTACCCATCATCATCTCCTTGGTGATTGAGCGCCTGAACCGCAACGTGCGCCGTGAAATCAATTCAGTCTTCTACTTTCAAATAGACTTCGCGCGCGGCTTCCTCGCTGATCTTGCCGTCGCGCACATCCTGCGCAACGGCCTGCGCGCTGCGTTCCCTGGGATCGCCGTAGCCTCCGCCGCCAGCCGTCTGGATGATCAAACGGTCGCCTCGATTCATCGTGGTGACCAGTTTCGAAGCGATCGTGATTTCGTCGCCCGACGCGCGACGAAGCACAGAAACGGCCTTCGCCGCCGCCAGACCGCCGTGAGACCCCTGTGCAGCATAAAAATGACGTTCGCCCCGGTGGGTCATCGTCACGCCGTCGACGAGGGATTCGAACTCCTTGACGATGCCAAGCCCTCCTCGCTGCCGGCCAGCACCACCCGAATCCTTGGCCAGGGCGACCTGATGGATTCGGATAGGAGCCTCCATCTCCATGGCCTCGGCCGGAAGATTCATACAGTTGGTCGCGTCAGTCTCGATGACGTCGACACCATCAGAATGCGGCCCCGCGCCCGCCCCTGCCGCGATCAGTTCGCCGGTCACGAACGACTGGCCATCGGTCTGGCGTCCACCAAACGCGATGACGAGCAACTCACACCCGGAATCCGCCGGAACTTTACCTGGCAAGGCATCCTTGAACGCGCCCAGGATGCACCCAGTGATCCGCTTGATGGTCGCTGTTCGCGACCCCACAGGTGCTGGAGCGACGGGATTAACCAGCGAGCCCTTCGGCAAATGCAGGGACACTGGACGGAAACATCCTGCATTCGTGGGAATCGTGGGATCGGTCAGCGCACGAACGGCAAAATACGCCGCGGCCTGCGATCCTGACGGCACACAGTTGAAAGGCCCTCTCAACTGCGCCCCGGTTCCTGTGAAATCGACGTGGATGCTGCCGTCCTTGACTGTCACCGCCACTTTGATGGGTACGTGGCGATCGAGATCAATGCCGTCATTATCCAGATAGTCCGTGTAGTGATAGGTCCCTTCCGGAATGGCACGCAGCGCCTCCCGGGTCATCGTCTCCGAACGTGTGAGCAACTCATCAAATATTTCTTCCAGAAGAACGACGCCGACGGATTGGGCCAGTTCGGCCAGCCTGCGTCCGCCAATCTGGCAACTCGCAATCTGCGCATTGATGTCCCCCATAAACGTGTCGGGAATACGCACATTCAGACAAAGCATCTTGACCAGCGTATCGTTCATGACGCCCGCGTCTCGCAACTTCAGGGGCGGGATGCGAATACCTTCCTGATAGATTTCGGTCGCGTTCGTCGGGATCGATCCGGGTGTCATGCCGCCGACGTCCTGGTGATGCGTCATCGCGGCTGAGAGCGCCAGAACTCTGCCCTGATGAAAAATCGGTGTCACCAAGGCGATATCCGGCAGGTGCGTTCCTCCGAGATACGGATCGTTCATGATGTAGACATCGCCCTCGCGCATGATGTCGACCGGAAACTCGCGGATGAATGTCTGCACGACGGGAATCAGCGTCGCAAGGTGAATCGGAACCGCACAGGCTTGAGCCAGCGTTTCACCGGTTCTCGTGAACAGGCTCGCCGATGCGTCAAGCCCTTCTTTAACGATGGGTGAAAAGGAACTGCGCAGCAGCGTCGATTCCATTTCGTTGGCGATGCCCTCCAGTTTATGGCGGACAACCTCGACAGTGATCGGGTCCAGCTTGCCCGACGGCCTTGCGCCTGAATTACCCATGCTTCACCTCCCGATTGCGCACAAGGATCACGTTACCCGCATCGTCGACAGATCCGTCCCATCCGGGTTCGATCAAGGTCGTTGTATCTGATTGTTCAATGACGGCGGGCCCGGCGAATGTGAAACCGATCGGCATCGCCGCCCGATCAAGAACTGCCGCCGGTACGAATTCACGCTGACCAGCGACCAGTATGGAGCGGGTCCCCTTGACGGGTTTGCCTGCCGCAGGAACGTAAGCGTTCTCCTCAAGACGATCAAAGCCTCCGGCCTGAAGCACGCTGCGCAAGTTGACAACACGCGCCGGTGTTCGGGTGCTGTGACCGTAGATACGGGCATGCAGTTCGAGAAAATCCTCGTAAAGTTTCTCGAGCGGGGCAGCTTCACCGAGTCGCAATGGCACCTCGATGGTGTAAGCCTGCCCGATATAGCACACGTCAGCGTAATACTGCGTCGTGACCGGCGAAGCTCCGATTGCCTCCTGCGACATGAGCGCCTGTGCTTGCGCATCAAGTACATCAAGGCTCGCGCGAACCTCCCTGATCGGCAAACCGGTCAGTGCGCGGCCAAATGCCGCGGACACCTCATGCTCGACGGGCGCAGCCAAAAGACCGGCTGCCGCCAGGACACCAGGGAATCGTGGCACAACAATACGGTCAATCGCCAGGTCACTTGCAAGCGCCGTCGCGTGGACGCCGCCGCCCCCGCCCAAGGGAAGCAGAGCAAAGAGCCGGGGATCCAGGCCCTGACGGATCGACACAAGGCGAATGCCTTCCGCCATTTGCGCGTTTAAGACACGGTGTATGCCAAGAGCCGCCTCGTGAACAGACATCCCGAGGGGTTCGGCGATATGCTCGCGTATCGCTCTTTCAGCAAGCGCGGGCTGAAGCGAAAGCGTGCCACCTGCGAAGTAGCCCGGATCGATGTAGCCCAGAAGAACGGATGCGTCCGTCACGGTCGGCAATTCGCCTCCGCGGCCGTAACATGCAGGCCCTGGCTCGCTGCCTGCGGATTTGGGACCGACTCGCAAACCGCCGGCGGAATCCAGCCAGGCAATACTGCCCCCCCCGGAGCCGATCGAGTTCACATCGACCATGGGTACGCGAACCGGATAACCGTCCACCAGACCATCCGCGCGCACGAGGGCCTTGCCCTGACTAATCAGCGCGATGTCGCAACTCGTGCCGCCAATGTCCACCGTGATCAGATCGGTTACTCCGGCGGTCGCCCCTGCGATCTTTGCGCCGATGACGCCCGCAGCAGGCCCAGAGAGAAACAGGCGCACTGGCCGTCGGCGTGCAATGGGCGAAACCATGAGGCCACCGCGCGACTGGACGACTTGCAACGGCGCTCCGACTCCGGCGGTCGCGAGTCCCCGCTCAAGGCGACTGAGATACCGATCGATGACTGGTTTGACATATGCATCGAAAGCCGTCACGACCGTTCGTTCATACTCCCGGAATGCCGGATCGACTTCATGCGACACGCCCACAAAAACCTGCGGAAATTCCGACTCGATAATTTCCCGGGCCCGACGCTCATGCGCCGGATTCCTGAAGGAAAAAAGAAAACAAATCGCGATTGCCTCCACACCGAGTTCCACAAGCCTGCGTGCGGCAGTGCGTACATCGTCTTCGTTCAGGGGCTCGATCACCTCGCCCTTCGCGTCGACACGTTCCCTGACCTCAATACGACGCTCGCCTGGCGCGAGAAATCCGGGTGTCTCGGGCTTCAGAAGAATGTCATACATCTGGTGACGCATTTGTCGCCCAATCTCCAGCACATCGCGAAAACCGGCAGTCGTCAATAAGCCGATTCGCGCCCCGCGCCGCTCGAGCACCGCATTGGTCGCGACCGTTGTGCCATGGCCAAACCGCGAAATTGCGCTTGCGGGATGGCCCTGTTCGCGCACGATCTGTTCGACAGCCTGAAGCACGGCGAGACTCTCGTCCTTGCGCGTGGTTGGCAACTTGAAGTAACTGAGGCGTCCTTCTGCATCACGGCAAACCACGTCCGTGAACGTACCCCCAATGTCAACCCCAACACTCAGCATGAAATTCATCCCCCGAGGACCGCACAGCACATGTTGTTTGACCACAAACAACGTATCGCATATCGATACGTTAATATTGATTATTAACGAACACTAGCAATATTTGATTTCATGCGCAAGCATTTATGAGGTGATCCTATGTCCATCAGTGACCTGAAAGCGGTGAAAAGCGACCCCAAAATGCCGGAGTGCGCAGACGTGGTCGTAGTTGGTGCGGGAATCGTCGGCGTATCCACTGCCTACAACCTTGCGCGCAGAGGCCTGCGCGTTGCCTTGCTGGACAAAGGACGTGTCGGCGCAGAGCAATCAAGCCGCAACTGGGGCTGGTGCCGACAGCAAAACCGCGATGAACGGGAAATTCCCCTCATCATCAAGAGCCTTGCACTGTGGGAGGGCATGGCCACCGAAATCGGCGCGGATGCTGGATTTTGCAAATCGGGGCTTTCCTTCGTCACCGACAACGAGGCCGACCTCGCGCTGTGGGACGGGTGGAACCGGATGGCCAGTCAGTACGGCGTTCCGAGCCGGACCCTCAGTGCACGCGAGGCAC
>JADZBO010000104.1 GCA_020851995.1 Burkholderiaceae bacterium
ACGCGATCGCGCCCGGCGCCAGGCCGGGGCGCGACTGAGCGCCGGCGGTGTCGCTCAGGCAGCGACCGACGGCTGGGGTGAGGCGACGGGAATCTGCCCCTCCGAGGCGATGTGGCGGTTGATCGCGCTGAGAACCGCCTTGAAGGACGCAGTCACGATATCGCGGTCAACCCCAACGCCAAAGCCGGTCGGAGCATCGCCCACGCGGGCTTCGACGTAGCAGGCAGCGCGGGTATCTGTTCCGGTGCCGATGGCATGCTCGTGATAATCGGCAATGCGCACAGGGATGCCCAGGCAATTCACGAAGGCGGAGATGGCACCGTCGCCCGACCCGGTCAGGGTACGGCGGGTCCCGTCGATCTCGAACTCTGCCTCGATCGTGAAATGCTGCCCCTCGGCGGCGGTTGGGTCGCCGGTGATGCGGTGCTTGACCAGCTTCCAGGGCGCGGTCTTGTCGAGGTATTCGCTGCTGAAAATCGAGTACACGTCGTCAGCGGTCACTTCCCGGCCGGTTTCGTCGGTCACGCGCTGGATCGCCCGGCTGAATTCGATTTGCAGGCGGCGTGGCAACGCCAGGCCGTGCTCCTGCTCAAGGAGGTAGGACACCCCGCCCTTGCCTGACTGGCTGTTGACGCGGATCACGGCGTCATAGCTGCGACCGAGATCGGCCGGATCGATCGGCAGGTAGGGCACGGCCCAGAGCCCGTTCGGGTCCTGGATGGCGAATCCTTTTTTGATGGCATCCTGATGCGAGCCTGAGAAGGCGGTGTAGACGAGGTCGCCGGCGTACGGATGACGCGGATGTACCGGCAACTGGTTGCAGAATTCAACACAGCGGCGCACTTCGTCGATGTCGGAGAAGTCGAGCCCGGGATGGATGCCCTGGGTGTACAGATTCAGCGCCAGGGTGACCAGATCCACGTTGCCCGTGCGCTCGCCGTTGCCGAAGATGCAGCCCTCGACACGATCGGCACCTGCCATCTGGCCGAGTTCAGCGGCGGCCACCGCAGTGCCTCGGTCGTTGTGCGGATGCAGGCTGATCAGGATGCAATCGCGCTTGTCGAGATGGTTGTGCATGTACTCGATCTGATCGGCGTACATGTTGGGCGTCGTGGCTTCGACCGTCGCCGGGAGGTTATAGACGATCTTTTTCTGAGGCGTCGGCTGCCAGACGGCGGTGACCGCGTTGCAGACCTCGAGCGCGAATTCGGGCTCGGTGGTGCTGAACACCTCTGGGGAGTACTCGTAGAACCAGTCGGTTTGCGGGTGCCTTGCCATGCAGTCCATGATGCAGCGGGTGCCGTCGATCGCGACCTGCTTGACTTCCGCTTTGCTCATGTTGAACACGATCCGGCGGAAATCCGGGGCGCAGGCATTGTAGAGGTGGATCATGGCTTGTTTGGCGCCAGCGCAAGCCTCGACGGTGCGCTCAATCAACTCAGGCCGGGCCTGCGTGAGAGCGATGATTTTGACGTCGTCCGGAATGCGGTTTTCGTCGACGAGTTTGCGCACGAAATCAAAGTCGGTCTGCGATGCAGAGGGAAAGCCAACCTCGATTTCCTTGAAACCGATCCGGATCAGCATTTCAAAGAAGCGCAACTTGCGCGACACACTCATCGGCTCGATCAGCGACTGGTTGCCGTCGCGCAGATCCGTGCTCATCCAGATGGGAGGGTGGGTAATCCGCTTGCTGGGCCAGGTGCGTTCGGAAAAATCCCGTTCGAAGGGTTTGAACGGGACGTATTTGGTAGCTGGGTTCGAGAGCATGTGTGTTACCTCAGTTCGGTTACAGGGACGCGTGACGCGGAGAGGTCAACGCAATCCGTGTGCTGGCTTTGGCCAGACTCCGGCGCGGGCCGGATGAGTTCAACGCAAGGGAAAAGGGGAAAAACGTGTGGCGAAAGGTGGTTGCCGGACTGCCACGGGGCACTAGGCCCGGCAACCGATCGCTAGCGGTAGCGATAGGGTGCCAGAAAGCGATGCCATTAGACCGCGCAACGCCGCGCCACGACCGGTCTCGGTCGGGGTCAGGGCAACGGGAAAGCAGCAAGGCGCTGCGGCGAACGCATTCATGCAGAAGAGTTCACCATAAATGGCCAAAATTTGCAAGCTTCCGCAGCCGATGGCCTGAGCGAACGTCGCGCCGGTGCGTCAGGCGAAAAGTGTGGGCTCGCGTGGGCGCACGGGCGCGGCGGGCGACGGCGCAGAGGGGAAGTGCGGATCCGGCTCCGGTGCGCCGGCCCGGTCGAGCGCGGCCTTCTGGGCTCGGGCGAGTGCCATCTTGCCGACGCGCCCCGAGCGTGCCTGACGCAGTGTGGTTTGCAGTACGCCGATGGTGATGGGGACTTCCGTGTCTTCCCAGACCCAGCGCAGGACGCCGAGCACTTCCGGCGAGAGTCGGGCGGCCAGATCGTCGACCACGTCAAGGGGCACTGTGGTGGCGCGACCCCGGGCAAAACTGCGGCGCAGCCAGCCGCGCAACCCGCTCAGCACGCACAGCGTCAGGATCAGCACGACGCCCCACCAGAGGTAGGGATTGATGCGTACCAGAAAATCAACGACCTGCGGGCCGAAGGCTTCAAATCCGTCGTAGCGCACGGTCCGCCCCCGCCGCAGGATTGTCGAGCACAGCCACAGCCACACGCCGAGGGTGACCAGGACGACCGCGATTCGCCTGAGCACCCTGGGCAGCGCCAGCTTGAGCAGCGCTGATCGTAGCAATTGGGTGTCTTCGCGGAGTATTTCGGCACTGAAGTTATTCATCATGCAAAATATTGTACCTATGAGTCGTCATTTCTTAGAACTTCGCCAGGGGCAGCATCTGACCCTGACGCCCGCGCTGCAACAATCGATCCGGTTATTGCAACTCTCGACGCTTGATCTGGAGGCTGAAGTATCGCAGGCGCTTGCTGAGAACCCCTTGCTGGAGCAGGAGGGAGATGAGTCGTCGGCGCCGGTTTCGGTGGCTCCTGATTGGCCTGCGACCACCCAGGCTGATGACCGTGCGGCACCGACCGAGCAAACTCAAGACACGGAGGCTGCGGGAGCGGACAGAGCGGAAGCGGAGACCGACTTCGAGCGAGACCGCCTTGAGTATTCCGCGGAAGGGCGCGGATCGCGCGATGATGAGAGCGACACCAGACCCGAGACCGTGCGCCAGGTGACCTTGCGCGAGCATCTGCTGGCGCAACTTGCGATGACCCGCTTCAGTCCGCGCGACGCGGCGCTGGTCGAGATGCTGATTGACGAGCTTGATGACGACGGTATGCTGGCCTCGCCGATCGAGGAAATCGCCGGATGGCTCGATCCCGCGATCGGCATCGAGGCAGACGACTTTCGCGCGGCGCTCAACCTGCTGCATTCGTTCGATCCGCCCGGCGTTGGGGCCCGGGATCTTGCGGAGTGTCTGGATTTGCAGCTGCGATACGCGGATCCGGCGCGCTTTCCCGAAGTGCGGGACGCAACGCTGTTGAGTGTGGCGCGTGCGTTGTGCCAGCGCCACCTGCCGTTGCTTGCAACCGGCAACATGGCGCGCCTGCGCGAGGCTCTGGCGTGTGAAGCCGACACGCTGCGCCGGGCGCACGCGCTGGTGCTGCGGTTGTCGCCGCGCCCTGGCAGTGCCTGGAACGTCCCGGCTGCGGAGTTTGCGGTTCCCGATGTGATCGTGCGAAAGACGCGCCAGGGTTGGGTCGCGATGCTCAATGAGGCTGTGGTTCCGCGTCTGCGCATCAATCAGCTCTACGCCGAGGCGCTTGGCAGCCCGCGAGCCGGTACCCACAGCGCCTTGCATGGCCAGCTTCAGGAGGCGCGGTGGCTGATTCGTAATGTGGCTCAGCGGTTCGATACCATTCAGCGCGTTGCGCAGGCGATCGTGATTCACCAGCAAAATTTCTTTTCAAAAGGCTGGGAAGCCCTCCGGCCCCTGACGCTGAAGGATATCGCCGCAGAGCTTGGCATGCATGAATCGACGATCTCGCGCGCGACGACACAGAAGTTCATGCTCACACCGTTTGGCACGCTGGAGCTGAAGCGGTTTTTCAGCGCGGGCCTGTCAGCCGTATCCGCCGGCGGGGAAGGCGCGTCAGCTACTTCAGTGCAGACGCGCATCCAGGCGCTCATCGTCGCCGAGGATCGGTCGCGGCCGTTGTCGGACAGTCAGTTAGTGGTATTGCTCGAAACCGAAGGTGTGAAAATTGCCCGCCGCACTGTTGCCAAATACCGCGAGTTGCTGCGCATTCCCACCGCACCCCTCAGAAAATCGCAGGCTGGCGCCGGTTGACGCTGAGGAGTGTACTCAGGCGCCTGGCCTGTCAAACGTGCGGGGCGGGCACTCCGGCACTTTGCTCCAGCCATCGTTGGGCGAGCAGATTTTGTTGCGGGCGTTTTGCACGCAGGCGGGACGCTGGAAAAACCCCAGGTTATTGCAGACCTCGATTTCACGGCGCAAGGTTTGTAGCCACTCCGGGACACCGGCGGTCGCGGGCGCGGCGGGTGCCCGCTGCTGGGGGGTATTGCCCGGCATTGCTGCGGACTGACCCGATGCCGGTGTAGCGGCGGTCCCGCGGGGTGATGTGACATCCACGGTGGCGACGTCGCTGGACGAACGAGACAGGCCGGTGCCGGCTGCGGGGAGTTCCTGGGGCTCGTCGTCGCCGACCTGGGTCGCATTGGCTTCCCGCGAGATTTCCAGGGCCGAGACCGCGGTAATGGTCCATTGGGTGGGCGCAAGTTCGCGTGGTACGCCCAATGTGCCGTCGATGCGGGGTTGCGGTGGCTGCGGGGTAAAGCGTTTGCCGTTGGCGTCAAGCACGATCTCACGATCGTTTTTCGAATTGCCCCATGAGGCCTGGGCGATCGACTCGGGCGCGTGGGCGATCAGCCAGTCGCCAAGCTCCATGCCGCCCACGGCGGCACCGCCGGCAACCAGCAGGAGAAACACGAAGAGGAAGCGCCAGGACATGGGCGATCAGTGACTGAGTTGGGTTAGGTCAGGCCTTGGAGGCGAACACCTGACCACCGTGTTCCCGCATGGCATGGAAGCGGATGGCCGGGTAGCGCTCTTCGGCTACACGCAGCTGCGCCGATGAGGTCACCAGAAACGCCGGCGCTTCGACGACATCATAGGCGATATGCGCCACGTTGGCATCAATGAACTTGCGCAGCTCTTTCGGGTCTTCGGCGGTGATCCAGCGCGCCATGCTGTAACGCGAGGGCATCAGCCGCGCCTGCACGCCATACTCAGCCTGGAGACGGTGCGCCACGACTTCAAACTGCAACTGACCAATGGCCCCGAGCAGCAGCGCGCCGCCGGCCACCAGCGGGCGGAACACCTGAATGGCCCCCTCTTCGCCCAGTTGCGTCAGCCCGGTGCGCAGCTGCTTGGTTCTGAGCGGATCCTTGACCTCGACCGCCTGAAACAGCTCTGGGGCGAAAAAGGGCAATCCTGTAAAGTGCAGCGCTTCGCCTTCGGTCAGTACATCGCCAAGGTGCAGGATGCCGTGGTTGGGAATGCCGATGACATCGCCCGCATAGGCTTCATCCACCAGCTCGCGTCGCTGCGAAAGGAACGAAACGACGTTGTTGGGACGGATTTCCTTGCCATTGCGGCTGACCTTCAGCCGCATGCCTCGCTCGAACCGACCTGAGCTCACGCGCACGAACGCCACGCGATCCCGGTGCGCAGGATCCATGTTGGCCTGTACCTTGAACACGACCCCGGTGAACTTGGGTTCGTCGGGGTGGACTTCGCGCTCGACCGCCTGACGCGAACCCGGTGCGGGCGCCATGTCGACCAGCGCGTCGAGCACTTCCTGGACACCGAAGTTGTTGATGGCCGATCCGAAGAACACCGGTGTTTGCTGACCCGCCAGAAACGCGGCCTGATCGTATTCCGGCGCTGCCGCCTGGATCAGCTCGATTTCGCCTGCCGCCTGTTTGAATGCGTCGCCGAATCGTTGGGCGATCTCCGGGTTGTTCAGGCCGTCGATGAACGAGTCGTCTTCGCCGTCGCGGCGCTCCTGTCCGGGTCGGAACAGACGCATGCGATCGCGGCGAATATCAAACACCCCGCCGAACGCTTTGCCCATGCCGACTGGCCAGGAAAACGGCACCGCGTCCATGCCCAGGTGCTGTTCGATTTCCGAGAGCAGTTCGAGTGGCTCGCGGACTTCGCGATCCATTTTGTTGATGAACGTGATGATGGGCGTGTTGCGCGCGCGGCAGACCTGCAGCAGGCGAATCGTCTGGGGCTCGACGCCGTTGGCGGCGTCGATCACCATGAGCGCGGCATCCACTGCGGTGAGCACGCGGTAGGTATCTTCCGAAAAGTCCTGGTGCCCGGGCGTATCCAGCAGATTGATCACGCTGTCGCGATACTCCATCTGCATGACCGACGAGGCGACCGAAATGCCGCGCTGCTTTTCGATTTCCATCCAGTCCGACGACGCATGACGCGAGGCCTTGCGCGATTTGACGCTGCCGGCGATCTGGATGGCACCGGCGAACAGCAGCAGCTTTTCGGTCAGCGTTGTCTTGCCCGCGTCGGGGTGCGAAATAATGGCGAACGTGCGTCGGCGCGCAACTTCGGCAGGAATACTCATGGAGCGATTCGGTCAGTCGAGGGTGGGTGGTAAGGCCTGGATCACTTCGTAAAGAGCGCGGGCGTGCGCGAACGCGTGGCCGGACCACCCGCCGGGCGACGGGCCGGGGCGTTCGCGGGACGCGGCGCGCCCGTGTGGCCGGAGGTGCCGGATCCCTCGCGACGCACGGCAGGCCGCGCTTCGGCGCGTGGTTCCTGGCGCGAAGACCCACCGCTGCCGTGACTGGCCGGGTGCCCGGCCGAGCGCTGACTCGGCCTCGGTGCTTGCCCCTGACGGTGCGCGGGGGCCTGACTGGTGCGGCGACCCTGATCGCGACGGGGCGACTCGCGGCGCTCGTCATCGTGACCGCCTGCCGACGGGGCCGAGGCGGTCCAGCCGGTGGGAGCCGGTAGTTGCGGAATCTGGCGACGGATGATGCGTTCGATGGCCTTGAGATACTTGATCTCGCTCGAATCCACCAGCGAGACCGCTGAACCGGCGGCGCCGGCACGACCCGTGCGACCGATGCGGTGCACGTAGTCCTCAGGTACGTTGGGCAGTTCGAAGTTGACGACCTGCGGCAACTGGTCGATATCCAGGCCGCGCGCGGCGATATCGGTGGCGACCAGCACCGCGACCTTGCCCGATTTGAAATCGTCCAGGGCGCGCGTGCGGGCGTTCTGGCTCTTGTTGCCGTGAATGGCCGAAGCGGCCAGACCGTCTTTGACGAGCTTTTCGGCCAGGCGATTTGCGCCGTGCTTGGTGCGTGTGAAGACCAGCACCTGGTGCCACCCGCTTTCGCGGATGATGTGGCTCAGGATATCGCGCTTATGGGCCTGATCGACCAGGTGCACGGTCTGGTTCACCCGCTCGGCCGTGGTGTTGCGGGCTGCAACCGAGACCTCGGTTGCGTTGTGCAGCACCCCCTTGGCCAGCTCGCGGATCTCGTCGGAGAACGTGGCTGAGAACAGCAGGTTCTGACGCTGACGCGGCAGCAGCGCGAGGATCTTGCGGATATCGCGGATGAAGCCCATGTCGAGCATGCGGTCGGCCTCGTCAAGCACGAGGATCTCGACGCCCGAGAGATCGACGGTGCGTTGACCGCAATGGTCGAGCAGGCGGCCGGGGGTGGCGACCAGGATGTCAAGCGGACGGCGCAGCGCGGTGATTTGGGGATTGATGTTGACGCCACCGAACATCACCATCGATGAAATGCGGGTGTGGCGACCGTAGGTTTGCACGGACTCTTCGACCTGCGCGGTGAGTTCGCGGGTCGGGGTCAGGATAAGGACGCGCGGCCGGCCGGCGGTACGCTGCGTGAGCGGGGTGGCCAGCAGGCGGTTGAGGATCGGCAGGACGAAACCGGCGGTCTTGCCGGTGCCGGTTTGTGCGGCGGCGAGCAGATCGCCGCCGGCCAGTACGTGAGGGATGGCCTGTGCCTGGATGGGTGTCGGCGTGGTGTAGCCGGCGTCCGCAATCGCACGCAAAAGGGGATCAGCCAACCCGAGGTCGGCGAATGAAATCGCAGTAGTCAAAAGTATTGCTCCATCGTCGTGCCGGCCCGCGAACATGCGCGAGCTCCAATCGGGGCAGACGAACAGGGAGGAAAAACGCCGTTGGGGCGAATGCCCGGAGAAGCCGGGCCAGGTGCGACACGAGGACTGGAACGTTGTGTCGTGTCGGGATTGTAACCGCTGGGAGCCGAATTGACCAGCCTGTGCGCTACGGCAGGCAAACATCGGACGTCCGTGCACCCTGGCGCGGGCGCTGCGCCGTTGAAGGAACCGACGCCCTTGCCCAGGCAACTGCCGCCGGTTCAGGCTGCCTCGTCCAGCGGAACCAGGAAGTCCTTGCTGATGCCGCTGCCGACGTCGTTGACCCGTGCGAGAAACTCGGTCAGGAAGGCGTGCAGCCCTTGCTCGAGAATTTCCTCGATCGTGTGGTCCTGGAGCTCCGCCAGCAGATTGAGCGCCAGCATTTGCGTCCCGCCCGAGACGCGATTGCGCACGCGCGACAGCGTATCGACAACCTGCTGCACGCACGCTTCGAGCGAGCGCGGCATGTTCGGGTTCAGTGTGAGCAGCTCGGCGATGCGCTCGGGCGTGATCACGTCGCGGTAAACCTTCCGATACGTCTCGAACGCCGAGACCGAGCGCAGGATCGCCGCCCAGTAATAGAAATCATCGACAGGATCCGGCTGCCCATCCCGGAATTCGGCGGCCGCCAGGAACTTCGCGTCCAGCAGCCGTGCCGTGTTGTCGGCGCGCTCCAGGAAGGCACCGAGCTGGATGAAGTCAAAGACCTCGCCACGCATCATGGTGCCTTCGTGCACGCCGCGCGTCAGATGCGAACGGAACTTGACCCACTCAAAAAAGGCGGCTGGCGCCGTGTCGAGCGCACCCTCGCGCATCATGCGCTGGGCCTCCAGCCAGGTCGTGTTGATGGTTTCCCAAAGCTCGGTCGTGATCGATCCGCGCACCGCGCGCGCATTCTCCCGCGCCCCGTGCAGGCAGCGCATGATGGAAGACGGGTTATCCAGGTCGCTCACCATGAACTGGATGACTTCGTGGGCGGTGATGCGCGGGTGACGCGCTCCGTAGGACTGCGTCAGCTCGGAGATTTCGAGCATGGCGCGCCAGGCGAGTTCAGTTGCTTTGTCCGATTGCGGCATCAGCGACATCTGGTAGTTGACGTCGAGCATGCGCGCCGTGTTTTCGGCACGCTCGGTGTAGCGGGCCATCCAGTACAGGTGATCTGCGGTTCTTGAGAGCATGAAAAATTCCGTCTGGTAATTGCTTCAGTTTTCTTCGAGAACCCAGGTGTCCTTGGTGCCGCCGCCCTGGGACGAGTTCACCACCAGTGATCCCTCCTTGAGCGCAACGCGCGTCAGCCCGCCTGGCGCGAGGCGCACTTGCCGGCCCGACAGTACGAAGGGGCGCAGATCGATGTGCCGCGGCGCGACGCCGGAGTCGACGTAGGTGGGGCAGGTCGACAGCGAGAGCGTCGGTTGCGCGATGTAGTTCGCCGGGTTAGCCCGCACGCGCGCGCTGAAGTCGTCGATTTCCGCGCGTGTCGACGCGGGCCCGACCAGCATGCCGTAACCGCCGGCGCCGTGGACTTCCTTGACCACCAGTTCAGCGATGTTCTTCAGCACATAATCGAGCTCGTCGGGCTTGCGACACATGAACGTCGGTACGTTCGCGATCTCGGGCTCTTCGTCCAGATAGAAGCGGATCATGTCAGGCACGTAGGGGTAGATTGACTTGTCGTCGGCGACGCCCGTGCCAATTGTGTTGCAGATCGATACGTTGCCGGCGCGCAGCGCGCGCATCAGTCCGCGTGCGCCGAGTGAAGAGTCTTCGCGGAAAGCTTCCGGATCCAGGAAATCGTCGTCGACCCGCCGGTAGATCACGTCCACCCGGCGCGGCCCCTGCGTCGTGCGCATATAGACGACGTCGTCCTTCACAAACAGATCCTGCCCTTCGACGAGCTCCACACCCATTTGCTGGGCCAGGAAGGCGTGCTCGAAGTAGGCGGAGTTGTACATGCCGGGTGTGAGCACGACCACGTTCGGGCGCTCGCCGTGGCAGGCGGACTGGCGCAGGGTGTCGAGCAGCAGATCCGGGTAGTGGGCGACAGGAGCCACCCGATGGCTGGCAAACAGTTCCGGGAACAGCCGCATCATCATCTTGCGGTTTTCCAACATGTAGGACACCCCGGAGGGCACGCGCAGATTGTCCTCAAGCACGAAGAACTTGCCGACTTCCGCACCGTGGGTCGCGCGGACGATGTCGATTCCCGCGATATGCGCGTAGATGCCGAGCGGGACATCGATCCCTTTCATCTCCGGGCGGTACTGCGCATTATTGAGTACTTGCTCGGTCGGTACGATCCCTTCCCTGAGGATGTGCTGCTCGTGGTACACGTCGTGCAGGAACATGTTCAGCGCCTGCACGCGCTGGCGCAGCCCGCGCTCAAGCCGGGCCCATTCGTCTGCGGGAAAAATTCGGGGAATAATGTCGAAGGGAATCGTGCGTTCGGTGCCGTCGCTGTCGCCATACACCGCGAACGTAATGCCGACCCGGCGGAACAGCAGTTCAGCCTCCTCGCGGCGTGTCGCGATGGTCAGGGAAGACTGGCGGCTGAGCCACGCGGAAAACTGCGCATAGTGCGTGCGCAGGCGGTTGGGGTCGCCGAGTTCCTGCGCGAGGCGATAGCCGCCGCCCTCAAGCATCTCGTCAAAAGCCTTCATGGGACCTGCTTTGAGCATCTGGACACCTTCTTTGACCCTGTTTTCAACGCAGGATAAGCAACATCCATGCCAAACGACTTACAAACCGCGTAAATTGGCATACTTATTGCTTGGATCAATGCCATGAGCATACACGTCGCACTCCATCACGTAACTTCCTACAGTTACGACAAGCGGATCGGCCTCGGGCCGCAAGTCGTGCGGCTGCGCCCCGCGCCGCACTGCCGTACCCGTATTCTGTCCTACTCCCTGCGGGTCACGCCAGAGGAACATTTCCTGAACTGGCAGCAGGATCCGTTTGCGAACTACGAGGCGAGGCTGGTGTTTCCCACGCCCACGCGCAAACTCGAGATCACGGTTGATCTCGTGGCCGAGATGTCGGTCTATAACCCGTTCGATTTTTTCCTGACTCCGGAGGCGGAAAAATTTCCGTTTTCCTACGATGCCGAACTCGCGGCGGATCTGACGCCCTACCTGCGCACCCAGGCACCAGGGCCCCTGCTGGCAGGGTTGTTGACCCGATTGCCGACGCAGTCCATGCGTACGATTGACTTTCTGGTCGAGGTCAACGCCATGCTGCACCGGCGCGTGGACTACACCATCAGGATGGAGCCCGGCGTACAGACCCCGGAGCAGACGCTCGAGCTAGGCTCCGGCTCCTGCCGTGATTCAGCCTGGCTGCTGGTACAGATTTTGCGCAATCGCGGTTTGGCAGCCCGGTTCGTTTCGGGCTATCTGATTCAGCTCAAACCAGACGTCAAGGCCGTTGACGGGCCGACTGGCGCCGAAAGGGACTTCACCGACCTGCATGCATGGTGCGAGGTTTACCTTCCCGGCGCGGGCTGGGTGGGTCTGGATCCGACATCGGGCCTGTTGGCCGGAGAAGGGCACATTCCGGTGGCGTGCACGCCCGAGCCGTCGTCGGCTGCGCCCATTTCTGGTGCACACGAACCCTGCGAAGTCGAATTCATGCACCAGATGGAGGCAGTGCGGGTGCACGAATCCCCGCGCGTGACGAAGCCCTATGCAGAAGAGCAGTGGCGGGAGATCGAATCGCTGGGCCATGCGGTGGACGCCGATCTGTTTGCGCGCGATGTGCGCCTGACCATGGGCGGGGAGCCCACGTTCGTTTCCGCGCTCGATCGTGACGGAGAAGAGTGGAACACCGCAGCGCTTGGCCCCACCAAGCGGGGGCTTGCGGCAGAGCTGATGCATAAGCTGTCGGCACGCTATGCGCCTGGTGGCTTCCTGCACTTCGGCCAGGGCAAATGGTATCCGGGCGAGCAGTTGCCGCGCTGGTCGCTTTCGGCCTACTGGCGCAAGGACGGCCTGCCGTGCTGGAGCAACCCGGCTTTATTCGCCGATGAGCGCGATTTGCACAACTACAGCGTCGATGACGCGCACATCTTTATTCACGCGCTGACCGACCGGCTCGGACTTTCGCGCGACTATATCGAACCGGGCTATGAAGACGCCTGGTACTTCCTCTGGCGCGAGGGTCGGCTGCCCGTCAACGTTGATCCCTATGACGCGCGCCTTGACGATGAAATGGAGCGCGCGCGGCTGCGCCGGGTTTTTGAGCACACGCTTTCCGAGCCGATCGGTTACGCGCTGCCGATCCGGCCACTCGATGTGCCACCGTTTGCCGGCACGCGATGGGAGTCGGGTCCGTGGTACCTGCGCGACGGGCGCATGGCGCTGATCCCGGGCGATTCGGCCATGGGGTATCGCCTGCCGCTGGATTCCCTGCCCTGGGTGGCGCCGACCGATTACCCGTTCAATATCGAGGCCGATCCGTTCGCGCCGCGCAATGCACTGCCCGGCCCTGCCGCGCTTCGACACCAGGTTCGCGGTGCCGGCGATGCGACCGCGGATGCTGCGCAGGGCAGTCGTAAGCCGCAGGAGCCTCCTGCGAAATTCGAGTCGGCACGCACGACGGTGCGTACGGCCCTTTGCGTCGAGGCGCGTAATCCGAACCGTGCCAATGGCCCGAAGCGGGAGTTCGACGGCGAACAAAGCTCGGTTTTGTATGTCTTCATGCCCCCGGTCGAGGCGCTCGAGGATTATCTTTCCCTGCTGACCGCGGTCGAGGAAACCGCCAGCGAACTCGATTTCAGTATCGTCATCGAAGGTTACCCGCCCCCCAGGGATCCGCGCCTGCAAGTGCTGCAGGTGACCCCGGACCCCGGTGTGATCGAAGTCAACATCCATCCTTCGGCCGACTGGGGCGAGCTCGTCGACCACACCGAGTTTCTCTACGAGGCGGCGCACCAGACGCGTCTGAGCACCGAGAAGTTCATGATCGACGGTCGCCACACCGGAACGGGCGGCGGCAACCATTTCGTGATGGGCGCGGCGACGCCCGCGGACAGCCCCTTCCTGCGCAGGCCGGATGTGTTGGCGAGCCTGCTGACGTTCTGGCACAACCATCCTTCGATGTCCTACCTTTTCTCCGGACTGTTCATCGGCCCGACCAGTCAGTCGCCGCGCGTGGACGAAGCCCGCAATGACCAGACCTACGAACTGGAGATCGCGCTGCGCGAGATAGAGCGCCAGATGAGCCAGCCAGGCGGGTGCCCGCCCTGGATGGTCGACCGCGCCTTGCGCAACATCCTGATTGACGTCACGGGCAATACCCATCGCGCGGAATTCAGCATCGACAAGCTTTATTCGCCCGATGGGCCGACCGGGCGCCTGGGTTTGCTTGAGTTGCGCGGTTTCGAGATGCCGCCCCACCCGCGCATGAGCCTGGTGCAGCAATTGCTGATTCGCGCGCTGGTGGCCTGGTTCTGGAAGACCCCCTATCAGCCCGCCTCGAAAACCCGCCTGACGCGCTGGGGTACGCAGTTGCACGATCGGTTCATGCTACCGACATTCGTCATGATGGATTTCGAGGACGTCGTGGCGGAGCTCAATCACGCAGGCTACCCGTTTGATGCGGCCTGGTTCGCGCCGCACGCGGAGTTCCGCTTCCCGATGATCGGCGAGACGGATGTGCGCGGCATGCGTCTGACGCTGCGCACGGCGCTCGAACCCTGGCATGTCATGGGCGAAGAAGGCGGCGGTGGCGGCACCGTGCGCTATGTTGACTCGTCCGTCGAGCGGATCGAGCTGAAGGTGTCGGGCTATACCGATAACCGGTACGCCATCGCGATCAACGGCATCGCCCCGACGATGCAGCCCACCGGCGTGGAGGGCGAGTACGTCATGGGCGTGCGCTACAAGGCCTGGTCGCCGCCCTCGGCGTTGCATCCCTCGATTGCCGCGCATGCGCCGCTTTCGTTCGACATTGTGGATAACTGGCTTTCCCGTTCGCTGGGGGGTTGCCGCTACCATGTGGTGCATCCTGGCGGGCGCAATTACGACACGCTGCCGATCAACGCATTCGAGGCGGAGAGCCGGCGGCTGGCACGTTTTTTCCGGCTGGAGCATACGCCAGGGGCAATGCAGTTGCAGCCCCAGCCCGCCAGCCAGGAGTTTCCCTTTACACTCGATCTGAGGCGAACTGAATGACCCACACCTGAGCCAGATGTCTATCCCACCTAAATCGCTGGAAACCACCGACAATACCGCCGAGCGAGAGCAGGCCTCGGTAGCCGAATTGGTGCGAAGGCTCACAGCGCTGACCAAGCTTGGGCACTATGACGAACTGCGTGATGCGACGGGCAAGCTTCGCCCGGTATGGCAGACGTTTTTCGGCTATCTCGGCGAATCGGGGATTGCGAATCTACCGTCAAACGCCGAAACGGTAAGCCGGCTCATCCGGCAAAACGGCGTGACCTACAACGTCTTTGCCGATGACCAGGACCAGACCCGTCCCTGGTCCCTGAACCCTTTGCCCATGCTGGTCGCGCCCGCCGAATGGCGTTCGATCCGTGCCAGCCTCAGCCAGCGGGCCAAGCTGCTCAATACCATCCTGCAGGATGTCTATGGCAACCAGTCTCTGATCCACGAAGGCTATCTTCCGGCGGCACTGGTGCTGGGCAACCCCGGTTATCTGCGATCGATGCGGGGCGTCAGACCCCCGGGGGATGTGTACCTGCACGTCGTGGCGTTTGACATCGCCCGCGGCCCGGACGGCCGCTGGTGGGTGATCGGGCAGCGCACGCAATCCCCGTCGGGCCTGGGATACGTGCTTGAGAACCGGTTGATTGTCTCGCGGCTCTTTCCGGAAGCCTACCGCGAGATGCGCGTGCAGCACGTCGCCTCGAGCTACCGCCGTCTGCTCGATTCGCTGAGCGCGTCGGCACCCGCCATCGCGCGGGGCGCGCCGCGGTTTGCGCTGCTCACGCCGGGTCCCTACAGCGAAACCTACTTTGAACACGCCTATCTGGCACGGTACCTCGGGCTGCCCCTGGTCGAGGGCGCGGACCTGACCGTGCGCGACGATTGTCTCTATCTGAAGACCATGAACGGCTTGCAGCCGATTCACGGGTTGCTGCGACGTCTGGATGATGATTACTGCGATCCGCTCGAACTGCGCGCGGATTCGAGCCTAGGCATCCCCGGGTTGCTCCAGGCCGTGCGCGCGGGCAACGTCGTCATGGCCAACGCGCTCGGCACCAGCTTTCTGGAATCGCCAGCGGTCATGGGGTTTCTGCCGGCGATTTCCGAGCATCTGCTTGGCCAGCCGCTGAAGATGCCCTCGCTCAATACCTGGTGGTGTGGAGAAGCGGCGGCCTGGCAGGATATTTCGCCGGACCTGCACACGCAGGTCATCAAGCCAACGTTTGCCACCAGTGCGCGCATGAACTTCCAGCCGGCAATCGGCAGTCTGCTCAACGGCGAAGAGCTTCAGAAGTGGCGTGAGCGCATTGACCTGCAGCCCGATATCTACACGACGCAGAGCTATCTGCCGTTTTCCCAGGCGCCAACCTGGCAGGATCACCGCATTGCGCCGCGCACCGCCATGATGCGGGTCTTTGCCATCGCGTCGCCCGAGGGTGAATGGGATCTGCTGGCGGGCGGAATGACGCGCATCGCGACGGTCGACCCGCACATCGTTTCGATGCAGAGCGGCGGCAGCACGCTCGACACCTGGGTGATGACCGACGATCCGGTGGACACCTACACGATGTTGCCGAGCCGCGAAAAGCTACCGCGCTGGAACAATTCGCGCGAGCTGGTTTCCAGCCGTTCAGCCGAAAATCTGTTCTGGCTTGGCCGTTACACAGAACGTTGCGAGCAGATGGTGCGGCTGGCCAAGGAGGCGCTGGTGCTCGTCAGCACCAACCAGCAGGACAGCCTGCCGGCGCTCAACGACGCGATCGGCAGCCTGGCCCAGACCCATGGACTGATTCCGGAGGGTACGCCGAGCCTGACGCGCTCGGCGGCGGTTTTCGGACGCACACTGATTCGCCACCTTGCGCAAAAGGGCAACCAGGGCTTTACCGACAACCTCGATTGTCTCGAGTATGCGCTCAAGGCGGTGCGGGATCGTCTGCCGTCCGAACACGCTGAAATCACCCATGCCATGAAGACCATGTTGCAGGCCGGCCAGAAGCCGCTTGCCACGCCGGCACCCGGCGCACGATCGCGTGGTCGTCGCGCTGGCGCTGTGCATGAGCGCTCCGCCATCGATACCATCGAGCTGCTCGACCTCATCGGCGTGCAGTTGGTCGCCCTGGTCGGATTCCAGTCCGACCGCATGACCCGCGATCTCGGCTGGCACATGCTGATGGCAGGACGGCTGATCGAACGGCTGATTTCGCTTTCGGCGATCCTGTCGGCATTTTTCAAGCACGCCGCTGTCTTTACGCCGCGCGGTTTCGAGACGCTGCTGGTGCTGTTTGACAGCTCAATTACCTACCGCACACGCTACCAGCGACATCAGGATATCCCGGCGCTGCTGGACCTGATCGTCACCGACGAAACCAATCCGCGCGCTTTTGCCTGCATCCTGCAGGAGCTCGCGCGCGAGATCGGTCATCTGCCCAACGGCGAGGCACTGCTCCGGGATCTGCCAGGTTTCGATTCGGACGAGGAAGCGTTCCTTCAACAGGTTGAGTCCGTGAGTCGCGCGGGCGAATGGGGTGCCCGGCTCTCGGACGAGATCAGCCGGCGGTTCTTCGCCCATGCGGTTGAGCGGCACTTTGCATCATGAAGCACATCCTGGTCGAACACATCACCAGTTACGCCTACCAGACGGACGTCGAGCTGGCGCATCATCTGGCCTACCTGCGGCCACTGTCATCGGACTGGCAACGCGTGGTTTCTTCGCACATGGTCATCACGCCCGAACCCGACAGCACGACGCAAAGCACCGATTCTTTCGGTAACGACCGCACATTTTTTTCTTTGTTTCGCCCGCATGATGCGCTGGAGGTCACATCGATCTCGAAGGTACGCCTGACGGATCGTTATGCAGACTTTGATCCTGCGGAGTGTCCCGCCTGGGAGGATGTGCGCGAATCCCTGGCCTATGCCCTGGATCGGCCCTATCGGCCGGCCAGCGAATACGTGTTTCCAAGCCCCTACGTGCCGCGCCTGCCGGAGCTGTCGGAATACGCTGGGCAGTCGTTCACGCCGCGCCGAAGCCTGGCGTTGGCGAGCCAGGACCTCA
>JADZBO010000105.1 GCA_020851995.1 Burkholderiaceae bacterium
ACTTCTGATGGGGTTTCCAATGGCGTCGGCGGCAACTGAAAGCCCCCGCCCGAGCGGGAACCTGCGTAGGTATGTCGGTTACACGGCGGTTCTGGTCGTCTTGCTGGCCGGTTGGCGGGTGGTTGACGATGCCGCGCGATCGCATCTCTTCCTGATCAATCGGTCCCCGTCTTTGCCGAATTGGGCATACGTCGTTGAGCGAGGAGGGGAGCCGTCCCGCGGAGCTGTAAGCTTTTTCATGCCGCGGCGTAACAAGCTGGTGGTTTCGCACTTTGGCGAGGTTCCGGCAGCGTTTGGCAAGATCGCTTATGGCGTTCCGGGCGACCGGATCGAGCGGATCGATGGCCGGGTGTTTGTTGTGCCGGCCGGTGCGGGCCAGCGCGTTCAGGTGGGTGTTTTGAAGCCACTGTCCTCGCGCGGCGAGCCGCTTGAAGCAGGACCGACCGGGGTCATTCCAGAGGGGTGCTATTACATGGGTAGTCCGCACAAGGACGGCTTCGATAGCCGTTATGCCGCGATTGGGTTTGTCTGTCGGGGTCCGATTGTCGGTACGGCGACGAAGGTGATCCTGTGAGGCCCCTGTGGGCCTGTCTGGCGGGGTTGGCGGCTCTGGCAGGGTCACCGGCTCTGGCGCGCGACTATGGACAGCAGGGCGCAGTTTTTGCGGTGCTGGAACCTGATTTTCTGCGGACGATTCAGGCGAAGCTGACTCGGCTTGAGCAGAGCGGTGAAATTACGCGGATGAACGAGGAATTTGCGCGCAGAAGCGAGGCAAAGGTTCGTCGTCCGGCTCCGGTTGTGGGCGTTGGGTTTGCCGTTCGGCCGCGTACCTGGACCTATGATCCGGGCATGACGCTTGATCATGATGTGTCCGATACGAAGGGCAATTTGATCGCCAAGGCTGGTCAGCGGGTAAACCCGCTCGATCTGGTGACTGTGCGCCAGGTTATGGTGTTCATTGACGGCGATGTTCCCGAACAGGTCGAATGGGCGCTGGGAAAATACACTGATGCAAACGCCAAGATCATCATGGTCAAGGGCGCGCCGCTCGAGGCGATGACGCGCTATCAGCGGCGGTTTTATTTTGATCAGGGCGGGTTCCTGATCGGTCGGTTCGGAATTCAGGCTGTGCCCGCCGTTGTTGAGCAAAATGGCAGGGTTATGCGGGTGTCCGAGATTCCTGTTGGTATCGGGAGGCGCTAGATTATGACGCGGTTCTTTCCTTGGTGGGCGGCTGTTTCCCGGTCTGCGCGGGCCTTCCAACTTGCCGTTGTCATTAGCTTGGTTGGCCTGTTCTTGTTGGTTGGGGCTGGCCGTGTGTCGGCGCAGAGTGTGACGACGACACAGGCGGTCACGAACACTGCGGGCGGAACTGCGAATTCAAGCTCAACTCCGGGCAAATGCACTGGGCGCTTCGTCAATCCGGTGACCGACGTTTGCTGGTCATGCCTGTTTCCGCTGTCGGTTGGTGGGATGAAGATCTTTCCGGGGGACCGGCCTGATACCGAAAACCCGTCCTTTCCGGTCTGTGCTTGTGGTTCACCCATTCCCAGGATCGGGATTGCTGCAGGGTTCTGGGAGCCAGTCCGTCTGGCGGATGTGACGACGAAACCGTGGTGCTTTACGAGCCTTGGCGGGAAGAAGATTTCGCCCGGATTCAATATCGGGCGGGGCAGGGCTTCGCCGGGCGGCGATGGCAACAATGGCGGCGCCAAGTGGCATGTGCATTGGTACGTCTATCCGCTTCTCTATTGGATGGAAATCCTCACCGACATGGGCTGCATGGAGCAGTCGTCGTTCGATATCGCTTATGTGACCGAGATCGATCCGCTGTGGCAGGATGATACGCTTACCGCGTTGATCAATCCGGAAGTCGCGATTTTTGCCAATCCGATCGCGCAGGTTGCGTGTGCGGCGGACTGCGCTGCGGCGACGACGAAGCTGCCGCTTGATCCGTTGTTCTGGTGCGCGGGCTGCCTTGGTCCGATGTACCCGATGAACGGCAATATTGCGGCGCACGTTGGCGAGATCCAGTCGAGCCGTCTTGCCTTGTCGCGGTTTGCTTACAAGCTTCACCGTCAGGCGATTGCCTGGGGGACGATGGGCAGCAAGGGCCTGTGCGGCAAGTATGTGATGCCGATCATGCGCAAGCAGCAATATCGGTTTCAGGCCACGATACCTTCGCCAATGGTCAAGGGTCGTTGGGCTTGTCCGCCGATTGGCGCCAGCGACATGAAGCCGGGTTCGGGCAATGCGATTCCGGGGATCGGCGAAGATTTCGGATATTTGGTTTGGCGCAAACGCAATTGCTGCGTTTTGTAGTGGGGGACGTGCGATGCGTCGTGGTTTGATCATTGCGGTTGCCGGGGTTGCTCTTGTCGGTGCGAGCTATGCGCTGGCGCAGAATGTCGAGGGTCTCGACATTCAGGCGGTTCTTGGTCGCGGCGAGAGCGGCGAGAAGGACGCGCAGGCGCTCGCTGATGAGGTTTTGCGTCGTAGCAAGGATATGC
>JADZBO010000106.1 GCA_020851995.1 Burkholderiaceae bacterium
ACGGCTTTGGCGTCGATGATGGAATAGGCGATCTGACCGGGCTGCAACGCGACGAGACGCCCCCACAGCGCATAACGCTTGGGCCAGAAATCTTCACCTTCGTCATAAAAGCGCTTCGCTTCGCCGTTGACGACGATGCCCAGCGAAACACAATCCAGACGCGTGCAGATTCCACCGTCATACAGTGGAGCTCTGGCGTCAATCGCAACGCAATGCGCCTGCGTGGGATCGCCCATCGTGTCCGCGCCTTCGCGCATCATCACCTTGAGAACCGCGCCCATGTTGTAGCGCGTACCGCGCACGAGGAAGTTATCCGCCGGCCACTCGCCGCGCTCGTTTTGCCCCCAGGCCTCGCGAACCCATTCACGGTTGGATTCAAACCCGCCACAGGCAAGTACAACTGCCCGGCCTTCGTAGCGGATATTGCCCACCTTGGCGGCGACAAAGCGACCGTCGCGAATCTCCAGATCATCAACCGGCGAGTCGTACTTGATATTCACCCCGAGATTTTCGGCGCTGCGGTAATAGGCATTGACGAGCGCCTTGCCCCCGCCCATGAAGAACGCATTCGTGCGCGCCACGTGCAGCGTACCGGAGAGCGGCGGCTGAAATCGCACGCCATGCTTGCGCATCCAGTCCCTGCAGGTCGACGACTCGCGGATTACCATGCGGGCCAGCGCCTCGTTGGTGATACCACCAGTCACCTTCAAAAGATCCTGCCAGTACTCTTCCTCCGGATAGGCGTCCACCAGAACGTCCTGCGGAGCGTCATGCATACAGCGCAGATTACGCGTGTGCTGCGAATTACCACCGCGCCACTCCTTCGGCGCCGCCTCGAGCAGAAGCACGCTGGCGCCCGCCTCGCGCGCCATCAGCGCCGCACACAGAGCCGCGTTGCCGCCGCCCACTACGATAACGTCCCACATGACGTGTGCCTCAAAGAAAACCTGTTAATCCGGGACCCGCAGTTTATGCATCCGGCGCCGGTTTTAGCCAGCCCGAAGACTGTACCCGTGCATTTTAAGGGAGGTTAGTTCACCGCAACCACGGGCTGGCTGAGAGGGGCGGCTGGGCGGTGCCGCGGGTGGGGCGCGGCGGCCACACACTGCGGCTGCGGGCCTTGAGGCGGCCGACGAAATTGCCGAAGGCGGCGCAGTCGTCTGCGCAACATGTCTGAGGCCCGCCAGGGCCGAGTTGTTGCGCAGACGCGCCGACCGGCAATTTCGGAGGGGAGTGGGCGCAGCCCACCCGCCGGTCAGGCCCGCAGCCGCAGTGTGTGGCCGCCGCGCCCCACCCGCGGCACCGCCCAGCCGCCCCTCTCAGCCAACCCGCACGCCCACCCCCGCCTCACCCCAATACAACCGAGCTCACCCCAATACAAACCACACAATACTTTCACCATCCAAACTGAGAAAATCCAGAAGAATTCACTAAAATCCATCCATCCCACAGGATTTTCCAAGAAGAAATTCGCACCCCCCTGTCGTTCACACCCGACCAAAGGCCCTACCCCCATGCGCTCACTCGACCGAATCGACCTCAAAATCCTCGACGTCCTGCAGCGCGACGGCCGCATCTCCATGACCGAACTTGCCGAGCGCGTCAACCTCTCCGCCACCCCCTGCTCCGAACGCGTGCGCCGCATGGAACGCGAAGGCGTCATCATGGGCTACTACGCCCGCGTCAATCCCGCCGCCCTCGGAAAACACCTACTCGTCTTCCTGGAAATCAAGCTGTCTTCCAAATCCGGCGACGTCTTCGAACAAGTCAAAAAGGAACTCGCCTTCGTCCCCGAAGTCATGGAGTGCCATCTCGTGTCCGGCGACTTCGACTACCTCATCAAGGCTCGGCTTGCCGAAATGACCAAATACCGCCAGTTACTGGGCGAAATCCTCAAACGCATGCCCGCCTCCGCCGAATCGCGCAGCTACGTCGTCATGGAAGAAATCAAGGAAACCCTGTACCTCGCCGTTGACCGGTGAATCCACCGCCCCCCCCTGAGACCGTCCGATAACCAAAGCTCGCAGGGGCCGATCCCCGGCGACCACCGCAGCGGCCCCTACAGCGCCCGAACAAAGTCCCACAGCACATCCACATCTGACGTCGCCACATTGAAACGGAACCAGTCAGACGCCAAGTCCCCCGGCCGGAAGTAAGAACCCGGCGCAAGCCAGATCCCGTGCGACAGCGCCCGCGTCGTCACCTCCGCACTGCGCGCCGGCGCAATCGGCAAACGCGCCCACAGAAAAAGCCCCGCCCGCGGCTGATGAAAAATCTCTACCCCCGCATCCAGCATCCGCGCAGCGACACGCTCGTGCGCAGCGTGCAGCTTCTCGACCAGAAAGCCGACATGCCGGTCGTAATGCCCTTCCACCAGAATGTTCGCGGCGACCCGCTCCGCCACCTCCGACGACGTCAACCCCACCGCCATCTTGGTTCGCGCCAGCTCAGCCAGCACATCCCGATGCGCCGCGATGAAACCGACCCGCAGCATCGGCGAGATCGTCTTGGAAAATCCTGAAATCGAGATCACCCGGTTCAGCCCCTCCATCGCCGCCAGACAAGGTGCCCCCGAAGGAGCCAGATCCCGGTAGATGTCGTCCTCGATCACCCACAGCCCGTGGCGATCCGCCAGTTGCAGCAGACGAAACGCCGAGGCCAGCGACAGCGAGGCCCCCGATGGATTCTGCAATACAGTATTGATGAAGATCGCCTTGGGACGTGACTGCACCACGATCTGCTCGAGTTGCGCCAGGTCGAGCCCGTCGAGCGTGCGCGGCACACCGATCACCCTGAGCCCGGCCAGTTGCAGGATCTGCAACAGGTTGCAGTAACACGGATCTTCCACCACGACCGTATCGCCAGGCCGAAGCAGCGTGCGCACCACGAGATCCAGCCCCTGCGTCGCGCCCTGCGTCAGCAAAATATTGGACGCGTCCACCGGTAGCGCGTGCCGGCGCAAAAAGCCCGCAATCAGTTCTCGCAGCGAAGCCATGCCGAACGGATGCCCGTAGCCGCCAAGGCGCGGCCCCGGAACCCTCCCCAACGCCCTGAAGGCGTGCTGCAAGCCGCTCTCGTTGATCCACTCGCCAGGAATCCAGCCGCAACCGGCCTTGATCGGTACCGAGTGATCCGCAAATACATCCGACAGCAGCCAGGCCGCGCTTAGCGTGGGCGCGGCCCAGGCGAGAGCCGGCGGCGCAACCACTGCCGTCGTGTCGGCCACGCGGAATCCCGACCCACGCCGTGAAACGATCGAACCGATCGATGCAAGGCGGCCATAGGCCTCAGCCACCGTGAAGGCACTCACGCCATGCTCACGCGCCAGACTGCGGATCGAGGGCAGTGCGTCACCCGCGCGCAGACGCCGCTGACCAATTGCTTCGCTGATGGCATCGACGATCTGACCCACCAGCGTCGAGCCCGAATGACGATCAAGCAGCAAGGGGATTTGCATGATGCACCTGTGAACTTTGCACGACACCTGCAAATTCCGCAGGAGTAGCCTGTACAGTTACAACCAAGACAGTCTATACAGTTTGTCGGGTTATCTCGCAACTGTACTGGATAACGGGGACTATAGAACGGTACATTTACACCTTGCCGTTCCACGCTCGGAGAAATCTCCCATGAATACCGTCACTGAAAACGTCAGCCTGTCCGCCGGACTGGATATGTCCAACTTCTGGATGCCCTTCACTGCCAACAAGCAGTTCAAGGCGGCGCCACGCCTGCTCAAAGGCGCCAAGGGCATGTACTACACGACCGTCGACGACCGCCAGGTACTGGACGGATCCGCCGGCCTGTGGTGCGTCAATGCCGGCCATGGCCGCCCCGAAATCATCGAGGCCGTGCGCCGCCAGATGACCGAGATGGACTATGCGCCGACCTTCCAGATGGCGCACCCCCTCGCCTTTGAAGCCGCCACGCGCGTCGCACAAGTGATGCCGGCGGGCATGGACCGTATCTTCTTTTCGAACTCCGGCTCCGAAGCCGTCGATACGGCACTCAAGATCGCGATCGCCTATCACCGCTCGCGCGGCGAAGGCCAGCGTACCCGCCTGATCGGCCGCGAGCGCGGCTACCACGGTGTCGGCTTTGGCGGCATCACAGTGGGTGGCATTTTGGCCAACCGCAAAGCATTCTCCGGCAGCATGATCCCCGGCGCCGACCACCTTCCGCACACCTGGAACCCGCAGGAGATGGCGTACAGCAAGGGCCAGCCGGCCTGGGGCGGGCATCTTGCCGACGAACTCGAGCGCATCGTCGCGCTGCATGATGCCTCCACGATTGCCGCCGTCATCGTCGAGCCGGTCGCCGGTTCCACGGGCGTGCTGATTCCGCCGCAAGGTTATCTGCAAAAGCTGCGCGAAATCTGCACCAAGCACGGCATTCTGCTGATTTTTGACGAAGTCATCACCGCCTTCGGCCGCCTGGGCAAAGCCACCGCCGCCGAGTACTTTGGCGTCACCCCGGATCTGCTCACAATGGCCAAGGCGATCAATAACGCCTCGATCCCGATGTCAGCAGTCGCCGCCAAGCGCGAAATCCACGACTCGATCATCAACGCGGGCGCCGCCAACGCCATCGAGTTGTTCCACGGCTACACCTATTCGGCGCACCCGACCGCCGCTGCGGCCTGCATTGCGACGCAGGACATCTACCGCGACGAAAAACTGTTTGATCGTGCCGCGGGCCTCGCCCCGACGTTCGAGCGCGCCATCCACGCGCTGCGCGGCGAACCTTTCGTCAAGGACGTGCGTAATCTGGGCCTGATGGGTGCGGTTGAGGTCGAATCGCGCGACGGCGCGCCTGGCACGCGCGGCTACGACATTTTCCTCAAGTGCTTTGCGAAAGGCGCACTGGTTCGCTATACCGGCGACATTCTGGCCTTCTCTCCACCGTTGATCGCCACCGAAGCACAAATCGAGGAAATCTTCGCCACAGTGCGCACCGCGCTGCGCGAGGTTGCCTGATAAAGGCACGGATCCGGCAACTGTCGGATCCATAACGACCCTGGGCCGGCACATCGATGATGTGCCGGCTTTCTTTTGATCTGTCGCGAGGCAAACTCTGGCGTTCAGGCCGGGGAGTCTGCACCCATCGGCAGGCATCCTCCCCGGCACCACATCGCAAGATCGCTCGACTATGATGGATGCCTCGCCATGATCGATGCCCACCAATGATTGATGTCTGGCTATGATTGATGTCTAGCCATGATTGACGCCCAGCGCATTCACCGACCAAGCCCCGGAGCCCTATCTTGATCAACACGCAGCTTCCGTTTCCGTCCGGTCGTCAGCCGGTTCTGGCCCGCAACATCGTTTCCTGCTCACAACCGCTTGCCGCAGAGGCGGGCATCTCCGCCATCGCGCGCGGCGGCAATGCCATCGATGCGGCACTCGCCGCGGCCATCACGCTGACGGTGGTCGAACCCGTCATGAACGGGATCGGCGGCGACGGCTTTGCCATTATCTGGGATGGCGTGGAATTGCACGGGCTCAACGCCTGCGGCCGCGCCCCGATGGCCTGGACTCCGGAACGATTCCGCAACCTGCCAGGCATGCCCGACCGCGGTTGGGATTCAGTCACCGTTCCCGGCGCCGTGTCGCAATGGGTGGCACTGTCGGCCAAATTCGGCGACCTGCCTTTTGAAGATCTTTTCATCGACGCGATCCGCCATGCCCGCGAGGGATTTCCCGTCAGCCCCGTCATCGCTCGCCAGTGGCACGATGCCGTTGTCGAACTCAGGGATTTCCCCGGATTCAGCGCCTTCATGCCCAATGGCCGCGCACCCGAGGCTGGCGAAATCTGGCGCTTCAGCGACCAGGCCGACACGCTCGAAGAAATCGCCCGCACCAAGGGCGAGTCGTTCTACCGCGGTCGGCTCGCGCGCGCGATTGCAGCGTTCGCCGGGGAGCACGGCGGCGCGATGACCGAGGCCGATCTTGCTGCCCATCAGGCGGACTGGGTTGACACCATCTCGGTGCGCTTCGAAGGCCACGACGTACACGAGATCCCACCCAACGGCCAGGGAATCGCCGCGCTGCTGGCGCTGAACATCATTGCGCACCTGCCCTACAAGCAGACACGCGCGGGCTCGGCCGAACGCATGCACCTGGAGATCGAAGCAATGCGCGTCGCCTTCGCCGATCTGCAGGCGCATATTGCCGATCCGGCCCACATGCGAGTCAGTGCGGCAGCGATCCTCGACCCCGCCTACGCGAAAGAACGCGCCAAGCTGATCGACCCCAGGCGGGCCGGTACCTATTCCCCCGGTGCACCGCCCTCGGGCGGCACGGTCTACCTCTGCGCCGCCGATGCGCAGGGGCGCATGATTTCGCTCATCCAGTCAAACTACAAGGGTTTTGGCTCAGGACTTGTAGTTCCCGGCACAGGGATCGCGCTGCACAACCGGGGCTTCGGGTTTGTCAACACCCCCGGCCATCCGAACGAGGTCGCGGGCGGCAAGCGTCCCATGCACAGCATCATCCCCGCCTTCATGACCCGCGACGGCAAACCCGTCATGGCTTTCGGCGTGATGGGCGGCAACATGCAGGCGCAGGGGCATATGCAGATGGTGCTCCGGCGCACGATCGAAGGGCTCAACCCGCAGGCGTGCTCGGACGCGCCCCGGTGGCGCATCAACGATGCCGCCGTGCTGACACTCGAACACGCGGTCAGCCAGGAAGTGGTCGAAGGCCTCATAGCCATGGGCCACGCACCACGCGTCGCGGCCCCCGACAGCCTGGACTTCGGCAGTGCGCAATTGATCCAGCGCCTTGAGCAAGACGCCAATGGCCTTTGCTCGTACATCGCGGGATCGGATCACCGCCGCGACGGTCAGGCGATCGGCCGCTGAGGAGCGTCAATGGTTCGGCGCATCATCGTTCTTCTCCTCGCGGCCGTTTCATTTTCGCATGTGGGCGCTGCGCTGGCGCAGACGCCAGCCGACACGGCCATCGTTGGGCGCTGGTTCGGTGAAGTGACGGAGCCGATCGCACCGGATGAAACCGGCTCGACAGGCGAGTTGCGCGTCGCGGGAGTGGATGAATACCTGGCCGACGGGACGCTCAAAGGCCAGGGGCAGATCATCATGCTCTTCAAATATTCCGACGGTGCCACCCTGGAGGCCGCATGGCAGACGACATCCAGAAGCGAATGGCGCATTGCCGACGGTGTGCTGATCGAGAAGATCCTCGAGGTGAAGTCCACCCCGGACTACGTCAAGGCAAACGGCAAGCCTGCGGAGCAGTCAGATCAGGAGGAGTTCTTTCGTCAGGCCAACTTCACCGTTGAAGATCTGATGCCGCGTGGACAGACCACCCGGGACCAGATCATCAGCATCGACGCCGACCGCTTCATTTACGAAGCCAAGGATGCCGCCGGCAACCAGTTCCGCCGGACAAAGGTCCGCACGACCAGGGATTTTTCTGCCTACAGGAAATCCTGACGCGAGGCCTCCCTGCATTACGGCACCCCATGTGTCGCGAGATATGTTCAGAGAGCATCCCGCGCGAGGATCGTCAACGCCGCAGCCTGGGCGCGTGGCACGATCGTATCGATACGACAGAACTCATCGGGTGAATGCGGGTGTGCGCCCACTGGTCCGGTGGCACACAGCGTGGGTGCGCCAACCGACGCCGTCAGTCCGCTATCGGCAGAGCCACCGGTGAATTCGCCGCTCACCGTCAGCCCCAGCTCTTCAGACGCCATACGGTAGTCCGCGAGCAAGTCGCGACTTGCGTCGGTCTGGAACAGCGGCAGGAAGCTGCCCTCGTGGGTAATGCGCCCGCACGTACACGGCAGCGACTCGCCTTCGATGATTTCCTTGATGCGGGCATGCAATTGCTCTCGATCGATCTCGCCCGTGAACCGCACATCGAGCTGACCGGCCGCAAACGGCGCCACCGTGTTGACCGAGATGCCGCCGCGCACTGTTCCGACGTTGGCCGTGACCCCGGTTGCGCGATCGGTCAGCTGGTGCAGAGCAACGATCTTGCGCGCCAGCGCCTCGATCGCACTTGCTCCCTTTTCATGATTGACGCCCGAATGCGCGGCCACGCCATCGACCTCGAAGTTGATAAAAAATGCACCCTTGCGACCTGTTACGACATTGCCGCTCGGTCGGCCTGGTTCACTGTTCAACACGGTTGCCGCGCCGCGCGCCATCGACAGGATCAGCGCACGCGAGGAGGGCGAAGCGATCTCCTCATCGGCTGTAAACAGAATCCGGATCGGCAGGCGATTGCCGCCGAATTTCGCGAACGCCATCGCGACGTAGGCGTTCATCACCAGCCCGGACTTCATATCGGCAACACCCGGGCCGTAGGCGATGTTGCCCTCCGCCCGGTAAGGGCGCTCGGCCACGGTACCGTCCGGGAACACCGTATCCATATGCCCCATCAACAATACGTGGGGAGCATCGGGGCCATCGCTGCCCGGCACCTCGGCCGACAGGCAGTTGCCGTAGGTATCGTTCGGGTGAATCGTGGCCCGGACGCCGGCCGACTGCAGGTGCTGCTGGAGGATCTGGCCGACGCGATCGACTCCTGCCTTGTTGTAGCTGCCGCTTTCCGTGTTGACCAGTTGTTCGAGCAGCGCAAACATCGCGCCTTCCTGAGAGCGAAGCCAGTCGAGAATCTCCTGGCGGGTCTTGGCATCGGCCATGTCGGTTCCTTGCGCGGTGGATAACGGGACGCGAACGATTTTACGCCGACCGGCGTAATGCCAAACACGGCATGCGGCCCGATCGCTCTGCCCGTGTCTCCCTGGCGTGCGAGTATATTTGTGTGAACGCACCAAATCCTGATCCCGCACGCACACCCTGCCCATGACCGCCGTGAGAAACCCGGAACTCTCCCGTACCATGCGCTGGGTGTTCCGGGTGGAACTCTCCCGTACCATGCGCTGGGTGTTCCGGGTATTAGTGCTTGCGCTTGCCCTCATCGCCAGCCCCGCCCTGGGCCAGGATATCGAACCAAGAGCCTATTCCAACGCACCCATCGGCATCAACTTCCTGGGAGTGGGTTACGCAGAAGCGCAAAGCACCCGCTACCGCACGGGCAGCGAAATCCTCGGCTATTCCCATGTTTTCGCGTTGGCGGGGCAGTCTGCCCGTATCGATGTCGTCGTGCCGTATGCGCAAATGACCGGTACCGCCCCCGTCGGCAGTCAGTCGGTCACCCGGGCCACCGAAGGCCTGACGGATCCGCTCTTGCGACTGGCGGTCAACCTCTACGGCGCACCCGCGCTCAACCTTGAAGAGTTCGCCAGCTACCAGCAGGACCTCATCATTGGCGCAAGCCTGAAAGCGTCGGTTCCCTGGGGCAACTATGACAGCCGCCAGCTGGTGAATATTGGCGCCAACCGCTGGTTCGTGCAACCGGCAATCGGCGCCTCGCAGGCCATCGGCCCCTGGAAACTTGAGCTCGCGACCGCAGTCACGCTCTTCACCGATAACAAGGATTTCTTCGGTGGCAATACGCGATCGCAGGATCCCCTCTATTCCACCGAGGGTCACATTATTTACGGATTCAAATCCGGTGCGTGGCTGTCGATGGACGTCACCTATCTGACGGGCGGCCAATCGTCGATCAATGGACGACTCAACAATGACCTGCAGGAGAACTGGCGCTTCGGCGCCACGCTGGCGATCCCCGTCAACCGCAACAACTCAATTAAGCTCTACGCGAGTCAGGGCGTGTTTTCGCGCACCGGCAACGGCTATGATCTGTTTGGAATCGCCTGGCAATACCGTTGGGGTGCCGGGCTCTGAAACATCAGGATGGCGTGAACCATGGATACCCGAACTCGACCTGCGCAGTTTCCGAGCGTCTGCCCGCACGACTGCCCGAGCGTCTGCGCGCTCAAGGTCGAGGTTGACACGGGTCCGGAGGGCCTTGCCCGCATCGGGCGTGTGCACGGGGCTGACCAGCCGTACACCGATGGCGTAGTGTGTGCCAAGGTCGCGCGCTATGCCGAACGCGTCCATCACCCGGATCGTCTCACCATGCCGCTGCGGCGCACTGGTGCAAAAGGTTCGGGGCAATTCGAAGCGATCTCCTGGGACTCCGCGCTCGATCTGGTCGCCGAAAACTTCACCCGCGCCATTGCCCGCCATGGCGCCGAAACCGTGTGGCCGTACCATTACGCCGGTACCATGGGCTTTGTACAGCGCGGGGCAATCCGGCGTCTGGCGAATGTGGGGGGCTTTTCACAACAGCTCGAAACATTCTGCGTGGCACTCGCCGATGCGGGCTGGCTTGCCGGCACCGGTGAAAAGCGCGGAACGGATGCACGTGAAATCACGGACTCGGACCTGATCGTGATCTGGGGCGGCAACCCCGTGCACACGCAGGTGAACTTCATGGGTTGGGTGCACAAGGCCAGACACGGGCGCGATGTGCCACTGGTGGTGATCGATCCGTATCGCACACCAACCGCTGCCAAGGCGGATATCCACCTGGCGCTGCGCCCCGGCACCGATGGCGCGCTCGCCTGCGCCGTCATGCACGTGCTGCTCGCCGAAGGCATGGCCGACCGGGAATACCTTGCGCGCCTGACCGACTTTTCTCCCGAGGTCGAAGCCCACCTTGCCACCCGAACACCGGAATGGGCGGCAAACGTCACCGGGCTCACGGTCGAGCAGATTGTCGGCTTTGCCCGGCTTTACGGACAGCGTCGCAAGAGCTACCTGCGCGTGGGCTTCGGCTTCACGCGACAACGCAACGGCTCGGCCGCCATGCACGCCGTCAGTTGTCTGCCGGCGGTCACGGGTGCCTGGCAGCACCGCGGTGGCGGCGCACTCTTCGGCAACGCCGGTATCTACAAACTCAATACGCACTTTCTCTGGGGTCTGGATGCCGGCGTCACCCCTGCGCGACAGCTCGACATGGGACGCATTGGCGCCGTACTCGCCGGAGACCCGCGAGATATCGGCAACGGCCCGCCTGTCACCGCCCTGCTGATCCAGTCGACCAACCCGGCTGTCGTCGCCCCCGAGAGCCTGGCCGTGCGGCGGGGGTTACAACGCGAAGACCTGTTCACCTGCGTGCACGAGCAGTTCATGACCGACACGGCAAAGCTCGCCGATGTAGTGCTTCCCGCCACCACCTTCCTGGAACATGACGACATCTATCAGGCCTCGGCACACACCTACCTGCAAACCTCGCGTGCCCTGATCCCGCCGATCGGGCAAAGCCGCTCCAACCAATGGTGCGTGTCGCAACTGGCCGCGCGCCTCGGCATCGCGCATCCCGCCTTCGGGATGGACGACTGGTCTCTGGTCCAGCGCGTGC
Organism: Burkholderiaceae bacterium; assembly: GCA_020851995.1. Classification (GTDB taxonomy): domain Bacteria; phylum Pseudomonadota; class Gammaproteobacteria; order Burkholderiales; family Burkholderiaceae_B; genus Zwartia. The sequence goes on from JADZBO010000106.1 coordinate 11,301, forward strand.
TGACCGACTCGGGGCGCACCGGCGATGGTGCGTTCGAACAGGACGCCTGGCTCGACTGCGCGCTGCCCTTCGAGGAGGCGCACTTCCTGAACGGCTTCGCGACGCCTGACCGCAAGTTTCACTTTTGTCCGGACTGGTCGCGCGTCGGTCCCGATCACGCAAGCATGCCACGCATGCCGGATCATCTTGACATCAACAACGCGTGCACGGCGGATAAGCCCTTTCGTCTGGTTGCAGCACCCGCCCGCAACTTTCTCAACACATCATTCACGGAAATGCCCTCTTCGCGTGCCGCCGAAAAACGTCCCACCGCTTTGCTGCATCCGGACACCGCCGAGCAATTTGGCATTCAGAACCAGGATCTGGTGCGACTGGGCAACGATCTCGGCAGTGTCGTGGTACATGCGAGGCGCTTCGACGGTCTGCAGCCATCGACTGTTGTGGTCGAAAGCCAGTGGCCCAACGAGTCCTTCATTGAGGGCATCGGCATCAACATGCTGGTCAGCGCCGAACCCGGATTGCCGGCGTCTGGCGCCGCCTACCATGACACCGCCATCTGGATCCGCAAGGAAGCAGCACCGGCCGCTTGATTGAAAAGCTAAGATGAGGTCGGTCGGTGGCCGAAGGATGTCGGTCGACCCGTGACTGGACCGAATTTTCATCGGCGCCCTGACCGGTCCAAGTTGTGGCCAGGGTATGAATCAACACCAGGAGATTGCGCAAATGGATACGCGAACCGAAAAAGACTTTCTGGGCGAACGCCAAATTCCGCGAGATGCGTATTACGGCGTGCAGACTCTGCGCGGAAAAGAGAACTTCAGTATCACCGGCGTGCCGATGTCGAAGGAGCCGGATTTTGTCCGGGCTTTCGGCTATGTCAAGAAAGCAGCGGCTCTGGCCAACCGCGACCTGAAGGTCCTGGATCCGGTCATCGCCAACGCCATTGTCGCCGCGTGCGATCGGATCATCGCCGGTGAATTCAACGACCAGTTTGTCACCGACTTCATCCAGGGCGGTGCGGGCACCTCCACTAACATGAACGCCAACGAGGTGATTGCCAACCTCGCCCTGGAAACCCTCGGGCATCACAAGGGCGAATATCAGTACTGCAGTCCCAACGACCATGTGAATTGCGGTCAGTCTACCAATGATGTCTACCCGACCGCTTTTCGCCTCGCGCTGATTCTGCGGCTCGATGCGTACATCGAGAGCCTGCAGAAACTGCAAGCGGCGTTTTTTGCCAAAGGCAGGGAGTTCGAGCGTGTGCTGAAGATGGGGCGTACCCACCTTCAGGATGCCGTGCCAATGTCACTGGGCCAGGAGTTTCATGGATGGGGCACGACCATTGGCGAAGAAGTGCAGCGCATTGGCGAGGTACGGCTGCTGTTGCATGAAATCAACCTTGGTGCAACCGCAATTGGCACGTCCGTGACCGCAGCGCCCGGCTACCCGGCACTCGCGACGCGCCATTTATGTGAGGTCACCGGACTCAACTTCATCCTGGCGGGAGACCTTGTCGAGGCGACCTCCGATACCGGGGCCTATGTTCAGCTCTCGGGCGCCCTCAAGCGTACTTCTTCCAAACTCACCAAGATTTGCAATGACCTCCGCCTGCTTGCTTCAGGCCCGCGCTGCGGCCTGGGCGAAATCAATCTTCCGCAAAAGCAGCCCGGTTCGTCGATCATGCCGGGCAAGGTCAACCCGGTCATTCCGGAGGTCGTCAACCAGACCGGTTTCCTGGTCATCGGCATGGACCTTACAGTGACGCTCGCCGCGTCCGCCGGACAGTTGCAACTCAACGTGATGGAGCCCGTGATTACCTTTGCGCTGTTTATGTCCATCCACACGTTGCAAAATGCGATGGATAGCCTGCGCGAGAATTGCGTCGACGGAATTACGGCAAACCCCGACCGCACCCGCGACATGGTGCTGAACTCGCTGGGCATCGTAACGCTGCTCAAGCAGCACCTGGGCTACAAACTGTGTTCCGAACTGGCGCGCGAAGGTTACGAAACCGGCAAGTCGCTGCACGACATTGTCGTGAGCGAACGCAAACTGCTCAGCGAGGAAAAATGGCAGGAAATCTTTTCCTTCGACAACCTGATCAATCCGGCCTTTGAACCCTGAAAACCCATGCCCGACAACAGCCCTTCCCGGACAGGTACCCTTCAGATGCAGAACAGCGATTCGGCCTTTTTTGATGTCGTCGTCATGGGCGGCGGTGTCATGGGTTCCAGCGTGGCATACCATCTGCTGCGGCAAAGTCCGGGGCTCTCCGTCGCCGTCATCGAACCGGATCCCGCCTACGAATTTGCGTCCACCCCGCGCGCCTCCGGCGGCTGTCGCGTCCAGTTCACCTGCCCGGAAAATATCGCCGATCGCGTCGAAACCGCCGAAGAAGGAATCCTTTAACTCTCGGATCACGAACGCAATGATGCCTGAGTGACTCCGAAGAGGTTACAAATGCAATTAGTTGCCATATTTTCCTTAGGGTAAAATGGAAGATTGATTTGCTTTGCTTTGTATTGCTGTGCATTGCCTTGCTTTTTCCTCCTCCGATCCTGACTCCTGAACATGCCATTGCTGAGCCGTACGTCAAAAATCCTCATCGCACTGGCTGTCGTCGTCGTCATCCTGCTCGTCCTCAGCAGCTATCCTGACGAGCCCATCCAGCACTTTTCGGATACGCCACGCACACAGTACGACGCGCGATCCCGCGAGAGACTGGCTGAACAGGCCAGAGCCGAGGCAGAAGCCAGAGTTGCCGAGCGCGCCAAAGCCACTGCACAGGAAGCGCCAGCCTCACAAAATCAACCCACAGCGCAAAACAAGGCCAAGTTAGAGGCCGAGGCGGCTGCACGGGCAAAAGCCAGGGCAGACGCCGAAGCCGCTGCGCAAGCCAAAGCCAAGGCAGACGCCGAAGCTGCTGCGCAAGCCAAAGCCAGGGCAGACGCCGAAGCGGCTGCGCAAGCCAAAGCCAAGGCAGATGCCGAAGCCGCTACGCAAGCCAAAGCCAAGGCAGACGCCGAAGCCACAGCGCAAGCCAAAGCCAAGGCAGATGCCGAAGCCGCTACGCAAGCCAAAGCCAGGGCAGATGCCGAAGCCGCCGCGCAAGCCAAAGCCAAGGCAGACGCCGAAGCGGCTGCGCTAGCGAAGGCGCCGAACAACGCGCCCGCCCCTGTCGCAGCACAGCCTGCCGCTGCAGCGGCCAGCGGGACGGACGCAAAGACCGCTGACTTCGCGCGC
>JADZBO010000107.1 GCA_020851995.1 Burkholderiaceae bacterium
ACCGCGACGGCCATTCGGCAGCCGTCAGTTCATAAGGAACACCCCCCATCCCCACCAACACAATCCACGCATCAACGGGCAACCCGGCGCGCTCGACGATTTCATCGCGACGCATCCTGCCGGGCGTTGCGGCCGGGCCGATCGCGCGCAAGTTGGGTAGCCCTCGCATGGGCATGCAAGGCTGCGTCTGCAGAAAGTAAGTTGCACCGGCGTAGGCGCGCCGAATCGCGGCGACCAACTCGGGGTCGCCCTGCGGACCGATGTAATGCTCCAGAATCTCCGCCCAGTTCAGCGAGCACATCCCGACGTTGGGAATCCCCGCAGCAGTGGCGGCTGCGAGTGTCAGATAGGGAATATCCGATAGGACAACGTCCACACGTGCCGCGCGCAAGGTGCGTGCCAGAGCGTCGACCCGTTCATCCCAGTTGCGATGCACCGCCCGGTAGGCCTCAAGACTACCCGCGACGTCCACGGACAGCGCGTCATGCATCACCATGCCGAAATCGTCGGCGGCGTGCATGATGTCATCCGGATTGGGGATGCGCCGGCCAATCTGGTCGGCAGGGAACGCCGCGCGCACGGTGACGCGCAACTCCGGGACCATGAGGCGCAACTGGTTGACGACCGGTGCCGCTTGCGACAAATGTCCGAAGCCGTGCGACGACAGCGCGACGAGCAGGTGAGGGCGCGCTGACGCGCCTGCGGCCGCTGATACGCCTGCTGCCGCTGACACATCTGCTGCCGCTGACACATCTGCTGCCGCTGACACATCTGCTGCCGCTGACACACCCGCTACCGCTGACACACCCGCTGCCACCGACACGCCTACTGCATCACGCAAACAAAGCTCGCCGCGCTGTTGACGTCACCGGTACCGCGATAGCGCGGCCACGCAGGGTGCTCGCAGAGAGGGCGCGTACGCCCCGGCACGCCAATCGAATCCGCGACCACCTGCGCCGCGGGGGCTTCGCCTTTTTCGACCCAGGCGTCGAGTGCCGACAAAGAATCCCAGGCCGCATTGAACACAGTGCTGATCGCATGGCCATAGCCGGGGATTTCGTAGTAGCGCGCGAATCGCTGGACTTTTTCCCTGCCCATCGTTGACTGCAGGCGCTGGAAGTATTGTTCGGTCGCCCGCGTGCTGACGAGCACGTCGGCCGAACCGTGTGCCATCAGCAGCTTGCCGCCGCGCGCTTCAAAGATCGAAAGGTCGGTCTTGTTGATGTCCTGCAATCCCGTCAGCACGCTGATGCGCTCCTGCCACGGCCCGGGTTTGGCTGGGTCGAGCGACAGTGAGTTGAACGCGGGATCACGGGTCACGAAAAAGCGCACCCATTGATCCCAGAAGATGCTGGCGTAGGGCGCAGCTTCGGGCATGGGGTTCTTTGGCTGCGCGGTATTCAGCGCGAGGAACGTCACCCGCGCCTGCAGCGGGTTGTTGCCGGCCATGCCGAGATCGGCGCCCCAGACGTTGAAGCCCGGGTACAGGGTTTCACCGCTCTGCACGGCGTAAGTAAGCTGGAGCGAGGTTTCCATCGTCTTGAGCGCCCTGATCTGCGCGTCCGACAAGCACTGATCACCGGTATCCGCGCCACCCGGGCAGCGCAAGGGTCGCCCGTTGAGTGTGGCGCTTGCCGGGTCGAACTGCGCATTGCAGGCGAGAACATTGCTGATCAACCCGTCGGCCACGCCGTCGAGCAGGTCGCACGATTGCATGGCGGCGTCGTACAGCGCGCGGCGCTTGGCCTGGTTCGGATAGGCGCCCGGTGCGGCGAGCGCGCGCGTAATGCGACCAAACTGCAGGTCGAGCATCGCCGCGTTCCATGCGGGGTACAGCGACACGACCCCGTCGAAGTCGGTGGGCCACCGTTGCGCCACGGCGAGCGCTTCGCGACCACCGGTCGATCCGCCGATAAAGTAGAGGCGGCGGGGATTGTCAATGCCATAGAAGTGACGCATCAGCGCAAGGGCCACGTCGCGGGTTTTCTTGAGCGCATCGCCCGAAAAATTGCGCACCGCTTCGTCGTTGACGCCAAAAGACCCATCCTGCGAGGCGAGCTTGTTGGCCTGATGGCCCGAATCGCTGGAGAAGGTGGCGTAACCCAGCGCAAGCGGCACCGGCACGTTGACAGGTCCCGCAGGGATGTTGCCCTGCGAGGCCGGAATCGTGCCGTTGTAGCCGCCGCCGCCCAGCATCAGGCCCTTGCCGTTGAAGTTCGCTGGCAGGTTAATGATCATCTTGATCGCGGGCGCCTTCGGATCGACCGGATGGATATCGGCACTGACTTTGCAATACGCACCGATGGCAGCCGCGCCCGAGCCCGCGGCGGCAACCTGTTCGGCTGCGGTGACGGTGGCGCCGCTGGTCGGCAGCCCGATCGAGGCCGGGCCGATGATCTTGCCTTGCAGGCTGGTACAGGTGACCGGTTGCTCCGTGGTGGCGCATCCCGAAAGGAGCACCGCCCCACTGCAAAGCGCAACCAGACCAAGGGCGGTGCGCACGGAGGCAAGGCGCGCAATCGCACCAGACGGTCGGGTCATATCGATCTCCAGAGGAAGGGGGTGTTGCGCTGAGCCAGCGTTTAGCCGGCGGTCTGCCCGTAATGCTTGCCGATCCAGTTGCGGTAATCGCCGCTGGTCACGCCAGCGATCCACTTCGGGTTGTCCAGGTACCACTGCACCGTCTTGCGGATGCCGGATTCAAAGGTTTCACGCGGTTTCCAGCCCAGTTCGCGCTCGATCTTGCGCGCGTCGATCGCATAGCGGCGATCATGGCCAGGTCGATCCGTGACGTAGGTGATCTGTTCGGCGTAAGGCTTGCCGTCTGTGCGGGGGCGAACCTCGT
>JADZBO010000108.1 GCA_020851995.1 Burkholderiaceae bacterium
GCGCCGACAAAAGCACCGCGTACCGACCCGATTCCACCGATCACGATACACACCAGAACGAGAATCAGGATCTGCTCGCCCATGCCGGCCTGGATCGCCGTCACCGGACCGAGCAAGGCGCCCGCCAGTGCAGCCAGCATCGCGCCCAGCACAAAAACGCCGAGGAACAGCAATGGCACCCGGACACCCATCAATGTGGCCATCTGTCGGTTGGACGCGCCAGCCCGAACCAGCACGCCGGCACGCGTACGGGTGACAAACAGATAGAGCCCCAGCGCAGCAAGCAGCCCGACCGCAATGATGAGCAGCCGATAGGCCGGATAGAGCAGATCGGGCAGGAGCCGGACCGGACCAGCGAGTGCTGGCGGCATGCTCATCATCATCGGGGCGGGCCCCCAGAGCATTCTCACCAGATCGTTGGCGATCAGCACGATCGCGAACGTGCCAAGCACCTGCGCCAGATGGTCGCGCACGACCAGCCGGCGGATCAGCACGAGTTCAAGCAGCAGGCCCACCCCGCCGGTCACGATCGCTGCCAGCGCCACCGAGGCCAACAGCGAACCACTCGCCTGCATGGTCCAGGCGGCGACATACGCCCCGGCCATGTAGAGCGAGCCGTGGGCGACGTTGAGGATATCGAGGATGCCGAACACCAGCGTCAGCCCGGCTGCGATCAGAAAGAGCATCAGCCCGAACTGCAGGCCGTTCAGCAGTTGCTCCAGGAAAAGGGTCGCGCTCATGCGTGCAGACCCGATCCCTGAGCCCGGGGGCTTACTTTTTGCATTCGCCGACGTACACGTCCTGATAGGAATCGAACACTTTGCCCACCAGTTTGTTCGTCACACGGCCATCAGAACCCTTTTCGATGACGCGTACGTAGTAGGCCTGGATCGGAAAGTTGTTGACACCGTATTTGAACGAACCGCGCACCGAGGCGAAATCCGCGGCCTTCAGCGCCTTGAGCACTGCGGGCTTGTCGCTGACCTTGCCGCCGACTGCGCGAACCGCCGCATCCATCGCCATGATCACGTCGTAGGCCTGCGCGGCGTACACAGAGGGATTGCGGTTGTTGTATTCCTTGCGGAAAGCTGCGACGAACTTGCGGTTGGCCTCGTTATCCAGGTCGTAGGCCCACTGCGCCGTGTTGAACATGCCGATCATCGGTTCGCCAACCGCCTGGATGACGTCCTCATCGCCCGAAAAGCCGGGCCCGATCAGCTTGACGCTCTGGTTCAGACCCGCCGAGACGAATTGTTTGATGAAGCCAATCCCCATGCCACCGGGCAGGAAGATATAGACCGCGTCCGGCTTGGCTTCGCGAATCTGGGCCAGCTCCGCCGCGTAGTCAACCTGGCCGAGTTTGGTGTAGATCTCCTGGCTGACTGGCTGCTTGTAGCCGCGCTTGAACCCATTCAGCGCATCCTTGCCGGCAGGATAATCGGGAGCAATGATCACCATCTTCTTGAAGCCGCGATCGGCGGCAACCTTGCCAGCGGCCTCGTGGAAGGCATCGTTCTGGTAGGACAGGCCGAACCAGTAATCGTTGCACTGCGCACCCGCGAACTGACTCGGGCCCGGGTTGTTCGACAAGTAGGGAATGTTGGCTGCAAACAGGGCCGGGCCAACCGCCAGGGCAACGTTCGAGCCAATCGGCCCCGTGAAGAAATCAATCTTGTCGCGCTGGATGTAGCGGTTGACCAACTGGCGCGCCTGGTCCGGGTTGCCGCCCATGTCGGTCTGGAGAAACTCTGCGGGCTGGCCACCCAGTTTGCCACCCAGTTGCTTGATTGCCAGATTGAACCCGTCGCGGGCCTCGGCGCCCAGCGCCGCGAACGGGCCGGACAAATCATTGGCAATACCCACCTTGACTGGCGTCTGCGCCAGCGCCAGGGCCGGTAGCATCACCACGGCCGCAATCAGTTGTCTGATCAAACGCATTGGAAGTCTCCGTTGAAATATTTCGCATCAAATACTAGCAGATGGTATTGTTGCCGTCAGACCAAGAATTACCTGGAGCTCACCATGATGCGCCGTGCCGCTACTGTCTGGGCGGGTCTGATCACCGCCCTCTGCCTGGCGAACAGCCCTGCGTTCGGGCAGGCAAAACCCCTGCACCTGGTGGTTCCGTTTCCTCCGGGCGGCGCCACGGACATCACCGCGCGCGTCGTCGCCGAGCCTATGTCGCGCATCCTCGGGCAGCCCGTGGTGGTCGAAAACCGCGCCGGCGCCGGTGGTTCGATCGGCATGCTGGAGGTAGCGCGCGCCGCCCCCGACGGCAACACTCTGGGTGTCGCGACCCTTTCGACGCATGGCGTGAACCCTGCCGTCTACAAGAACCTGCCCTACGATCCCATCAAGAATTTCGCGCCGGTCACTCAACTGGTGAAGGCACCCGGCATTCTGGTCGTCAACGCCAAGCTGCCCGTCGAGAACTTTGCGCAGTTTGTGGCCTACCTGAAGGCCAATCCGGACAAACTCAGTTACGCCTCGCCCGGCAACGGCACCATCGGCCATATGTGGGGCGAAATGTTCAAGAGCGCGACCGGAACATCGATGACCCACGCTCCCTACAAAGGCGCGGGCCCTGCGCTGAATGACGTGCTGGGCGGACAGGTCGCCGTCTACTTCGACCAGGTGGCGCCTTCTGTTCCCCACATCCAGTCCGGCAAGTTGCGGGCGCTGGCTGTTTCGTGGGACCAGCGCCTCGAGGCGCTCCCCCAAGTGCCAACCTACGCCGAACTCGGCTTCGCGTCGCTCAACGATCCCTCCTGGTTCGGACTGGTGGCGCCAGCTGGCACACCTGCGGCGGCGATCAAGCGGGTACGTGACGCGGCAGTCACTGCCCTGAAGGACCCCGCGGTCGTTGCACGACTGGCGTCGCTCGGGCTGTACGCCTCCGGGACAACGCCCGAGGCGTTCGGTCAGGAAATCGCCCATGAAATCGAGAAAATGCGGCTGATCGGCGAAAAGGCGGGCATCAAGGCGGACTAGCGCGCAGACAGGTTGCATATGTCAGAACCACCGCCGTCAGGTCTGCCGCTGTCAGACCGGTCGCCGCTCCCAGCCGGCACAGCAGACGCACCAGCGCTCTATCGGGGACTGAGCCGGGCGGCGCTGGACGCCGGATATAACGCCCGCGCAACGGTACCGGACATCGCTCCTTTCATACGTGAGTATGCCGAACGCAGCGCTTTCGCCCGCGCGAGCCTGCCATGCAAAGCCGATGTCGCGTATGGCGATCACCCGGACGAGACGCTCGACATCTTCCCCGCGCGCGGTTCTTCGCCAGGGCCCGTCTTTATCTACCTGCACGGCGGATATTGGCGCTTGCTGTCCAAAGACGACTCCAGTTTCATGGCGCCGGGCCTGACCGCCGCCGGAATGGCTGTGGTTGCGGTCAACTACTCGCTGGCGCCCGCGGTCACGCTCGACCGGATCGTGGATCAGTGCCGGCGCGCGATTGCCTGGGCCTGCCGCCATGTGGCTGCCTACAACGGAAATCCGGAATCAATCATCGTTGCAGGCAGTTCCGCCGGGGGTCACCTGGCCGCCATGGCGCTGCTGGATGGCTGGCATGCCCGCTACGGCGTTGACCGGAATGCAATCCGCGGCGCCGTCTTGCTCAGCGGCCTGTTTGACCTGACCCCTTTGGTGCACACCCACATCAATGAATGGATGCGCATGACCGCGCTGGACGCGCAGCGTAATAGCCCCATGCTGCATCTGCCGGCGCAGGGCCCCGAGATCATCGTGAGCCATGGCGGCAGCGAAACCGGCGAATTCAAGCGTCAGTCGACGGATTTTCTTGCCGCCTGGCAGGCACGGGGCATGCCGGGGCAATACGTTGACATGCCCGATACCAATCACTTCGATCTCCCGCTGACGCTGGACGATCCCCGCAGGCCGCTGGGCGATGCTCTATGCGCTCTGGCGCATCGCCTGCGGGAGACGTCTCCAGGCAAAGGCTGAATCGCTGCCCATCCCAAAGACCCGGACACCTCAGGGCGCAGCTTGCGCAAAAGGTGACATAAAAAAGCGATAATGTGGGTTTTGTTCATGAGTCCCCCACCAGAGGCAAGACGATGGCTGTCAACCTGCACATTCCCGCCGACGATGCGGTTTTCCCGGTCGCGGGCATTGAAATCGGCGTCACCGAGGCCGGAATCCGCAAGGCGGATCGTCGCGACCTGACGGTTTTCCGGCTTGCGCCCGGCACGGCAGTCGCGGGCGTATTCACGCGCAACCGCTTTCGTGCGGCCCCGGTCACTGTGTGCGAGCAACACCTTGCGAGCGGTCAGCCGATTCGTGCGCTGGTGATCAACACTGGTAACGCCAACGCGGGTACCGGCGAGCCCGGCATGCATGCCGCCCGCCAGACGTGCGATGCGCTTGCCGCGCTGATGCAAATCGATCCGCGCCAGGTGCTTCCCTTCTCGACCGGCGTGATTCTCGAACCCCTGCCAGTCGAGCGCCTGGTGGCCGGGCTTCCGGGTGCGATCGGCAACCTGTCGCCGGGCAACTGGGTCGGCGCCGCCCACGGGATCATGACAACCGACACGCTGCCCAAAATCCATTCGCAACGACTCAGCCTGGGCGGCAGGCAAATCACGATCACCGGTATCAGCAAGGGCGCCGGGATGATCCGCCCCAACATGGCCACGATGCTCGGCTACCTCGGCACGGATGCCGGTATCGCCGAACCCCTGCTGCGCCAGATGGCAGTCGAAATCGCCGACGTGTCTTTCAACCGGATCACCGTCGATGGCGACACGTCCACCAATGATTCCTTCATCATCATGGCCACCGGCCAGAGCGGCCTGCTCGTCGACAGCGTCACGCATCCCCAGTATCAGGCTCTGAAATCCGCCCTGGCTGCGGCCGCCGCCGATCTCGCCCAGAAAATCGTGCGTGACGCCGAAGGTGCAACCAAGTTCATGACGATCCGGGTCGAGCAGGCGGGCTCAGTCGAAGAGGCGCTCAAGGTTGCCTACTCCGTCGCACATTCGCCGCTGGTCAAGACTGCGTTCTTCGCCTCCGATCCCAATCTCGGTCGCATCCTCGCCGCAATCGGCTACGCCGGGGTTGACGATCTCGACGTCACGGGCGTTCGCCTGTGGCTCGGTGACGTGCTGGTGGCCACGCAGGGCGGCCGCAACCCGGATTACCAGGAGGCAGACGGCCAGCGCGTCATGAAACAAGCCGAAATCCTGGTGCGCATCGCGCTAGGGCGCGGCAGCGTGACCGAAACCGTGTACACGTGCGATTTTTCGCATGAGTACGTCAGCATCAACGCAGACTACCGTTCCTGATGAGCACTCAACATTCCTCTGGCACTCCCGAACTCGCTGATCTCGTCGCACGCGCCGTGCGCGTTCTGGCGCAACTTGAAGCGTGGCTTCCGCCCGCCCCGCCTGCCGTTGACTGGAACGCGCGCGCCTACCGCTGGCGCAAACGCGGCGCATCGCACGGCTGGCTCGATGCCATCGCGCACGTGTCCCTGATCAACACCGAAGATTTGCAGCACATTGATCGCCAGAAAGGCATCATCGAGCGCAACACTCTGCACTTTCTCGAGAGCAAGCCCGCCAACAACGTCCTGATGACCGGCGCGCGCGGCACGGGCAAGAGCTCGCTCGTCAAGGCCATGCTGGCCATGTTCGGCGACCGCGGCCTGCGGCTGATCGAAGTCGACAAGGCCGACATGTCGGATCTGCCCGACATCGTCGATCTGGTGGCGGGCCGCCCGGAAAAATTCATCGTGTTTTGCGACGACCTTTCCTTCGAGGAAGGCGAAGCCGGCTACAAGGCCCTGAAATCCGTGCTCGACGGGTCGGCGGCATCGACCGGCAACAACGTGCTGATCTACGCCACGTCAAACCGCCGGCACCTGATGCCCGAATACATGAGCGAAAATCTGCAGGCTCAGCACCAGGCCGACGGAGAGATCCATCCGGGCGAAACGGTCGAGGAAAAAATCTCGCTGTCCGAGCGCTTCGGCCTCTGGCTTTCTTTCTACCCGTTCCGCCAGGATGATTACCTGGATATCGTTTATCACTGGCTGCGCACTCTGGGCTGCCCCGAAACCGCCGTGCTTGAATCCCGCACCGAAGCCCTTCAATGGGCGCTCGAACGCGGTTCGCGCTCCGGGCGCGTGGCCTGGCAGTTTGCCCGCGACTGGGCCGCGCGGCATGCCTGAAAAAATCACGGATGTCGCCGTGGGTGTCCTGTTGCGCCCCGACGGCACGGTGCTTCTGGGCAGCCGCCCGGCCGGTAAACCGTGGCCAGGCTGGTGGGAGTTGCCTGGCGGAAAGATCGAGTTCGGGGAATCGGTTCTTCAGGCGCTGGCGCGCGAACTCACCGAAGAATTAGGCATCCGCCTGAAGCGCGCGACCCCGTGGGTGACCTATGTGCATCGCTATCCGACGACGACGGTCAGGCTGGCGTTCTGCCGCGTGACCGGCTGGGAAGGCGAACCCCGCGGCCTTGAAGGGCAGGAATTGCGGTGGGTGGATATTCGTCGCGCGCATGAAACACCGCAATTACTGCCCGCCACCTACCCACCCCTGCGCTGGCTGCAATTACCGGACACCTACCTGATTTCATCGGCTGGCTCGCCCGCTGGCCTGCCGGCCTTCATGGCGCGGCTCGACCACGCCCTGGCCTGTGGCCTGCGCTTGCTGCAATGGCGCGAGCCCGGTTGGCCGGGTGGTGCCGGCGCGCCCGACCTGCATGCCGCGCTGCGTGACGCTCACACCCGCTGCGCCGCCAAGGGGGCGCGGGTACTGGTCAATAGTGCACATCCCCTGGCCTGGTGCGACGAAGCCGATGGTCTGCACCTGCGCGCAGCCGATGCCCTGGTGCTGCAACAGCGCCCCGCGCTGGGTGAGGGAAAGCTGCTGGGCGTTTCAGCCCACGACCAGGCAGACCTGGACCACGCCAGAAAGCTGGAGGTCGATTTTGCGGTGCTCGGCCCGGTGCTGCCCACAGCCTCACATCCAGGGCATGCGGGCATTGGCTGGGAAGAATTCGGGCGGCTCAGCGAACTCGCCGGCATCCCGGTGTACGCGCTCGGCGGCCAGTCAGGCGACACGCTCGCCCACGCGCAATCACTCGGTGGTCAGGGGATCGCCGGGATCCGGAACATATTTCCCTGACCGGTCAAGCTTGCGGATATCGTCCACAGTCCAGCCGCCGCCAAGTGCGACGATGAGTTGAACACTCGCCGCCAGACGATTGCCCAACAGGGTGAGGTAGCTGTTCTCGTTGTTCAGCGCGGTGTTTTCCAGCACGGCAACGCTGAGGTAATCGACGATGCCCTGGTCGTACTGATTTTTCAACAGACGGACAGCCTCGCGCGCGGACAAGACGGCCTCCCACTGCACCTTTTCTTCCTGCTCATAGACACGCAGTTGCACCAGCGCGTTCTCGACTTGTTGCAAAGCCTGCAACACGGTGAGGCGATAGGTGGCGACGGCCCCGTCAAACAGGGCACGGTTCTGGTCAATCAGTGCCTGGCGCGCACCACCATCGAAAATCGTCTGGGCGAGTATCGGACCCAGCGCCCAGAACTGTGACGGAAACGCAAACCAGTTCAGGTAGTCGTTTGAACGATAGCCACCCGATGCGTTCAGCGTCAGGCTGGGGAACCAGGCAGCGGTCGCAACGCCAATCTGGGCATTGGCGGCGGCCGTCAGCCGCTCGGCGCTGGCGATATCAGGACGTTGCTGCAACAGGCGGGCTGGCAATACCACCGGGACTACAGGCGCCTTGAGCGCGAAGGGCGCGGGGGCAATCGAAAGCTGCGAAGGAGGAACCCCCAGCAAGACGGCAATCGCGTTCTCCAGCACGGCGCGCTGCTGCTGGGTATCAATCAGTTGTGCCCGGGTGCTCTGGAGTTGTGTGCGCGCGACCGCGACGTCCCCCATGCCCACGACACCCGCCTCATACTTGTTCTGGGTCAGCGTCAGGGCACGCTCGTAGGAGGCGACCGCCGAGGCGAACACGCGCGCGCGCTCGTCGACGATACGCAACTGCATGTAGGTGAGCGCCAGCGTGCTTTGCGCCGTGAGACGGGCGCCGCCAATCGACGCCGCCAGTGCGTCCATGTTGGCCTGCTGGGATTCCATATTGCGGCGCACCGCACCCCAGATGTCGATCGTCCAGCTGACCTGACCCGTTGCACCATAGGTCGTCACCCCTGTGGATGAAACGACGCCGACCGCGCTGGTGGCTGAACCTCCGGTCCGGTTCGCGCTGCCGCTGGCTGAGACCGAGGGCATGAGCGGCGCAGTGGCGCTGGCAAGCAAGGCAATCGCCTGCCGGTATTTGGCTTCGGCCTGAGCGATGTTCAGGTTGCTGACATCAACGCGCCGCATGAGGTCATCGAGCAAGGCATCGTCGTAAATCTCCCACCAGGACCCCTTGGGCCGGGAGGCCATCGACGGATCCGCGAGTTCCCATCCCGTCGCCTTGAATCCCGCACCGTGGTCTACAGCAGGCCTGACGTAATCCGGCCCGACCATGCATCCGGCAAGGGCGGCCGACACCAGGCAGGCCAATAGTGCCCTGTGTGCTCTCAGGCCACGGCCAGCTGCGGCCGGATTACTGCGCGTGAACATCATGGATGGGACGGTTCTCGTGTGCGGGAATGGAACGCTCGCGCGTTGAGCCGGAACGATTCTGCAACCGGTGATGCAGACGGTCAAGGTAGAGGTAAACCACGGGCGTCGTGTAGAGCGTCAGCAACTGACTGACCAGCAGGCCGCCCAGAATCGTGATGCCCAGCGGCTGGCGCATTTCGACACCCGCGCCGCTTGCGAACACAAGCGGCAGTGCACCGAAAATTGCCGCGCAGGTGGTCATCAGGATCGGTCTGAAGCGCGTCATGCACGCCAGATGAATCGCCTCAAAGGGCTTCAACCCGCGCTCGCGCTCGGCGGCGAGCGCGAAGTCAACCATCATGATCGCGTTCTTCTTGACGATACCGATCAGCAGGAACACGCCAATCAGCGCGATCAGCGTGAATTCGGTGCGGCATAACAGCAACGCCAGCAGCGCGCCAACGCCAGCGGACGGCAATGTGGAGAGAATGGTCAGGGGATGGATCGTACTCTCGTACAGAATTCCGAGCACGATATACATCGTGACCAGCGCAGCCAGGATCAACAGGGGCTGGCTCGACAGCGCCTTTTGGAAGAGTTGCGCGGTACCCTGAAATCCCGCCTGAATACGGTCCGATGGCAGGTTGATCGCCGCCACGGCCTGATCGATTGCAACCGCCGCCTGCCCCAGCGTCACGCCCGGGGCCAGATCGAACGAGATGGTATCTGCCGCAAACAGCCCCTGATGATTGACCGATATCGGCGCGTTGGTGCTTTCGAAGCTGGCAAACGCCGAGAGCGGTACGCGCGCGCCCGTGTTGTTCATGACGTAGACGTTTTCGAGCGATTCGGGCCCGCTCGCATGGCGGGGTGCGACGCCCAGCACCACGCGATACTGGTTCAGGGGCCGGTAGATGACCGATATCTGGCGCTGACTGAAAGAATTATTCAACGCCGACGATATCGTTGCCATCGAAACACCCAGCCGGGACGCGGCCTCGCGGTCGACAACCAGTGCGATTTCACGGCCCTTGTCCTCGACATCCGTGTCAACGTCCACCAACTCTGGCAACTCGGCCATCGCCTGCTGCACCTTGGGCATCCATTCTTTCAAGTCAGCCAGATCGGACGCCATCAGCGTGTATTGGTAGGTCGAAGTGCCCTGTCGTCCTCCGGCGCGAATATCCTGAGCCGCCGAAAGGTACAGTCGCGCACCCGGTATCGCATTGAGTTCGGGGCGCAAGCGGTTGATCACCGTCTGCACGGACACCTTGCGCTCCTCGAACGGCTTGAGCTGTACCAGCAGAAAGCTGCTCGCCCCTCCGCCCTGACCGCTGGCATAGGCCGTCACCGTATCGATCGCCGGGTCGGCGAGCAACCGCTTGCGGAAATAATCCAGCTTGGGCTTCATCGCACCAAACGAGGTGCCGGAATCGGTCGCGAAGAACCCGATCATCGTTCCGGTGTCCTGCTGCGGAAACAACCCCTTGGGGACGATCATATAAAGGTAGACATTCAGCCCGATCGTGGCAAGCAGCAACAGCAGCATGACGCGCCCATGGCGCAGCGCCCAGTATAAAGACCGGGAGTAGGCCTGCATGACAGCGGCAAGCCGGGAGTCCAGGCGTCGCTCGAGGTTGGCGAACCAGGTCATGCGCTGCGACTCTGACGAATCGCCCGACACCTGACGGCGCTTGAGCAGCTGCGCGGCCATCATGGGCGTCAACGTCAGCGAGACAAACATCGAGATCAGAATCGCTGCCGACAGGGTGACCGAAAACTCGCGAAAAAGCCTGCCAGGCAAACCGCCCATCAGGAGAATCGGTATAAACACCGCGATCAGCGAGATACTCATCGACAGAACAGTGAAGCCGACCTCGCGCGTACCGCGCATTGCCGCGCGCAGCGGCGATACGCCGCGCTCCAGGTGACGGATGATGCTCTCGACCACGACGATCGCGTCGTCGACCACGAAACCGGTTGCAATGATCAACCCCATGAGCGACATCGCATTGAGTGAAAAACCACACAGATACATGATCCCGAAAGTCCCGATCAGCGACACCGGAACCGCAACCGTGGGGATCAGCGCCGCACGCCAGTTGCGCAGGAACACCAGCACGACCATCATCACCAGTGCGGTGGCGATTACCAGGGTTTTCTCCGCCTCGAGCACCGAGGCGCGTATGCTCGGTGTCCGATCCTGGGCGACGTCGATATTGACGTCGGCGGGCAGGATCGCCCGCAACATCGGCAGATCCCTGCGGACCTGATCGACCGTCTTGATGATGTTCGAATTGGCCTGGCTGCGCACCATCACCAGAACGGCCTGGCTCGCGTTGAAGTAGCCGATGTTGTGGATATCCTCGACGCCATCCTCAACCAGGGCAATGTCTGACAAACGCACCGGGGCGCCCTTGCGCCACGCAATCACCAGGGGGCGATACTGGGCGGCGCGTGTGAGCTGATCGTTGGCGGTGATTTGCCATCGGTGGTCATCATTCTCAAGCAGACCCTTGGGCGACATCGCATTGGATGACGCAACCGCGGCTCGCACCGTCTCCAGCGAAATACCGTACTGAGAAAGTGCATCGGGATCGAGATCGATACGCACGGCGGGCATCGAGCTTCCGCCAATGAGCACCTCGCCGACACCGGGGATCTGCGAAAGCTTTTGCTGAACCAGGGTCGTCGCGATGTCGTAGATCTGACCCTGCGAGAGGCTGTCGGACGTCAGCGCGAGTGTCACGATCGGGGCCGCTGAAGGATTGACCTTGCGATACGTCGGATTGCTGCGCAGACCCGCGGGCAGCAGCGCGCGCGCTGCGTTGATTGCGGCCTGCACATCCTTTGCGGCACTATTGATGTCCCGACCAAAGTCGAACTGAACCGTGATGCGCGTGGAGCCAACGGTATTGCGCGAGGTCATTTCGGTCACACCGGCAATGGCCCCCAGGCTGCGCTCAAGCGGCATTGCGACCGAGGATGCCATGACCTCGGGGCTGGCGCCGGGCATCCGGGCGCTGACTGAAATGATCGGAACCTCAATCTGCGGCAAAGGCGCCACTGGCAACAGCGAGTGCCCAAGCCAGCCCGCCAGGACAACCGCCACCCACACCAGCGTGGTGGCGACCGGCCTCACGATGAAGACACCGGAAATGCTCATGCAGCCGTGCCCCGGTCCGCACGCCGCGTATGCCTGCGCAGGCGATCAAAATACAGATAGATAACCGGCGTGGTGAACAAGGTGAGCACTTGACTCACCAGGAGACCTCCGACCATGACCAGGCCAAGCGGCTGGCGCAGTTCCGCTCCCGTCCCCGTGGCGAGCATCAGTGGCACGGCACCAAACAGGGCGGCCAGCGTGGTCATCAGGATCGGTCTGAATCGCAAGAGCGCCGCCTGATGGATCGCCTCGCGAGGCGCCATGCCCTGCCTGCGCTCGGCATCCAGGGCGAAGTCGATCATCATGATGGCGTTCTTCTTGACGATCCCGATGAGCAGGATGATCCCGATGATACCGATCATGTCGAGCTCACGATGTGTCAGCATCAGCGCGAGAAGAGCCCCGATGGCAGCGGATGGCAGCGTCGAAAGAATGGTCACCGGATGGATAAAGCTCTCGTACAGAATGCCGAGAACGATGTACATCGTAACAACTGCGGCCAGGATCAGTAACAGCGTGCTGGAAAGCGAAGACTCGAACGCCTGGGCGGCCCCCTGAAACCGTGTCTGAATTCCCTCAGGCATGTCAAGATCCTGCTTTGCGGCGTTGATGGCACGCACCGCATCCGACAGCGAACCACCAGGCGCGAGATTGAAGGAAATCGTCACGGCCGGGAACTGACCGATTCGGTTGATGACCTGGGAGGTGACCCCCTCAGACACTTTGACAAGGCTCCCGAGCGGCACGGGCTTGCCACTCGCGGTCTGCACGAAGATCGAATCAATCGCGGCGGCATCCCGCCTGAACTGCGGGGCGACTTCGACCACGACGCGATACTGATTGGACTGCGTGAAAATAGTGGAAACCTGGCGTTGACCAAAGGCATCATAGAGCGCATCGTCGATTGCACTCGTCGTCACGCCGAGCCTGGCCGCCGCCTCGCGATCAATTTCGACGTAGGTTTGTGAGCCCTCGTCCTGCAGGTCGTCCGCCACATCGGCCAGCGCGGGAATCTCGCGTAGTCGCTCGACCAGGCTAGGGACCCATTGTCCAAGCACACGTGCATCCGGACTTTCGAGCGTCAGCTGGTACTGAGTCCGGCTGACCCGGTCTTCGATCGTCAGATCCTGTACCGGCTGGAAAAAGAATTTCAGGCGCGTCTCGCCCGCGGCTGCGTTCTTCAGCCTGCGGATCACCGTCATGACGTCGTCACTTCGATCCGCATGGGGCTTGAGCGTGATTTGCATCCGGCCGGTATTCAGCGTGGCGTTGGTGGCGTCGACCCCGATAAACGAGGAAATGGCTGCCACATCGGGATCCTGAAGCAAAAGCCTGACCGCTTCCTGTTGACGGCTGGACATATCCTTGAAGGAAACATTGGCAGGTGCCTGGGTGATCACCTGAATGAGGCCGGTGTCCTGTTGCGGAAAGAATCCCTTGGGGATCATGGCGTACAGCACTGCGGTGAGTACGAACGTGGCCACCGCCACCATCAGTGTCAGCGGCTGGTGGTTGAGAACCACCTTAAGCCCCCGATCGTAGGCGGCGATCACACGGTCAATCAGCACACCCACACGTCGCACCAGGGCTCCGTGACGCTCTTCGTGGCCCGCGCGCAGCAGGTAAGAGCACATCATGGGTGTCAGTGTCAGTGAGATCAGCAACGACAGCATGATCGACACCGCCAGCGTGATGGCAAACTCGCGGAAGAGTCGACCGACGACCTCCGTCATGAACAACAGCGGGATCAGCACGGCGATCAGTGAAAACGTCAGCGAGACGAGGGTAAAGCCGATCTGCGAGGCGCCCTTAAGCGCGGCGTTGATGCGGGATTCCCCCGCCTCGATGTAGCGCGCGATGTTTTCGATCATCACGATGGCGTCATCCACCACGAAGCCCGTGGCGATGGTGAGCGCCATGAGCGTCAGGGTGTTGATACTGAATCCCGTGAAGTACATCACCCCGAACGTGCCCACCAGGGAAAGCGGCACAACGACGCTCGGAATCGCGGTCGCGGTCAGTGTGCGCAGGAAAACGAACGTCACCAGCACGACCAGACCAATAGCAATCAGCATTTCACGCTGGACATCGCGCACCGATTCGCGGATCGTCTGGGTTCGGTCCGACAGAATCCTCACATCGATGTTGGCGGGCAGCGCTTGCCGGAGCTGCGGCATCAACTGGCGGATGCGGTCGACGACCTCGATGACGTTGGCCCCGGGCTGGCGCTGCACGTTGAGCAGCACGGCAGGGGTTTCGTCGGCCCACGCGGCCAGTCGCGCATCCTCGGCGCCGATCTCCACGCTGGCCACATCGCTCAGGCGCAGGGGCGCCTTGTTCCTGTAGGCCAGCACCAGATCGAGATAATCGTTCGGCGACTTGAGCTGATCGTTGGTGTTGATGGTGGTCGAACGCAGCGGCCCGTCCAGCGTGCCCTTGGGCTGATTGACGTTTGCCGCGACCACGGCGGCGCGCAGCTCAGTCATCGTCAGACCCGCTGCGGCCAGCGCCTGCGGATTGGCCTGAATGCGTACCGAGGGTCGCTGCCCGCCCTGGATCGTGACGAGGCCGACTCCCGGCACCTGGGAAAGCTTCTGCGCAATCCGCGTATCCACCAGATCGCGCACCTGCGGGAGCGGGACAGTCGCCGAGGAAATGGCCAGAGTCACCACGGGCGCATCCGCCGGATTGACCTTGTTGTAGATCGGCGGAATTGGCAAATCCTTGGGCAGCAGGCTGAACGATGCGTTGATCGCCGCCTGAACCTGCTGCTCCGCGATATCCAGAGGAAGGTCAAGGATGAATTGCAGCGTAATCACCGACACTCCGGCCGAACTGCTGGACGACATCTGCTTGAGCCCCGGCATCTGACCGAACTGGGTTTCAAGAGGTGACGTGACCAGGGCGGCCATGACGTCGGGACTCGCCCCCGGGTAAAGGGTTGACACCTGGATCGTCGGATAGTCAACCTCTGGCAGGGACGAAACCGGCAACCACCGGTAGGCGAGAATCCCGGACAGCAACAGCGCCACCATCGCCAGCGTCGTGGCGACCGGACGTGAAATGAACGGGCGAGAAAGGTTCACGGCTGTCTTGCGGGGCCGGCAGAAGGGGCCGCGCTCTTGCGGTCGACGGTTGTGCCTGCTCCGGCGCCTGTGCCTGCTCCGGCGCCTGTGCCTGTGCCTGTGCCTGTGCCTGCGCGGCTTCGGGCGCCATCGCCAGCGCCCCCCGAAGACGCGGGCCCACCATCGCCGACCGCCCGAATACTGGAGCCGGAGCGAAGGCGATCCGTTCCCTCGAGCACCACGCGGTCACCCGCCGCGATGCCCTCAAGAATCTGAGTCCGATCTCCCGAGCGCGCCCCCACCTTGACCGGACGCACCAGCGCCGTCCCGTCAGCGGTCGCCACATAGAGAAATGCGCCCTGGCTTCCTTGCTGGATGGCGACAGAAGGGACCGTCAGGGCATCCGGGACGGTTCGCACGAGGATGCGAACATTGACGAACTGATTTGGAAACAAGACGTCCCCCTCGTTCGTGAACTCGGCCTTGAGTTTGATCGTACCAGTCGACACGTCGATCTGATTGTCAGCCGTCAGCAGTTTCCCCTGCGCCAACAGGCGCGAATCCGTCCGGTCATAGGCATCCACCCGAAGCGTCTTGCCGGCAAGCACTGGCTCGCGGACGGAAGGCAACTCGCTTTCTGGCAAGGTAAACACGACAGCGATCGGCTGGGTCTGCGTGATCACCACGATTCCCTGAGGATCGTTGGTCACCAGCAGGTTACCAATATCAACCTGCCGTAAACCCAGCCGCCCCGAAATAGGAGCGGTGATCCGGGTAAAGTCGAGTTGCAGCTGCGCATTGTCCACTGCGGCCTTGTCGCTCTTGATCTGGCCTTCAAACTTCGCGACCAGCGAACGCTGTGTATCGACCAATTGCACCGCGATCGACTGCTGGGCGCGCAGCTTTTCGTAGCGCTGCAGGTCGAGCTTGGCGTTCTCATATTGCGCCATGTTCTGTGCCAGCGTGCCCCTGGCCTGGTCGAGTGCCACCTGGAATGGCCGCGGATCAATGCGCGCAAGAAGGTCGCCCTGCTTCACGTGATCGCCTTCCTTGAAAGGGATTTCGATCAGCTGCCCTTGCACACGGCTGCGGATGGTGACCGTGGCATAGGCGGTCACGGTGCCAAGCCCGCGCAGGAAGATATCCAGATCCTGGACTTTCGCTGTTTCGACTTTGACCGGAACCGGAGGCGTCTTGCCGCCCGGGGATCCCTTGGCCGAGCGCGAGGATTCGCCAGCCTGATACCACCAGTAGCCCGCGCCGATGACAAGCAGAACCACCGCCAGCCAGATTAAGTTGCGCCGCGCGGACGATCCTGCTGAAACGCTATCGAACATGACAAATCCATCAGGAATGCACCTCTTGTATTGTCGCCCAAGTTGGATTCAGGCGCACGGCGACGCCGCCGGACCGAAACGCAGCGCTGCAACCTTGCGCGCTATAACGCGCAGAGAGTCATCCGGAACGGAATGTCGCCGGAAACCGCCTGGGGCTTGTGCTCACCGCCCTGGGCGGCAAAGCGAATCCAGACCATATATTTGTTGGCGCTGATTTCCGGGAAGGTGCCAATCGATTCATCAACCCACACCCGCAGAAGCTGGTAGACCTTGCCTGCGAGCATTTGCTGAAATGCGCCCTGCCTGGCGACTTCACTGGTGCGTTCGCCCGACTCCCGCAACAGGCGAAGCACGATCGCGATGCCAGCCTGCAAAGGCATGAGCGGTGCCATCCATCGCTGCAAATCGGAGCACCGCTCGTTGCCCGGCCGGTATTGCCAGGCATGGAACGAGGGCATGTCGACTTGCGTACCGCCGCCGGGCACGGCCAGCCGGCCGCGAAGACTGGTCAGCCACTCGTTTTCGCGGAGCGCCTGGCCGGTCTTGCCCATCGCGGAGAGACCGGCGCTCGCGCGCTCGATTTCATCCAGCATGGCGGTCAGAACGCGCGCATCGACGCCGGGGTGATCCCGCAACGACGCGAGCACCAACCGCTGGCGTTCGAGATCCTGGAGCACCGTGCCCTTCATGTCGGTTCGCTCAGTTGCATCGAGCAGATCGAACAACACGGACAAGGCAACCTGATGCATACGCGGGTCGCCCGGCTGGGCAAAGAACATCAGGCGATCAAACAGCGACTCCAGGCGCATCAGAGCCCGAACCCGCTCATTGAATGGATATTCGAAAAGGATCACTATTGCCCGACACCGAAAGAGTGGACTGCATTAGGTTTTGGAACCGATCCCGCAAGGTTACACCAGGCCTTGTGCAAGACCAAGACCTGTCGCTCCAGGTCTTCGATTGAAGTCGTTGCATCATTGACAATGACATCATCGGCGAGGGCAAGTCGTTGCGCGCGCGTGGCCTGCGCCGCGAGAATCCGTCGCACGGTTTCCCCCGGGATGCCGCTGCGCCTGCCAACTCGTGCGATTTGTGTTGCCTCGTCGCAGTCAACGACACATAGCCGGTCGATTCGATCGAGCCACCGACCCGATTCGACCAGAAGCGGAACCACGAACACCACGTACAGCCCTTGTGCCCTCGCAGCCTGGCGAGCGGCCTCCTCGCCAATCAGCGGATGCAGGATTGATTCGAGGCGCTGCCGCTCGCCGGGATCGGCGAACACCCGCTCGCGCATGCTGGCGCGATCAAGTGCTCCCGTCCCGTCAATGACCAGCGGACCGAAGGCCGCGCGAATCGGTTCAATCGCAGCACCGCGCGGCACCGTCAGGGCGTGCGCAATCAAATCGGTATCGATGACCGTCGCTCCCCAGACTGCAAGCAGATTGGCCACCTGGGTCTTCCCCGACCCGATGCCTCCAGTCAAGCCCAGCCTGAGCTTTCCAATATCCCCGAACTCCAACGCGCACCTCACAAAGTCAATCACGCACGGCTCACCGTACCGGCAGGACAGAGAATAGCTCCATTAGCCAGAAATCGCCCGGGCAGCCGACATCCGGGCGTCCCGGTCAAATGCAAGTTCGTGGGCAAATGCGTAGAATGTGCTCAGCAGCTCAACCATCGGGTCGATTGAATCGGGAAGCATGTCATGCGTGAAATGAACCAATCTGGAAATGCCGCGGGAAGACGGATTCTTGGCGTGGCGGCGTTCGCAGCGCTGCTGGCCACCGGCGGATGCGCCGATCAGTTAGCCCAGATGAAGCAGTCTGGCTTTTACGACCCTCCGCCGCCCAGCTCGCTGAGCGATGCGATGGCAAGGGCTGACGCAGCTCACTCCATGGGTACGATTCGGGCCCCTAACCAGATTCAGGTCGATTTGAGAAGGGATCAATCGCAGACCGCTGGCGGCACGACACCCGCCGCTGCAATGCCGGCCGGACCCATGCGTGCGGATTCAGGCGCGGCCGCGCCCGTGGCGGTCGCGGCAGGTTCAGCCAGCCCGGCAGGCGACGCCCCACCGCAAAACCCCGGAGCGCTGCCAATTTCCCAATCGGTCGCGGCGGCCAACGCGGCCACGGTGCAATCGCAACTCATCCCAGAGGCGCAAACCTTCACAGGAACTGTGCCCTGCTTTCATTCCGAAATGCGGTGCACGGCACAGCGCATCACGCTAACCCTTGCGCCCAATGGACGATGGCGCGCACGCGCCGCCTACCTTGAGCGTACGGGCACCGACGGTGGCGCGCAACTGGAACAGGGCTGCTGGCGTGCCGTTCTGATGGCTCAGCCCCGGGTTGTCATTCTGACGCCGCAAGGCAACGTCCGGGCAGATCTTGCGGTCATCAACGCGGGTAACGCACTGCAGCTTGGATCGATCAACGGGCAAGTGCCCAACCTGACTTACACCCTGTCCCGTCAGCCTGACCTGGACTCGATCGACGAACTGAACAGTCGCCCCGCCCCGAATTGTTCCTGAGCGCGGACTGAGCCACAGGCCACGGACGGGTCAGTCGCCCGTGGCGAACCCACCGCGTTGCGGCGCGGGATTTTCGCCGCGCGACGCGCGATCGGCGGAAAGAGAGGCGGGTTCGTGAGCTGGTTCAGCAAGGCCGTGTGGGTTTGAACAAAACGCCCTCGCCAGCTGGACGGCATTTCGCACACCCATTTTGTAAAAGATTCGGGCCCGGTGCGCTTCGACGGTTCGCATCGAAATACCCAGCTCCATTGCGATCAACTTATTTGATTTGCCCTCAGCCACGGGGCGAATCACATCGCGCTCGCGCGCCGTCAGCACAGTCCAACCAGCGCCCGCAACTTCGTCCAATCGTTTCATACTGCCTCCGTGTGATAACGGGGCGCAGTCTGGCAGACGCTGTCAAGACAGTGAAGCTGTCAAATCTGACAGGCGGAATAACCCTAGGTACGTATTGACATACGCGCTCTTTCGCCGGGAACGGTTTGCCCCGGATCAGAGCTCGAGGTTATCGATCAGTCGCGTCGCGCCCAACCGGGCCGCAGCAAGGACAACCAGCGGCTCGCCCGCTGCCACTTCGTCGGCCGCGGCCTTGTGCAAATCCCGCTGACGCCGCACGGCGATGTAATCCACCGACCATCCGCGCGCGGCCAGCCGGGCGATCGCATCAGCCTCCAGTTTTGCGGTGTCGCGCTGCCCGCCATGCAGGCGTGCTTGCAATTCGCGCAAAGTCGCCTGAAGTTGGGGAGCCTCGGCACGCTCGCCGGGCTGCAGGTATTGATTGCGTGAAGAAAGCGCCAGACCCTGATCGTCACGCACGGTTTCGTGCGCGAGGATTTCCACTGGCAACTGGAACTGGCGACACATATTCCGAATCACCATCAGCTGCTGATAGTCCTTTTTGCCAAAGACCGCGACGCGCGGCTGTACGCAGGAAAACAACTTGAGCACCACCGTGCTCACGCCTGTAAAAAAGCCGGGCCTGCACTCGCCTTCAAGGATATCGCCAAGCTCCTGAGGAGGCTGTACCCGGTAGTTCTGCGGCTCAGGATAGAGTTCCCGCTCGTCGGGCGCAAACAGTACGTAGACGTCGCGCTCGCGTTCGAGCTTTTCGATGTCGCTCTGCAGGGTACGCGGGTAGCGATCAAAATCTTCGTTGGGGCCAAACTGCATGCGGTTCACAAAGATGCTCGCCACCACGGGATCGCCGTGCTGGCGCGCAAGCTTCATCAGCGCAAGGTGTCCCCGGTGCAGATTGCCCATGGTCGGCACGAATGAAACACGCAATTGACCACGCAGTTGGTCGCGCAGGTCTTCAATTGTGTGAACAACCTTCAATTCAGTCTCCGTATGCCTCAGGCATTATTTTTTAGTGTGCGGCGCTGGTGTAAGCAAGTCTGACATAAATCGGCGCGTAGGGCTCAGCCTGGGTGATTTCAAGCAGCAGTTCGCGTGACAGTTCGAGCAGCGCCAGAAAATGTACCACCACCACGGCGACTGGGGCCCCCTCGACGATACGCTCCATGAACAACTCGCCAAACTCAATGAATCGCACCGACGACAATCGCCTCAGAATGTGCGTCATGTGATCGCGCACTGACAATTGCTCTCGGGTGATATGGTGATGTGCGTTGAGCTTGGCTCGCTTGAGGATATCGATCCAGGCCTGACGCAGATCGTCGACACTGACGTCGGGTTCAATGCGCTCGAGACGCAGGTCAGCCAGTGCCTGAGCACGGTAGAAGTCTCTTCCCAGCTGGGGCAGGGCGTCGAGCTTTTGCGCCGCCAGTTTCATCTGCTCGTATTCGAGCAGCCGGCGAACCAGCTCCGCGCGGGGGTCCTCTGGCTCTTCCCCGGTGTCCGTCTTGCGCACCGGCAGCAACATGCGCGCCTTGATCTCGATGAGCATTGCCGCCATCAACAGGTATTCGCCGGCGAGCTCGAGGTTACGGGTGCGAATTTGTTCGACGTAGGAAAGGTACTGCCGGGTCACCTCGGCCATCGGGATGTCGAGGACATTGAAATTCTGCTTGCGAATCAGGTAGAGCAGCAAGTCCAGAGGGCCCTGGAAAGTCTCGAGGAAGACTTCCAGAGCATCCGGAGGGATATAGAGATCGGCCGGCATCGAGAACAGCGGCTCGCCGTAAAGGCGCGCGAGCGCCACGGCATCGACCACATCGGGCGTCGTGTCGACGGACGGCTCCACCAGAGCGTCCAGACGTCTCCCGGCAACGCTGGCCTGCGGCATACGACTGCTTAGTCGTTCTGGTAGACGTAGGGCTGCTGTCGGACACGGGCTTGCCGGAAGCCCTCCTGGAGATCCGGATCCTGGGGCTTGTCCCAAAGCCTCGCGCGCCCTTCGAGCTGGCGTTGCTCGACACCCGGGTGTTTCTCTTTGAAAGCCTGCAGGAACTGGGTGAATTCGGAGGTGTAGAGAGTGGGCATTTCAGTCTGCCATAATTTGATTTGATCCCGCTTAGTGTACTGTAGACCGGATACCGATTCGCCCCATGCGGACGCCCGCCACTGAAGCCCCCCCGCCCGTGCCGGCGCCCAACAAGACTGGCCGCATGATTCCGTTCCTGGTGGGCGGCGCGCTATTCATGCAGATGCTCGACTCGACCATCGTCGCAACGGCGCTGCCGGCGATGGCGATTGCGCTCGACACGGATCCGGTGCAACTGAACATCGCCATCACGTCCTACCTTCTGGCAGTGGCAGTCTTCGTGCCGATCAGCGGCTGGGCCGCCGATCGCTTCGGCGCGCGCCGGGTCTTCATTCTGGCGATCTGTATCTTCACCGTCAGCTCACTGACCTGCGCGCTGTCGGCCAGCGTCCTGCAGCTCACGGTCTCGCGGACACTGCAGGGGGTCGGGGGTGCCATGATGGTGCCCGTGGGGCGCATCATCCTGTTGCGCAGTTTCCCCAAGCACGAGCTGCTCAAGGCCATGGCCTTCCTCTCGCTGCCCGCACTCGTCGGTCCGATCATCGCGCCGCCACTGGGGGGGCTCCTCGTCACCTATGCCTCCTGGCACTGGATATTCCTGATCAACGTCCCGATCGGCGCGATCGGCGTGCGACTGGTGCTGCGGCACATCCGCGAATTCGAGCCCGACGGCAAGGAGCATCCGCTGGACATTCGGGGATTTCTGCTTTCGGCAACATTCATGGCGACGCTGGTCTGGGGATTCGCCTCGCTCGGCCAGCCCGGGGTGCCGGCCTGGTTGTCGTTCGCCATGATCTGTGCCGGGATCGCCTGCGCGGCACTGTTCGTGCTGCATGCGCGCAGGCATCCCGATCCGATTCTCGATCTGTCGCTGCTCAGCATACCGACTTTCGAGATTTCGACGCTGGCGGGAAGCCTGTGCCGGTTTGCCATCGGTGCAACGCCGTTCCTGCTGGCGATGCTGCTGCAGGTGGGTTTCGGCCTCTCCGCCATCTCCGCCGGCCTGATCACCTTCGTCGGCGCGGTCGGTGCGATGATGATGAAATTCACTGCACCGCCAATCCTCAGGCGCTGGGGATACAGGCGCGTGCTGATGGTCAACGCAATCCTGACCGGAGCGGGCGTCATGCTCTGCGGCGCGTTCACCCCGACCACCCCGATGGTGGCAATGCTGGGAGTGCTGCTGATGGGCGGCTTCTTCCGCTCGCTTCAGTTCACGGCGCTCAACACGCTTGCCTTTGCCGATATTCCGCACGAACGCATGAGCCGTGCCAGCAGTTTCGCCGCCATGACGCAGCAGCTTTCAGTCAGCCTGGGCGTCGGGGTTGCCGCCGGAACCCTCAATGTCAGCATGGCCGTCCGGGGTGGGTCTTCGCTCGCCATCGTGGACGTCGTCGCCGGATTCGTCGTCATCGGTCTGCTTTGCATGCTTGCGGCGGTCTGGTTCAGGCGCTTGCCGGCACAGGCCGGCCATGCGCTTCACCGTGCCTGAGGGACTGGTCGGGGGCGCTCAGTTAACCTGAGCACCCGACAGCCGCACGATCTCCCGGTATTTCTCGCGTTCGGCCCGCACCATGTCGGCAAACTGCGCCGGAGTGAGGGCCGGCGCGACCGACCCCATCGCCGCCAGGCGTGCGACCACGGCCGGCTCGGACAGCGCCTGCTGGTAAGCCCCGTGGAGCTTTTCAATCACAGGTGCGGGCGTCCCGGCTGTCGTGAACACCCCAAACCAGGTACCGATGTCAAAGGGTTTGACGCCAGTCTCCTCGACAGTTGGGACATCAGGCAACAAACCGCTGCGCGCTGTCGTCGTCACGGCCAGTGCAGTGACCTTATCGTCCCGGATCAGGCCAGCCGCAGCCGCAAGGTTGTCAAACATGAAGTCTGACTGGCCTGACAGCAACGCCAGTTGAGCCGGCGAGGCTCCCTGGTAGGGCACGTGGACAACGTCGACGCCGGTGCGCGCCCGCAAGAGTTCCCCCGCGAGGTGCCCGGCGCTTCCGGAGCCGCCGGATCCGTAATTCAGTTTCCCGGGGTTGGCCTTGGCGTAGGCAACCAAATCCTGAAGGGTACGGATGCCGTTCTTTGCCGCGAACTCCCGATTGATCACAAGCACATTCGGCACCGAGGCAACCAGCGCGACCGGAGCAAAATCGCGAACCGAATCGTACGGGATTGAAGCAAACAGCCATGGGTTGATCGCATGCGTGGCAACCGCACCCATCACGAGCGTGTATCCGTCGGGAGTTGCCTTGGCGACGATATCCGCGCCGATGTTCCCGCCAGCGCCGGACTTGTTCTCGACAACCACCTGCTGACCAAGCCTCGGGCGCACCTGCTCAGCCAGCAGACGCGCCGTGGTGTCCAGCGGACCACCTGGCGGGTAGGGGACGATGAAGCGCAGGGGCTTGGTTGGCCAGGATTGACCGGCATCGGCGGCAGCGGTCTGGGCCAGCGTCGGCCCGGTGGGCAAGAGTGCCAGCGCACCCACCACGGTGAAGACCGACAGAAATGCGGGAATTCGGTTGAACTGCGCCACGGCGAACCTCTCAAAAAGTACACACCGAGAAGAGTTTAAGGCGTACCGTGTTTCCGGCCAAACGGACTCACTGCAATACCCTGCGTCCCCGGGTACTCCCCGGAACCGCCCTGCAATCGTCCGGCGCGGGCCAGCGCACAGCATCGCGCAGTGTAGTGTTCGGCGCCTGAAGGCACATTTAACAGCACTACGCTAGTGCAGTATCTGGCTCAGGAACAGTTTGGTCCGGTCGTTTTGCGGATTGTCGAAGAAGGCATCGGGTGTG
This sequence comes from Burkholderiaceae bacterium, assembly GCA_020851995.1. Taxonomy (GTDB): domain Bacteria; phylum Pseudomonadota; class Gammaproteobacteria; order Burkholderiales; family Burkholderiaceae_B; genus Zwartia. The sequence goes on from JADZBO010000108.1 coordinate 23,952, forward strand.
TTCTGCTCGATGATCTCGCCGCGGTCCATGAAGATCACCCGATCGGCCACCTTGCGGGCAAAGCCCATTTCGTGGGTAACGCAGAGCATGGTCATGCCGGTATCTTTCGCCAATCCGACCATGACATCCAGTACTTCCTTGACCATTTCGGGATCAAGCGCGGAAGTGGGCTCATCAAACAGCATGATCTTGGGCTGCATGCACAGCGATCGCGCGATGGCCACCCGCTGTTGCTGCCCTCCCGACAACTGGCCGGGAAACTTCGACGCCTGCTCGGGAATCCGCACACGCTCGAGATATTTCATCGCCCGCGCCTCAGCCTCGGCGCGTGGAGTTTTGAGAACCCAGATTGGCCCCAGGGTGAGGTTTTCCAGCACCGTGAGGTGCGGAAAAAGGTTGAAATGCTGGAACACCATTCCGACGTCCTTGCGGATCGCTTCGATTTGCCGCAGATCGTTGGTCAATTCGATCCCATCAACCAGGATCTGACCGGACTGATGCTCCTCGAGCCGGTTGATGCACCGGATGAGAGTGGATTTGCCCGACCCCGAGGGCCCGCAAATGACGATACGCTCGCCCTGCGCGACGTTCAGATTGATGTTGCGCAGCACGTGGAACTTCCCGTACCACTTGTTGACGTCCTTCATTTGTATGATGGCGTCCGCCATGCGTATCTCCAGGTCTAGCGCTGATGGTCCGTGGCCAGACGCCTTTCGAGCGACTGGCTGTACTTGGACATCGAATAGCAGAAGCCAAAGTAAATGAGCGAGATGAACACATACACCTCGGTGCTGAACCCGCGCCAGGCCTGATCGGCCAGCGCGGCCTTGGCAGCCTGCGTCAGGTCGAAGATGCCGATGATCACGACCAGCGACGTATCCTTGAACATTGCAATGAAGATCCCCACCATCGGCGGGATCACAATCTTCAGCGCCTGGGGAAGGATCACCAGGCGCATCATTTGCCAATAGGTCAGCCCGATGGAGTCGGCTCCCTCGTACTGCCCTTTTGGTATGGCCTGCAATCCCCCGCGCACGGTTTCGGCGATGTAGGCTGCCGCAAAAAGAATGATGGCAATCTGGGCGCGCAGGAGTTTGTCGACCGACATGCCTTCGGGCAAAAACAGAGGCAACATGACGGCCGACATGAACAGCAGACTGATCAGCGGCACGCCCCGGATCAGTTCGATGTAGACGATGCAAATCGACTTGATGGCGGGCATGTGCGATCGACGCCCAAGCGCAAGCAGCACGCCGATCGGAAACGCGAAAGCAACGCCGAAGGTCGACAGGATCAGCGTCAGCGGTAGTCCGCCCCAAAGGCTGTTTTCAACATACGTAAGCCCGAGGACACCACCCCACATGAGCACGCCGACAGCAGTCAGCGTCACCACCCAGAGCAGTGCGAGCCATGGATGCCAGAACTTGCGGTTGCCGCTCATGATGATGACAGCCAGCAAGAGCAGCGTGGCCAACAGCGGCCGCCATTGTTCGTCGTACGGATACAGGCCAAACAGAATGAGCCGGTGCTTTTCGATGATGAAGGCCCAACAGGCGCCGCCAGTGCCGCGGCAATCCTGTGCGCTGGTCGCGTTTACGGTCGACTTGATGAACAGCCACTCGATCATCGCCGGCACCGTCGCCAGCAGGAGCCAGACCGACAGCATCGTCAGCAACGTGTTGAATGGCGACGAAAACAACTGCGCGCGCGCCCAGGCCCAGGCGGAAATGCTCTTGTTCGGGGCTTGTTGCTCCGCCGGTTGGGCAGGGTGATCGACCGACGCCATGTCAGCGCTCCACCAGCGCGATGCGCTTGTTGTACCAGTTCATGAAAAACGAGATCGAAAGGCTCACGGTCAGGTATGCGGCCATGATGATCATGATGCCTTCGATCGTCTGGCCGGTCTGATTGAGCGTCGTATTCACCACAGACACGATGTCGGGATAGCCGATGGCGACCGCCAGCGAACTGTTCTTGGTGATATTCAGATACTGGCTCGTCATCGGCGGGATAATCACCCGCAGTGCCTGCGGCAGTACGACCAGGCGTAACACCCTCGGGTTGCTCAGGCCAAGCGCCTCCGCGGCCTCCCACTGACCATGATTCACCGACTGGATGCCAGAGCGCACCACCTCGGCGATAAAGGCAGACGTATAGACGACGAGACCGATCAGCAGCGCCGCGAACTCTGGCGACAGAGTGACGCCACCGACGAAGTTAAATCCTTTGAGCACCGGGATGTCGGGGGTCAGCGTGCCGCCGCCCGCCAGCATGGTCAGCCCGGGCAGCGCCAGCACCAGGACGGCGGACACACCCAGAACGGGAAAGGTCTGGCCGGTTTTATCCTGCCGACGGCGTGCCCAGCGCGCGATCACGACACTCGCAACAATGGCCAGCACCAGCCCGCCCAGCATCCACTCCAGACCATCGCCCACCAGCCAGGGCATCTTGATGCCGCGATTGGAAACAAAAACGCCCGGCAATGGTTTGAGTGCCTGGCGCGGACCCGGCATCGTCTCGGAGATGATCGCGTACCAGAAAAAAAGCTGCAGCAACAGGGGAATGTTGCGCATCACTTCGACATAGATACGGGCCAGGCGACTGACAAGCCAGTTCCTGGACAGGCGCGCGATGCCGATGATCGTGCCTAAAATTGTCGCAAACACAATGCCGAAGACCGCCGCGCGCAACGTGTTCAGGATCCCGACCGTGAGCGCCCTGCCATAGGTGTCGGCGGGAGAGTACGAAATCATGTTTTCGCCGATGGCGAAGCCTGCCTCGCGAGACAGAAACCCGAACCCAGAGGCAATATTCCGCACTGCGAGATTATGCAGCGTGTTGTGGACCAGAAACCAGACCACGCCGCCGACGGCGCACAACGCCACCACCTGGTAGATGATCGACCGCACGGCGGGATCGGACCAGGCCAGTCGCCGTGGGCGCGGAGTGCCGGTTGTCGGTTTCGTCATGAGCAGATCAGGCAAAAGACGGGCGATCAGCCAACACTGATCGCCCTGACTTGATCACAGGAGGTTAGCGAATCGGCCAGCCATACATGATCCCGCCCTTGGTCCATTGCTGGTTCAGGCCGCGGGGCAACTTAAGGGGGCTATTGGCACCCACGTTGCGCTCGAAGCTCTCGCCATAGTTGCCGACCTGCTTGGCAATGTTGTAGCCCCACTTTTCGTCAACGCCCAGGTTTTTGCCCATGCCGGGCGTCACGCCCAGGATACGCTGCACGTTAGGATTACTGCTCTTGAGCATGTCGTCGACGTTAGCCGACGTGACGCCATATTCCTCAAGCTCGAGCATCGCAAACAGCGTCCAGCGCACGACGTTGAACCATTGCTCGTCGCCCTGACGAACCATGGGGCCAAGGGGCTCCTTGGAGAAATCCTCGGGGAGAATGATGTAGTTGTCCGGATTCTGCATCGTCGAACGGGCAGCGGCCAGGCCCGACTTGTCCGTCGTGTAGGCGTCGCAGCGTCCGGAGACGAAGGCACCGACCACTTCGTCAAGCTTTTCGATCACGACGGGCTTGAACTCGATCTTGTTGGCACGGAACCAGTCGGCCAGATTGAGTTCGGTCGTGGTGCCAGGCTGCACGCACAGGGTGGCGCCATTAAGCTCCTTCGCGCTTTTGATATTGAGATCCTTGCGAACGATCACGCCCTGGCTGTCATAAAAATTCACGCCCGCTCCGATCATCCCCTGTGTGGTGTCGCGGGTCAGAGTCTGGGTGGTGTTCCGGGTCAGAACGTCGATTTCGCCTGACTGCAGTGCGGTGAAGCGTTGCTGCGCCGTGAGGGGAGTGACTTTGAACTTGGACGCATCGCCAAACAGGGTTGCCGCAATTGCACGGCACATATCGACGTCAAGGCCCTTCCACTGCCCCTTGCTGTCTGCGGCCGAAAAACCGGCGACCCCGGTCGACACGCCGCACTGCACGAAACCTTTCTTCTTGACGGCATCTAACGTCTGGCCCGCCTGCGCCACCGTACTGGCGGCGAGCAGGGCAGCGCCGAGTGCTGCGAGTTTGAGTGCTTTCATTGGATATTCTCCGGTCATTTCAGGAAACAGCCGACTCAAATCGGCTGCAAGACAAGGGTTCCGGGTGCGCCGTCCAGGCGACCCCACCGAGCTACAGATGGTAGCCGTGCGTTTAGCCCGACTGTATGAGGGATATCCCTCGCAGTCAATACGCCATTCACCGGCTTTACAACGCGCCGCGTTGCGCAATTCAGCTTACATCGGCACAGGCGGACAGCGTTACTATTGCGCATCAGCCCAAAAACGCCATGATTGAATTCCAGCACGTCTTTAAATCTTATGGCCACGGCCGAAACATCCTTTCAGACATCAGTTTCCGGGTGTCGGCGGGTGAGTTCGTCCTGGTTTCCGGCCCGTCCGGTGCCGGCAAATCCACGCTTCTGAAGATGATTGGCGGCCTTGAGCCGTGCACGCGAGGGACCATTCAGGTCAACGGCCAGCGCCTTGATCAGATTCCCGCCAGAGCGCGACCCTACCTGCGACGCGCCGTGGGTGTCATACTGCAGGATACCCACCTGCTCTATGACCGCAGCGCCATCGCCAACGTCCTCCTGCCCCTGGCCGTCACCGGCCTCGCACCTGACCAGGCCCAGGCCCGCGCCCGCGCGGCGCTCGACAAAGTCGGCCTGTCGGCGCACGAAAACGCCAATCCCATTGAACTCTCGGGGGGTGAGCAACAACGCCTTGCCATCGCACGGGCGATCGTCAACCGACCCGCCATCCTGATCGCAGACGAACCAACCGCCAATCTCGACCAGGCGACGGCACGTCGCATCATGAGCGTCTTTCGGGACTTCAACCGGGTTGGCGTCACCACACTGATCGCATCCCACGACGAACCGCTGCTCGCAGACTACGCGAGCAGGACCTTCCGGATCGAACCCGGCCGGTTCAGCGATCTCGGTGAACATCACGCCCGGTCTGGCAGCCCGAAACCTTCCGGGCACGCCGGCGACCTCCCCACCGGGAGAAGCGCATGAACAGCTGGATTCGGCACCACCGCTACGCGCTGCTGGTAGCGCTGCGGCGACTGGCTGCACAGCCGTTTTCGTCGCTGGCCAACGTCCTGGTCATCGCCCTGGCCCTGTCGTTACCGATACTCGGTGCGGCGCTGCTGATTTCCGTTCAGCCCGTCGCGCGTCAGGTCTCGGTCACGCCAGAGCTCACGCTGTTTCTCAAGCGCGATGCCGCTGCCGGCCTGGCCGAGCAGATCGCCACCCGCATTCGCAAAGAGCACACTGGTCAAATCGAGGCTGTGCGTGTCATTCCCAAGGATCGTGCGCTTGCCGATCTGCGCTCGAACCCGGCATGGGAGCAGGCACTTAAGGTGCTTCCGGGCAACCCTCTGCCCGACGCCGTGGTCGTAACCCTTGCCCCCGGGGACGACCTCGCGGTGCGCGCTAACACGCTCGCCCAGAGCTGGCGCAAGTGGACCGGCGTTGATCTTGTGCAACTGGACAGTGCCTGGGTACAGCGCCTGGAAGCGCTCTTGCGCTTTGCGCGTATCGGTTTGCTGCTGCTGGCGGCCAGCGTCGCGCTGGTCGTGCTGGCAACGGTCTTCAATACGGTTCGCATGCAGGCGCTTTCGCAGCGCGAAGAAATCGCTGTCGCGCGTCTGGTCGGTGCCACCGAAGGTTTTGTGCGTCGGCCTTTCCTGTATCTTGGCGCGATGACCGGCAGCGTGGCGACGCTGATCGCGATCGTAATCGCACGGCTCGCCCTGATCCCGCTCAACAACGCGTTAGCCAGCCTCGCCCGCAGTTACGACTCCGAGTTTGCACTGCACTTGCCCCCCGCGACGACGCTGGGTGTGGCGGTCATCGGTGTTGCAGTCCTCGGCGCACTGTCGGCGCGCTGGTCGGTGTCGCGCAATACCCGCTTCTAGCCATGTAGCCTCTGGCGCGATTCAAGCCGCAACGCTGTCGACCGGATCGCGGCGCGCTGTCTCAAACTCCTCAAGCGCCTGCGCGCGCAGCGCCGCTGCCTTTTGCATCGAAGCTTCCTTGACATGCCCGTAGCCGCGAATCTCCTCCGGGACACTGGCCACGCGCACTGCGGCATGCAGCGTGCGCGGGTTCAGGTTCGGTAAAAGACGTTCAATGGTCTGAAAATATTCCTCGATCAGTGCGCGCTCGGCGCGTCGCTCTGCCGTGCGCCCGAAAGGATCCAGCCAGGTGCCCCGGAGTCCTCGCAGCGCCGCGAGGATCCTGAATGCCTTGAGCGTTCTGGCGCCGTAGGGCTGTTTGATCAGCTGCCCCTTGTCGTCCTTGCGGGCAAACAGGGGGGGCGCAAGGTAAAGCCGCAGCGACCAGTCTCCCTCGAAGCGCTCGGCAATCGACCGGAGGAATTCCCCGTCGGAGTACAGTCGCGCGACCTCGTACTCATCCTTGTAGGCCATGAGTTTGTAAAGGTAGCGCGCAACCGCCGTGGCCAGGCGGGTCGTGCCGGTCGCGCGCTGCTCGGCCTCGACCACACGGTCAACGAACATCGCATAGCGTGCCGCGTAACCGGCGTTCTGGTATTTGCGCAGTTCAGCAGTGCGGTGTGCGCGCAATCGCTCCAGTTCGGCTTCGGGGCGGCGCAACGCAATCACAGCGGACGACTCGCCATCGGGGGCGTCCGAATCGCGCCCCGGATGAAGCAGGCGGTGCAGCCATGCCGGATCGTGGGCGGCGCGGCGTCCCCACTGGAACGCCTCAAGATTCTTTTCGACCTGAACACCATTCAGGGTCATCGCCCGTTCGAGAGATTCCCGTTGCAATGGCAACCATCCCCGCTGCCAGGCGAATCCAATCATGATCGGATTCGCGTAAACCGCATCACCGAGCAACCGGACTGCAAGCTCGGTGGCATCCACCGACTCGACGCGGCCTTCCCCGCAAGCCCTGTCAAGATCATGACGCAAGTCGCCGCCCGGCAGCTTCCAGTCCGGGTTACCGATAAACGCAGCGGTGGGTGCCACATCGGAATTGAGCAGCGCGCGCGTGCGTCCGGCCCGCATGCGTGCAAGCGCTTCGGGCGAAGATCCAACGACCAGATCGCCACAGAGCACAAGGTCGGCGTCGCCCATGGCGATGCGGGTGTTGCGGATCTCTTCGCCACCTGGCGCGATGATCGCGTGGGAAAAGACCGCACCGCCTTTCTGCGCGAGGCCTGCCATGTCCAGTACCGACCCTGATTTGCCCTCGATGTGTGCGGCAACACCAAGCAACTGGCCGATGGTCACCACGCCCGTGCCGCCGACGCCGGCGACGAAAATCCCGTACTCGCCACCGAGCGCTGGCAACGCCGGCGCAGGTATCGATGCAGCATCCAGTCCGGATCCCTCCGCGCGCCGGGGAGCACGCAGTTTGCCACCCTCTACGGTCACAAAGCTTGGGCAGAAGCCGTTCAGGCAAGAGAAATCCTTGTTGCAGCTGGATTGATTGATCGTGCGCTTGCGCCCGAACTCCGTATCGAGCGGTTCGACCGACAGGCAGTTGGATTTTTGCGAACAATCGCCGCAGCCTTCACACACCCGGTCGTTGATTATGACGCGCCGGGCCGGATCAGGAGACGTATTGCGCTTGCGCCGGCGGCGCTTTTCGGTTGCGCAAGTCTGGTCGTAAATGAGGACAGAGACGCCACTGACCTCGCGCAACCCGGTCTGCACCCGCTCAAGTGCATCGCGATGCAGAACATCGACGCCAGCCGGCAGGTCGGTGACCCCTTCATATTTGCCGGGATCGTCGGTCACCACCACCACCTTGCCGACGCCCTCCGCCGCAACCTGCTTCGCGATCATCGGCACCGTCAACGGGCCGTCCACCGGCTGGCCGCCGGTCATCGCGACGGCGTCGTTGAACAAAATCTTGTAGGTCATATTGACCTTGGCCGCGACAGCAGCCCGTATTGCAAGCAAACCGGAGTGGTAGTAAGTGCCATCACCCAGATTCGCAAAAACGTGTGACTCGCTGGTAAACGGGGATTGACCGATCCACGGTGCGCCCTCGCCGCCCATTTGCGTGAACACTTCCGTGTTGCGCCCCATCCAACGCACCATGTAATGGCAGCCGATTCCGGCCATCCCGCGCGACCCCTCCGGAATACGCGTCGAGGTGTTGTGCGGACAGCCCGAACAGAACCACGGCTTGCGCTCGGTCACCACGCGCGGCTGGGCAAGTTCGCGGTTGCGCGCTTCGATCCAGGCCAGACGGGACTCAATTCCCGCGCGAACATTGTCAGGAAGCGCGAACCGCAGCAGCCGCATGCCGATCGCGCGCGCCACGATCGATGGCGAAAACTCGTAATGCGCGGGCAGTAGCCACCGGCCCTGTGGCAACGCCCATTCGCCACCATCCTGTTCGTCGAACTTGCCGGATACGCGCGGAATTTTCTTGCCTCGCCCGATCCAGCCGAAAAGCTCCTCCTTGACCTGGTATTCCAGCACCTGCCGCTTTTCCTCGATCACGAGGATATCGTCGAGGTTTTCGGCGAAAGTCTGCAAACTAGCCGACTCCATCGGCCACACCATCCCGACCTTGAGCACGCGCAGTCCGATTCTCTGGCAGACAGCGGGCGTCAGGCCGAGATCGGCAAGCGCCTGCAAGGTATCGAGGTGTGCCTTGCCCGAGGTGACAAGTCCGATGCGTGCGTCGCCATCCGGCACGTGCCACAGCTGGTGATTCAGGTTGTTGGCCCGCGCAAAAGCCAGCGCAGCGTAGAGTTTGTAGTCCAACAGCCGCGCCTCCTGCGCCAGCGGCGCGTCACCCAGCCGGATATTGAGGCCGTCAGGCGGGAGGATGAAATCCTCTGGCAGGGCAATCCGCGTACGCTCGGGATCGACCTCAACCGAGGCTGAAGCTTCAACGATATCGGTGATGCACTTGAGTCCCACCCACACGCCGGCGTAGCGGCTCATTGCCCATCCCAGCAATCCGAAATCCAGGATTTCCTGCACGGTGGCCGGAAACAGCACCGGCATCATGCATGCCTTGAGGATATGGTCGCTCTGGTGGGGCAGCGTCGACGACTTGGCCGGATGGTCGTCGCCTGCGACCGCCAGAACGCCGCCATGAAGCGCGGTACCCGCAGCGTTGGCATGCTTGAACACATCGCCGCAACGGTCGACACCAGGTCCCTTGCCGTACCACATGCCAAAGACACCGTCGTACCGTGCGCCCGGAAAAAGATTGACCTGTTGCGTCCCCCATACTGCGGTCGCGGCCAGATCCTCGTTCACACCAGGCCGGAACACCACGTGGTGCGCGGCCAGTTGCGCAGAGGCCTTCCAGAGGCTCTGGTCCAGGCTCCCAAGGGGCGAGCCGCGATAGCCGGAGACAAACCCGCCGGTGTTCAGTCCGGCGCGTTCGTCGCGCATACGCTGGTTCATCGGCAGCCGCACCAGGGCGTGCACACCGCTCAACCAGGCCCGACCCGACCTCAGCTCATAGCGATCCTCAAGACGCGCAGTATTCAGAGCCTGCAACTGTTCCGGCGTGAAGGGGGCATTCATCGATCTGGTCTCCTCGTGGGCGTTATCAACCGGGCAACACACCGGCAGCCGCTCTTGTGGAGCGTCCCCGGCAAGCCCGTCAATGGCTGGCGGCGGCGGGCACACCGCACGACACCATGCCGTCTCTTTTAACCGCAAGGCACGCGTTCGGGCAAGTTTGTCGCCGAGGGCATAATGGATGCCATGAATTTCGCATCCCGCATCATCGCCTGGCAACGCATTCACGGCCGACACCAGCTCCCCTGGCAGCAGACCCGCGACCCCTACAAGGTCTGGCTTTCCGAGATCATGCTGCAACAAACGCAAGTGTCCGCCGTGATCCCCTATTACGAACGTTTCGTGGCGCGATTCCCAGATGTGGCCACGCTCGCAACGGCGCCAACCGGTGACGTGATGGCCCACTGGGCTGGCCTCGGATACTACGCACGGGCACGCAACCTACACGCCTGCGCACAGGCAGTCATGCGTGACTGGCAGGGTCGGTTTCCAGCGCGTGCAGTCGATCTTGCCACGCTGCCGGGAATCGGCCGCAGCACCGCTGGCGCGATCGCCGCGTTCTGCGCTGGCGAGCGTGCGCCGATCCTTGACGGCAATGTGCGCAGGGTGTTGAGTCGTCACTTCGCCATCGACGCTGATCCGGGGGCAGCAGCCACCCTAACCCGCCTCTGGGATTTAGCGCAGTCTTTGCTGCCGACTCAGGCCGCCTGCCGCCACGATCCCGACACGATGGCATCCTATACCCAGGGCCTGATGGACCTGGGGGCCACGGTCTGCACGCGAAGCGCACCGGGCTGTGCTGCCTGCCCCCTTGCGCAATCCTGTATCGCACGCGCAGAA